>CAYOUE010000040.1:0-17968 GCA_964407075.1 uncultured Hyphomicrobiaceae bacterium
CATTACGGCACGTCCCTGGTGGTTCTGCTGTCAAAGCTGAAAATCGGAGCAGCTCTCGGTTGCCGGTCCCGTGCGGTTGCCTGCGCCAGCCGCGTCACCGGAAATCAATAACCTGTCCCTGAACCGGGACGCGTCAATGCCGGACAGGAGACGAATATCATTGTCTTATATCGGGAAAAGCTCATGAACAAGCCATGTATAGCCGGCCGCCCCAGCTTCGCAGCGGTAAATTACTGCAGCATGGCGTCCCTGCGCGCTCCCGACTCCACTTCGAATTTGGAGGCGGTGAGGGACGCGGTGCCCACAGGCGTGGGAATGTTGATATAATGGGGCACATAGAGTCCGCCCGCTTTCAACGGCACCATCCAGACTTCAATGCCCTCGTTTCGTGCGGCGAACTCGCTTTCGTCGTCACCGCGCTTATGTCCGGCAATGGGCACGAACTTGACCTTGCACACAAAGGCCGGGCCGCTGTAGCCATAGCCGCCACTGACCGTTCTGGTCGTCTTGTAGGACAGGCGCAGGTCGTAGCGCGCATTGCCGTCGAAGATCGGGATGCGGCCCTTGCAGACTTCGCCGCCGCTCTTCCCGAGGCCGCGCTTTGACAGCATCACAACCGCGCTGAGCGGATCGACCACATTCTGCATGTGGGCCCGCGTCACGGGAATGCGCCGGTCGGAGGACTTCTGCGGCGGATTGACCGCCATTTCCGACACGCGGTTGCCCGTGAATGCAAGCGCAACGTCGCCGCTTTTACCGCTGGAGCGGAAGCCGAAATTGAATGAAGACGGGCGAGGACCGCGCGAGTGCAGACGCCCGGAAGACGTCGTATCTCCGCGCCATTCGAACAGCAGCCCCCCGAGCAGGCTGATCTGGGCGCGCGCTTTCAGGTCGTAGCTATCGCCCGAGAAACTCGAATTCAGCCTGAAATCGCCTATGCTGAGACCGTTGAAGTTGATGCTGTATTTCGCAAGGATCTGCTGGTCCTTACCATAAGCGGGTTGGCCAGCGGCAAGAAGCAGGCCAAGCGAAGCGCCCGAAAGCGAAACCAGCAATGTGCGGAAAAAAGTCCGATGGGCTACGCCGATACCGTTCATCTGTGTTCCCTGATCGACCCGTGACCGAAACCGGCGGCGTAAGTCCCTCGACCAGCCGCAATGCGATTCCGCCAAGCTGACCCCGGACAGCAATGCGGACCGTTCCCCATCCATCAAAAAACCTATTTTCAAATTTCGTCAATTCTATGTTTCGCTTGCGGCCGCCATCGCAGTATATGCGCGAAAATCTTGAAGAAAGGTGAGAGCGGCGCCCGGCGTTCATTCAATGACTTTGCGCCTGCCGAATGTCGGCTGGACTTCCGGTATTGGCGGCATTTGCCAGGTGCCGGTCACGGGGATGCCGGTATCGCGATTGATGACGACGTCGAGGACGGTCGGGACGTTCGACCGGATCGCCTCGCCGTAAGCGTCGGCGAACTGGTCGGGATGGTCGATGCGGATGCCGCGCGCGCCCATCGCCTGGGCCATCATGGCGAAATCGGGATTCCAGAGCTGGCCTGTCTGCTCGTTGACGAAGCTGGTGCCAAGCTCGCGCCCGTCCAGATAGACGCGCTGAAGGTCACGGATAGTACCGATGGCGTAATTGTTCTGGAGTACCCAGACGGCGGGGAGATTATATTCCACGGCGGTCGCTACCGCGTGCGGGGTCATCATGAAGCCGCCGTCTCCACAGAGCGTGACGCAGGGCGAATCCGGCCGGGCGAGCCGCGCGCCGAGCACGCCGCAGACGCCGAAACCCATTGCGGCGAAACCGCCCGCAGTCATGTGGGTGCCGGGTATCTTCGGTTTCCAGTACTGCTCGGACCAGACCTGGCAATTGCCGACATCGTCCACCATGATCGTGTCGGGCGGAGACAGCCGCACCATATCGGCAAGCATCCGGCGCGGCTCGATGGGAACTTCCGTGGAGCGTTCGAAGGGCTCGCAGAAATTACGCCACTCGGTCTGCCAGCCTGCAATCTCGCGCCGCCATCCCTCTATGCCGTTCGCCCGCTTGCCTCTGGCCCGCGCGATCGCGAGCGCCTTGCCGAGGAACTCCTTCGCATCAGCCGTCATGCCGATCTCGACAGGGTAGTTTCGGCCGATCTCCTGCTCGTCTATGTCCACCTGAATCAGCTTCGTCGGCGGGATGTTGTAGACGTATCCAGGTATCCACGACCCGGTATGCAGATCATTGAAGCGCGCGCCGATCGCAAGAATGACATCGGCGTTGCGCGCGGCTTCCGTGGCCGGATACTCGCCCCAGACGCCGGCGACGCCGAGATTGAGCCTGTGATCGGCGGGTAGCGAACCCTTCCCCATGAAGGAGGTGTAGACCGGTATTTCGAGTTGTTCCGCGAAGGCTTTAAGTTCCTCGAAAGCGCCTGCGACCCGAATGCCACCGCCAGCAAGGATAAGCGGACGCTCTGCCCGCGCCAGCATGTCGATCGCGCGCTCAACGGCCATCTCGGACAATGTGGAGCGCCAGTTTCCGGTCGTTTCGCCGCTCAGCGGCTCGGGAACGCTGACCGGTGCCGTTTCTATGTAGAGATTATAAGGCATGTCCAGATGCACCGGGCCGGGCCGGCCGCTGCGCATCAACGAGAAGGCCTCAGGCAGCGCCGTGCACAGATCCTCGACACGCCGGATGCGCCAGGATTTCTTGACCACCGGCTCGAAGATGGAAGCCATGTCGCCGTTGTAGCGGTAATCATCCTGCAGCGCGCCCGAATTGACCTGCGTCGTCGGGACCTGCCCCGTAATCAGGAAAAAGGCCGAATTGTCGTAATACGCATTGGCCAGCGCGATCATCATGTTCATCGGCCCAGGCCCGGTCGAGGCGTAGACGGCCAGCGGCTGGCGCTGCAGACGGTAATAGACGTCCGCCATGAAGCCTGCCGCCTGTTCGATGCGCGGCGAAATGTGCCGGATCCGGTCGGTAACTTTATGCACGCCGTCGAGCAGGCCGATTGCGCCATGCCCGGCATAACCGAGAATGACCGGCACTTTCTCCTTGACGAGATATTCCGCGATAATGTCAGCGCCACGGATCTCGTTGCTGCCCGGCATACCGCTGTAGCGGGCGGCAGGCGCAGAAGAGGCGAAGGGCTGATAAGCGGAAAAGCCGGAACGGCTGGGCGACTCGTAGCGTCTTCTGCGTTCCATCGTTTCCTCCAGCCCGATTATTGGTCAGTATTATGAAGAATGATGACGCAGCGCCGGCTTTGCTGTCAATAAAGCCCGGACGGGGCGCCGCTGAACGGCGGCGTCACACTCAGTCCGGGACCATTTGGGTCAGAGAAGAATCGAAAGGGAAGCTCGATGTCCGCAACCGCAAGCGCCTCAGACACGCAACCGCAAATCAGGGTGACGACCTTCAGCGGACCGGGAGCCGATCCGGTCATGCAGGAAGTGCCATGGCCGAAAATTCCGTCCAAGGCTGCGCTCATCAAGATCGGCGCGTGCGGCGTATGCGGCACGGACCAGCATATCCTGAAGGGGCATTGGCCGAAGCCGTTGCCCTGGCCGTTCACGCTGGGGCACGAAATGGCGGGCGTCGTCGTCGAGATCGGGGACGAACTGAAGACCGACTTCATGGGAAAGCCCATAGGCGTCGGCTCGAAGCTGATGCTACCCCCTCTTATGCCCTGCGGCCTTTGCGACTGGTGCCTGCATTATCCCGAAACGGCGAATAAATGTCTGACGCCGGTCTATTACGGGCGTTATCTGGGCTTCGACAAGCCTCCGCATCTCTGGGGCGGCTGGGCCGAATATGTCTATGTGGATCTCGGCGAGTTGCCAGGCACCAAGATCTACAAGCTGCCCGATGACATGAGCCTGCTGCTCGGCTCGCTCTCCGAGCCGCTGACTTCCTGCATCCGCGCTTTCAACCGCGCGATCAGGGCGGGCGGTTTCCGCTGGAACGATACGGTCGTGATCCAGGGGACAGGACCGATCGGCATTCTGGCGATCGCCGCGGCGCAGGAGATGGGTGCGGGCCGCGTCATAGCTGTCGGCGCGCCGGAAGAACCGCGTCTTGGACTCGCGCGGGCATTCGGGGCCGAGGCGACGGTCGACATCGAGAAGGTCACGGCTCCGGAAGAACGTATCAGGATGGTGCGCGACATTGCCGGCGGCTACGGAGCTGATCTCGTGATGGACTGTTCCGGCCATCCCAGCGCCGGGCCGGAGGGAATCGAATTCCTTCGCGATGGCGGGACCTATGTGGAGATGGGACAGTTCACCGACGCCGGCGCGATCATGACGAACTGGCACCGCATCTGCACGAAGGATCTGAATGTGCTCGGCTCATGGGCTTTCACGGCCAACGACCTGCCGCTCGGCGTCGAGATGCTTTACAAGGCGCGCGACAGGTACCCCTGGCGCGACATGCAGACCCTGTTCCCATTTACCGTCGAGGGAGTGAAGGACGCCATTGCCCAGGCAATGGCGATGAAGACCGTAAAATCGACCATCATTCCTTTCCCCGAGCTGGTGGAATAGACACAGTATTGACGCTGGACGTCTGTGAGACCCGGCGCGCCCGGCCGCTTGACGAACAGGCGCGCGCTCTTTATACATTCATCAAACGTTGGCCTCGCGCTGCGGCGGTCATCTATTTCCGTGACAAACCGAATTTTCTCAAGAGCTGGAGACCGCCATGTCCCGCCGGTGCGAACTTACGGGCAAAAACGCTCAAGTGGGCCACCTTGTGAGCCACTCCCAGATAAAGACCAAGCGGCGTTTCAACCCCAATCTGTGCGACGTGACGCTGCTCAGTGACGCGCTGAAGCGCAGCGTGCGCGTGCGGATCAGCGCCCATGCGCTGCGTTCGGTGGAACACCGCGGCGGGCTTGACGCGTTCCTGCTCAAAGCTAAAAACGACGAGCTTTCGGACCGGATGCTCAAGCTGAAGCGCGAAGTCCAGAAAGCGGCGAAAGTTCCTGTCGCCGAAGAACCCGCCGCAGTTTGAGGTTTCCTCCCGCAGCTAGCGCACGGGCTCCCGCACAAGGCTTGCAATCGGAAGTGCAGGAATTTGCTCATTGCGGCCGGCATTGACGCAATAACCGCATCCGAATGACAAGACGCTTTCCCTCAAGACCGTGACGCGTTATCACGGCAGTGCCTTCGCCAAACTTTCCTGTCCGTATGCGGGCGTGGCGGAATTGGTAGACGCGCCAGACTCAAAATCTGGTTCTGGCAACAGAGTGCCGGTTCGACTCCGGCCGCCCGCACCATCCTTGCCGGCGCGATGCCGCCCGCCAACCCATCGCGCGGGTTCCGGTTCGAGAATGTTTCCTCACTTGCGCCGCGGTTTCGGTCAATTGCCCCCGATCGCCGAATTGACGACTCCGAATTTCCTCTCGACGGATTGCGCCAGTTCGTCGAACTGCGCCTTGTCATCGCCGATCGCCAGCATACGCAGACAGCCCGGGTCGCAGAAATAGGTGCGCCGCTCGCCTCCGTTGTAAAGCGTCACAGTCCGGAGCGAACCGTCGCGCACAGCAATCAGTGTGCTGAGTATTTCCGCACCGCTATGGTCAAGCGCAATGAGATTGGTCTCTCCGTAAGATTTGCCGGTAACGACAAGCATACGGGCGTCCCTGACGGACACATCTGCGATGGCGGGATTTCCGACAATGACCTGTGCCGCCTCGGCGTCAAGCCGAACGATATGCGCCTGATCTATCGGGACGTCTATTGCCGCCGCGCTACCGGCCTGCGACCTGCCTGGCAGGACAGCCAGAAACGCGGCGGCAAGAATGAAGATGAGGCGCAAGAAAGTCATCGGACATGCTCCCGTTAAACCTTCTACAGTCTGAGGGCTTTCCGGGTAAACGCCAGCCTAACGGCCGGGTCCGTATGACTACCGACTTACTTCTTTGCGCTCTTGGCCGCTGGCTTCTTTGCAGCGGTAGCGGCCGGCTTCTTGGCGGCTGCGGCAGGCTTGGCCGCCGTCTTGGCCGCAGGCTTCTTCGCAGGAGCCTTGGCCGCAGGCTTTTTCGCTTCAGTCTTCGAAGCTGCGGTCTTGGCCGCTGGCTTCGTTGTCTTCGCCGCAGTCTTGGTTGCCGTTTTGGTGGCGGTTTTCGCCGCCGTCTTGGTTGCGCTTTTTGGCGCCTTTTTGACTTCAGCCATGGTACAGATGATCTCCCATTCTGTTTCGGTCACCGGTTGCACAGACAGGCGCGACTGCTTTACCAGCGCCATATCAGCAAGGCGTCTGTCCGCCTTGATTTCAGAAAGCGTTACTGGCCGCGGCACCGCTACTTTAGCCGCGACGTCTACACAGAACCACGTGCCGCTCGGGTCGGTCGAGTCGGGGTGGGGGTCGGTTATGATCTCGACGATTCCCACTATGCGCTTTTCATCCATCGAATGATAGAAGAAGCCCAGATCGCCCGGCTTCATGGCTCTCATGTTGAGCTTCGCGGTATGGTTTCTTACGCCATCCCATTCTTCGCCCCTAGCGCCTCGCGCGACCTGATCGTCCCATGACCATGCGCCCGGTTCGCTCTTGAACAGCCAGTAAGCCATACACCCAAACGCCAGTATATTGAATCCGTAGAAAGATTATGCGTTTTGCAAGGGCATATCACAACAGACCTAAAAAATTATACAATTTTCAGGTCGCGCGTGCCTCAAAAGGCGCAGATTTGATCGAAAGGTGGGGAAATCTATTCGGCAGGAACCGACGCAACGGCGGCTCCGATGACCGCTGCTGATTCGCGATCCTGAAGCAGAACCGCGACTCCGTCGAACGATCCTCCGCGCGGAATAATGACCGTGTACTGAGCAATTTCGCCGTTCCACTCGCCGGCGGGAATCAGCTCCCGCGCGACGTTGGTATAGGAGATGCGGCGGCCCGAATTTTCGCCGTCTCCGATCGCGACCTCAACGGACCTTTCGAAGCATACGAGCCAGAGCTTTCCGGAGCGGGCGCCCTCGCCAGCCGTTGCGCTGCCGGCCGAGATTTTCGCATTGCCCGGCTCCACTTCAAGGGAAAGCGGAACGCGGACGTTTTCCAGCCGCTCACCAGCATAGTTCATGGCGGACTCGACGGCGTCCCTGCTGCTGCCGACTACATGAGTCAAGCCGTCCACGATCAGTTGCGGCGTATATATTTCACGATCGCCGCGCATCTTCGCATAGGCATATTGGCGCTCGTTGAATTCCGCCTTGGCGAGCGTGTCTTTCCATCCCAAATGATCCCAGTAGCTTACCGGGAAACTGATCGCGATAACGTTCTCGCGCTTAGCCAGCTTCCTGAGAAGCGCATCGGCGGGCGGACATGACGAACAGCCCTGACTTGTGAAAAGCTCCAGCACATGCACCTGCTGTTCAGGACCGGCCTTTACGTCCTGCACGTTCGCCCATGTGAGCGCGGAGAGCGCCAGTATCGAGTAGACTATCGCTGCTGGTTTGGGGCTGCGAGGGGAGCGCGAGCGCTCCCCTGCTTCACTTCTGGCTGTCATCAAGGTCTCGGATCATCATCAACTGTGGATGTGACGTTAATATCGCCTGAAGCCCTTTCAATTGCCAGTCACGACTGGGTGAGTCAGGCGTAGCCGTCAAACGTCACGCCGCGGCCGCGAGATCGCGCAGCACATAGTGCAGAATGCCTCCGTGACGGTAATAAGCCAGTTCATCCAACGTATCGATTCTGCAGAGCAGCGGGACGTCCTTTACCGAGCCGTCGGCATATTCGAAGCGCGCCGTCAGCGTGGCCTGCGGCTTCACGTCCTTGAGCCCCTCGATCGTGACCTTCTCGTCGCCACGTATGCCGAGGCTCTGCCAACTCGCACCATCTTCGAGCACCAGCGGCGCAACGCCCATGCCCACCAGATTGGAGCGGTGGATGCGCTCGAAGCTCTGAGCTATGACGGCGCGCACACCGAGCAGGCGCGTGCCCTTCGCCGCCCAGTCGCGGCTGGAGCCTGTGCCGTACTCCTTGCCGGCAAAGATCACGAGCGGCACGCCTTCCGACTTGTAGCGCATCGCTGCGTCGTAGATGGGCATCGTCTCGCCGCTCGGATAGTGAACGGTGACGCCGCCTTCTGTGCCTTGCGCCATCTGATTCTTGATCCGGATGTTGGCGAAGGTGCCCCGCATCATCACCTCGTGATTGCCGCGGCGCGCTCCGTAGGAGTTGAATTCGCGCGGCCCGACCTGGTGCTGGATCAGGTATGCTCCCGCCGGTCCGTCCTTCTTGATCGATCCCGCAGGCGAGATATGGTCCGTCGTGATCGAGTCGAGGAACAGACCCAGAATGCGAGCATCCTCGATGTCCTCGACTTCACCCGGCTCCATCTCGATACCGTCGAAATAGGGCGGGTTCTGAACATATGTCGACGTCATGTCCCAGCCGTAAGTGAGACCGTCCTTGGTCGACGTGGCCATAGCCTGCCAGCGTTCGTCGCCCTTGAACACGTCGCCGTAGCGCTCAGCGAACATTTCAGGCGTGACGGATGTGCGGATCAGGTCCGCGATCTCCGCAGGAGACGGCCAGATGTCCTTCATGAATACCGGCTGTCCGTCCGAACCTGTCCCCAGCGGTTCAGAGGCCATGTCGACATTCATCGAGCCGGCGAGCGCATAGGCGACGACCAGTGGCGGCGACGCCAGATAATTCGCCTTCACGTCCGGATTGATGCGGCCCTCGAAATTGCGGTTGCCTGACAGCACCGAACAGGCGACGAGATCGTTCGCTGCAATCGCTTCGGAAATCTCCTCGGGCAGCGGCCCGGAATTGCCGATGCAGGTCGTGCAGCCGTAGCCGACGAGACCGAAGCCGAGTGCGTCGAGGTCGTCCTGCAATCCGGCCTTGGCGAGATAGTCGGTCACGACCTGGCTGCCGGGGGCGAGCGAAGTCTTGACCCACGGCTTGACCTTCAGGCCTTTCGCATGAGCGTTGCGCGCAACGAGACCGGCGGCGATCAGCACGCTCGGATTGGAGGTGTTGGTACAGGAGGTTATCGCGGCGATCACCACATCGCCATGGCCGAGATCGTGATCGCGGCCTGCGACGGGGACACGTTTGCCAAGCTCCCCGCCCTTGCCGAATTCCTTGTCGAGCGCGACCTCGAAGGCCAGCTTCGCATCGGTCAGCGCGACGCGATCCTGCGGACGCTTCGGTCCGGCGAGCGACGGCACCACCTTGGCGAGATCGAGTTCCAGCACGTCGGTGAACACCGGCTCGGGCGCGGCGTTGTCGCGAAACATGCCCTGCGCCTTGGCGTAGGCTTCGACGAGCGCGAGGCGGTCCGGCGCACGGCCGGTTGCCTTGAGGTAATCGAGCGTATCGTTGTCGATCGGGAAAAACCCGCATGTCGCGCCATATTCCGGGGCCATGTTGCCGATGGTGGCCTGGTCTTCCAGCGAAAGGTGATCGAGGCCGGGACCGAAAAACTCGACGAACTTGCCGACCACGCCACGCCTGCGCAGCATCTCCGTCACGGTCAGAACGAGATCGGTCGCCGTGACGCCTTCGCTCAGACTGCCTGTCATGCGGAAGCCGATGACTTCAGGGATCAGCATCGAAATCGGCTGGCCGAGCATTGCGGCTTCGGCTTCGATCCCGCCAACTCCCCATCCCAGCACCGAAAGGCCGTTGACCATCGTGGTGTGGCTGTCCGTTCCGACACAGGTATCTGGGAAGGCCTGCACGACGGTCCGGCCTTCGGCGTCAACCGCCTTGGTCCAGACCGTCTGCGAGAGATATTCCAGATTGACCTGATGGCAGATGCCGGTTCCAGGCGGGACGACGCGGAAGTTGGAAAACGCCTGCGAACCCCATTTCAGGAATTCATAGCGCTCCTTGTTGCGCTCGTATTCACGCTCGACATTGCGCCCGAAAGCATCGCTTGAGCCGAAATAATCGACCATGACCGAGTGGTCTATGACGAGATCGACGGGTACCAGAGGATTGATCTTGGTCGGATCGCCGCCCATCGCGCGCATGGCGTCGCGCATCGCGGCAAGATCGACCACGGCGGGTACGCCGGTGAAGTCCTGCATCAGCACGCGTGCGGGACGGTAAGCGATCTCGGTGGTCGAGGTGCGCTTGCCGAGCCATGACGCCATTGCGCGGATATCGTCCGCCTTGACGCTTTGGCCATCCTCGTGGCGCAGGAGATTTTCCAGCAGCACCTTCAGCGAAAAGGGCAGCCGCGAAATACCCTCAAGGCCGTTCTTCTCGGCCTCGGGCAGGCTGAAATACTCGTACTGCTTCCCGCCAACATCGAGCGTGCGGCGGCATTTGAAGCTGTCTTTGGAAAGGATCGTTTGCGTGGACATGACAGGGCCTCCAATTCTTGCGCGCGAACAACCGGGGAGCGCCCCGCTGGTCTTCCTTTGTCATGTATTCTATAGAGTTGGCCGCGCATTCCGGCAAAAACCTGATCTTTTTGACATAAGATAATGCAGACCGCCATACAACTCATCATTTATAATCTGACGGCCGCAAGGGGGACGCGCACAATCTTCCGGAGTCTCAACCTGTCGGCGCGATCCGGTCAGGCCATCGTGATCTCCGGCCCGAATGGCGCCGGCAAAACGACGCTCTTGCGATGTGTAGCCGGATTTCTCGCTCCCGAGTCAGGCTCTGTAACTGTGAAGAGCGGCGCTGGCGAGGCGGTCCCCAGCGAACAATGTCACTATATTGGCCATCTGAACGGGATCAAGTCCGCATTGACGGTTGCGGAGAATTTGGCGTTTTTCGCCGACTTTCTGGGAGGGAGCCGGGTGGAGGCGGCGCGGGCGGCCGGGCATATGGCGCTGGGCGGGCTTGAGGACATTCCGGCGGCCTATCTGTCGGCGGGACAGAAAAGACGGCTCGGCCTTGCGCGTCTGATCTGCGCCCGGCGTCCGGTTTGGCTGCTCGACGAACCCGCCGTGTCGCTAGATACGGCTTCCCAGGGTCTGCTGGCGAACGCGGTAGCATCGCATCTCGATGGAGGCGGGATTGTGCTTGCCGTAACCCACGCGCCGCTTGGCTGGAGCAAGGCGGAGACAGCCGAGTTCGCCAGCCTGTGCGGTCGCAGCGGGGAGGCTGTGGCATGAGCGCGTTCCGGGCGCTCATTCTGCGCGACGTCGGCCTCGCGGTGCGCCAGGGCGGCAATGTGACGACCGCGCTGGGTTTCTATCTCGTAATCGTCGCCACGCTGCCGCTCGGCCTCGGGCCGGATCTCAATCTTCTGAGCCGCATCGCGCCGGGCGTGCTCTGGGTGGCGCTCCTGCTGTCTTCGCTTCTGTCTGCCGACCGCATGTTCCATGACGATTATGAGGACGGATCGCTGGAGGTCATCGCGCTGGGGCCGCTGCCGCTCGAAATGGTCGCCCTGGCGAAGGGCCTCGCTCACTGGATCACCGCAGGCGTCCCGCTGATCCTGCTCTCGCCGGTTCTGGCGCTCATGCTCAACATGGATGTGCGCGCATACGGACCGCTCATGCTGACGCTGCTGGCTGGCACGCCGGCCGTCAGTTTTCTGGCAGGAATCGGGGCCGCGCTAACGCTCGGCTTGCGCAAGGGCGGCCTGCTGCTGCCTTTGCTGATTCTGCCGCTTTACGCGCCGGTGCTGATATTCGCCGTTTCAGCCGTGGACGCCGCAGTAACCGGCCCGGGCAGCTTCGCCGCGCCCTTCTCGATCCTGTGCGCCCTCACGCTGGCGAGCGTCGCACTCGCCCCACTCGCAACGGCGGCGGCACTGCGGTTGAATTTGGGTTAGGTGGAGATCAGCCGGGAACCTGAAATCGCGCCAACCGTTTACTCATCATGCGCATTCACGCCATTCTGAACGCCAGAGCCGGGACGCTCATCGACGCCGGCAGCCGCAAAGTCGGGGACGAAATCGTAACGGCCCTGAATGCCAACGGTCATTCCGCGGCCATCGAACTGGCGGAGCCGGAGGGCATCGAGGCCGCAATGGACCGGGCGATTGCAGATGATCCCGATGTCCTCGCCATTGGCGGCGGCGACGGGACGATCAAGGCCGCCGCAGCAAGGCTCGCCGGGACGCGAATCGCGCTCGGCGTGATACCGCTTGGCACCGTCAATCTGCTGGCGAGGGATCTGGGACTGCCATTCGATCCGGTAAAAGCTGCGAATATCGTCGCGAATGGCGAAGCGCGCGCCATAGATGTTGCCAGCGTGAACGGCGATATCTTCCTGTGCTCTTCGCTTCTCGGCCTGCCGATCCGAATGGCGGAGCAACGCCAGGATCTTCGAGGCGGGACGTTCGCCGAGCGGCTACACGGCTATGCAAGGATGGCTCGGGATTTTCTCGCCAACCGGGGGCGTTTCACCATCGAAGTGGATGATGGAAAAACGGCGCGCCGTCACCGCGCCCTTTCTATCGCTGTCTCGAACAACCCGCTTGCCGAAACCGCCGGAACGTTTCCCACGCGCGAGCGCATCGACACGGGCAAGCTGGCGCTCTATCTTTCCAAGCACCGAACCGGGGCCGCGATGGGGTGGACGATCCTGCGGCGCATGGCCGGCAACTGGAGAAGCGATCCCGACCTCGAGGAAGTCATGGCCGACCGCATCACCCTACATAGCAAACGTTCGCGGGTCAGGCTCTCCAACGATGGCGAGGTGGTCGAACTCGGAACGCCGCTGCGCTATGAGATCAGGCCACGCGCGCTCAAGGTCATCATCCCGGAAGCCGGCATTTCATGACGCGGCTCGCGCTCGTCGCCGATCTGCATTTCGGCTCTGTTCCGCCCGGTCTCGACGACCTGCTGCTTGACGACATCCTGTCCCGGGATTGCGACGCCCTCATCGTCGCTGGCGATCTGACCATGAGCGCCACGGAACGGGAATTCGAGGCAGCGCGCCGCTGGCTCGACAAGGCGCCAATCGAACGACTGGTCGTGCCCGGCAATCATGACATCCCGAAATTCAATCTTTTCAAGCGTTTCTTCTCGCCTTTCGAACGCTTCGAGCGGGCGATCGGCGCAAGTAATCCCGAACCGCTCATGCTCGACTGCTGCGGCCTTGTGGGCATCAATACCGTAGCGCCCTGGCAGCCGCATCTGAAATGGCAGGAGGGACGTGTGCGGAAACGGACCGTGAAGCGCTTTTCACGCCTGGTCGAGGATATGCCGAAAGACAAATACCGTATCGCGGTTGCGCATCATCCATTTGCGAAGGTTCCGGATATGGAGCGGGCGCGGCCGGTCCGCCGGGCTGTCTCGATGGTCGACGTCTTCCATGAGACCGGTGTCGATCTCGTCCTTTCGGGGCATACGCATCAGAGCTACGTTCTGCCTGTCGAACGCGGCGGCGGGGGCTTCATTGCAATAGGCGCGCCGACGGCGCTGTCGAGCCGGACGAGGGGCGAGGAGAACGGCTACTGGCTGATCGGATTCGACGCAGAACGGATCATGCTTACCCGGCGGCTCATGAACGGGAGCGGCGTCTTCGACACGGACTACGAAAAGGCCTTCGAGGCCGGAGGTTTCCGCATAGGCATTCAGCACTTATAGTTTCCCGGCAGGCGGCGCGATCCTGTTCGTCCATTGATTTTTTTGACATGGATCAAGCGGAATGTGCGAAAATTCTCTAAGATTCTATCATCAAGAAGAATGAAAATGAGGCTTTGCCCGCGCAATTGCGGCAAGGAGATCGCCACATGACCGACGCGCACCAGCATGACGGCGGCTACGCCATGTCCCTCGAAGCCGTCAGGTCGGACGGATCGCGGGAGGCGATACGGATCGCACGCATCGACTTCGAGGCGCCGTGGCGCTGGCTGGCGCTCGGCCTGCGCGATCTTGTCGCCATGCCCCATATCGGCCTTGCCTATGGCGCAGTCTTCGCAGCCATCGCTGCGGGAATGTTTTTCGGCCTCGCCACCATGGGTTGGCAGTCCATGATCCTGGCGCTTGGCGGCGGGTTCCTGCTCATCGGGCCGGTTCTGGCCGTCGGGCTCTATGAAGCGAGCCGCAGACGCGAGTTCGGCCAGCGGGCCGGGCTCTTCAGCGTCATCGCGGCCGGCTTCAAGCGCCCGCGGCAACTGGCCCTGCTTGGCCTTGGCCTGCTCATCATCTTCATTGTCTGGATGCGGCTGGCTTTCCTGCTTTTCATGCTGTTTTTCGGCGTCCAGCCCTTTCCGCCGATTGTGGAATTCATTCCGTGGCTGCTGTTCACCTGGTCTGGCGTCACGCTTCTCATCGTCGGGTCGATTGCGGGCGCTGCGCTTGCAGGCATCGTCTACGCCATGACGGTGATCTCCGCCCCGATGCTGCTGGCGCGGCAGGTCGGCGTGGCGACGGCGGTCTTCGCCAGCTTCAATGCGGTCCGGGTCAACCCGAAGCCGATGACGCTGTGGGCCGTGCTGATCGCGGCCTTCATGGCGATCGGCATCGCAACGCTGTCTCTGGGGCTGATCGTGATCTTCCCGCTCATCGGCCATGCGACATGGCACGCATATCGCGACATCGCGGGGCGCGACGACGTCTAATCCCTGTCCGGCCCGGAATCGTCCTCGTCGTCCTCCAGCGCGCGGTAAGCTGCCCCGTCAAGATCCTCGAACTGGCCGGAGCGGAGCGCCCAGATGAAGGCCACGAGGCCGAGCAGTCCGAGAAAAAGCGCAACTGGAATGAGCCAGGCGAGCGCCGTCATCGTACGAGCCTCAGGCGTATCGACCTCAGGCGGAGCGCATTCGCCGTTACGAAAATCGATGACGCCGACATGGCGATGGCGGCGATCAGCGGCGTGACCAGCCCGGCCACGGCGACCGGAATGAAAATCAGATTGTAGACGCCAGCGATGCCGAAATTCTCGAACGCCATGCGCTGGGCGCGCTGCGCCGTCGCAAGCAGGTCGATGACTGCGCGCAGATCCTGTCCCTGAAAAACCGCGTCCGAAGCCATCTGGCTGATGTCCGCAGCAGAGGACGGGGCGAGCGAGGCATGGGCAGCCGCCAGAGCGGGCGCATCGTTCAGACCGTCGCCGACCATCAGCACCTTTCGCCCCGCAACGGCGAGCGCCTCCAGATGCGCGATCTTCTCATGCGGCAGGCAGCGGGCGCGCCACGCAGAGACCCCGATCGCGCGGGCGGTTTCCTCGACGGCTTCGCGCCTGTCGCCGGACATGATCTCGACATGGATGCCGGCTTCGCGGAGCAGTGCGACGACCTCCGCCGCGTCCGGCCTGAGCCGGTCGGAGAAAGTAAAGCCGACAGGCGGGCGGGCGGGTGCGCGGAAGAACAGCGAAGCCTGTGCGCTGTCCTGATCCTCGACGCCGCACCATTCCGCCGAGCCGAGTCGGAATTCGCCGTCAGAGATTATCAGTTTGAGGCCGCGTCCCGCTGTTTCCTCGACGCCCTGCGCCTGCGCGAGCGATCCGAAACGCTCCCGCGCCGCGAGGGCCAGAGCGCGTGCGTAAGGATGGCGGCTGGCGGCCGCGATCTCCCCCGCCTCGCGCAACAGTGCGTCCGGGATCGCGGCGGCATTCTCCAGAACCGGCCGGCCGAAGGTCAGCGTGCCGGTCTTGTCGAATACAACGGCGTTGATTTCCGACAGCCGCTCCAGCCCGTCCGGCGCTTTGACGAGCACGCCGCGCGCGAAGAGGCGGCCGGCCGCCGCGACCTGGACAGCCGGTACCGCCAGCGCGAGAGCGCACGGGCAGGTAATGATGAGCGTGGCGATGGCGACCATCAGGGAGGCTTCCCATCCCGCGCCTGCGAACATCCATCCAAGAAAGGCGGTCAGCGCTAGTAGATGTACGGCCGGGGAATAGATCCGGGATGCGCGGTCGGCAAGGCGCACATACAACCCCCGCGCCTGTTCCGCCGAGGCCATGAGGCGCGCAAGCTCCGCCAGAAGCGTTTCGTCTTCCGGCTTCGTCACTTCCATAATGATGTGCGTAGCGAGATTGACAGCCCCTGCAAATACCTCGGCGCCTGGTTCGAGAGGGCGCGGCTCGCTCTCGCCTGTCAGCAGGCTTTCATCGGCGCGCGACTCGCCGGAAATGACGACGCCATCGGCAGGGAAGCGCTCGCCGGCCGCGACTGCCGCCCGCATACCGGGCGCGAGCGTTTCGGTCGCAACGGTTTCTGCCGTTCCGTCCGCCAGCAGGACTGTCGCCGTTCTGGCACGTATCTTCAGCAGATTCTGCGCTGCGCCCCGCGCGCGGGTCCGCATCTGAAGGTCAAGGTAGCGGCCGGTCAGCAGGAAGAACAGCAGCATCACGCAGGCGTCGAAATAGACATGCTCTCCGCCCCGCATGGTCTGCACAAGACTCATGCCCGCCGAAAGCAGAATCGCAAGCGAGATCGGCACGTCCATGTTCAGACGGCGCGCCTTGAGCGCTCCGAGCGCGGAACGGAAGAAAGGCTGACCGGAATAGGCGACGGCGGGAAGAGCGATCAGGGCCGAGACCCAGTGGAACAGGCTCCGCGTCGCCTCCTCCATGCCGTCCGCGCCAGCCGACCACACCGAAATGGAGAGCAGCATGACATTCGCCGCCGCAAAGCCCGCCACGCCGAGGCGGGCGAGAAAATCGCGATTGCGTTTCTCGTCCAGGTCCGCCGCGTCCGCGACCAGTTCTCCTGCCGTATAGCCTGCCTCGCCCAGCGCGCGGATCAGCGAATCCGGACCGGCCAGCGCCGGGTCATAGCTGACGGCGACGCGCTTCGCGGCGAGGTTCGCCCGTGCGGAGGAGACGCCGTGCGCGGCCAGAAGCGCGCGCTCGACCTTCCTCATGCAGCCCCCGCAAGCCATGTTCTCCACCGCAAGCGTGATCGAAGCCGGCTGCTCCGAAATTTCCCCGGCCAGACTGCGTGCGCGCGCGGCCGGGGTTAAGAATTCGGCTTGAGCCATAGTCTTTCCTTGATCCGATAGGACGCGCCCTGCTCGGCATTAGCCTCGATCCAGACAATCCAGCTGCCTGCGCCAAGCCCGCCGACCGGGGCGACATAGGCGTCCGCTGTCTCATCGAAGAAGAGCGGCGTTTCGTCGGAGGCGCCGACAGGCCGCCTGACTGCACCCGAAAGACGTAGCCCGTTGACGGCCTTGCCGTCGATGTCGCGGATCGTTACTGCGATGCGTTCGCCGGCGTCGAGCTTGAGCCGGTGCCCCCAGCCGAGCGCCGCCTGACTTTCCGCAGCCTCGATACGCTTGTTATAGTTCACGCCGTCCTGGTAGGCGTTCGGATTTTCCAGTCCGTGAAACGTGGTCAGGGCGAAATAGAGAAACACACCGTTGACGATCAGTATTACGCCGAAAAATCCGCACAATGCGGCAAGGACGTGACGGCCCGTGATTTCCCTGTCGGCTCTGGCGTTCATCGTCCCGGCCCCCTGAATATCGCCTCGCGGCTTGTGCGAGCGCCGCTCGCGAGGTCGCGAACGGTGATTGTGAATGTCATGCGATCAGTCATTTCCGTCGCGGTTGCGCGCGGCACTGTGATGAAAGCCCGGATCGTACGCACATCGTTTGGCGCGGTTTCGATCTGCGGCGTTCCTGTATCCGCCGCCCCAAGCAGTGACAGGTCCGCCTCCTCGGGAAGCCCCTCGATCTCTATCGCGAAAGTGCGGGGCTCATGCTGCTTGTTCAGTATGCGCACGGTATAGCTGTTCCGGATCCCGCCGTCGGCCAGCGTGACGAAAAGCGGATTGCGGTCAGCCTGCACGGTCAGATCGAGCACGCTCTTTGCGGACAGGGCGATCAGCAGGATCGCGACTGCGAGCGCGAGTGCGCCGCTGTAAAGAATCGTGCGGGGGCGTATGAGCCGGATCGGCGCGCGGTCGCCGTGGCTTGCGGCGTCGAGATTACGGAACGTGTCGTAGGCGATCAGCTTGCGGGGGCGGCCGACGCGGTCCATGACCTGATCGCACGCGTCGATACAGAGCGCGCACTGGATGCATTCGAGCTGCGGCCCGTGCCGGATGTCTATGCCCATCGGGCAGACTGCAACGCACTGATTG
>CAYOUE010000040.1:17978-20379 GCA_964407075.1 uncultured Hyphomicrobiaceae bacterium
GCAGTCGATACAATCGCCCCGCCCCTCCCAGCTCTCGCCCTTCTTGTGCGGCCCGCGAGGCTCTCCGCGCCAGCCGCGATAGGTCACGAGCAGGCTGTCGGCGTCGAACATTGCGCCCTGGATGCGCGGCCAAGGGCACATGTAGGTGCAGACCTGCTCGCGCGCGAGGCCGCCGAGCAGATAGGTGGTTGCTGTGAAGACACCGAGAAAGAGCCAGGCGATGAAGGGCGCTTCGAAGGTGACGAACTCCATCGCAAGCGTAGGCGCATCGCGGAAATAGAAGACGAACGCGCCGCCTGTCGCAACGCTTATGAGCAGCCAGGACAGATGCGTGGCGCCGAGCTTCCAGATCTTCTCGAAGGTCCAGGGCGCCTTGGCCAGCCGCATCCGGGCGTTGCGGTCGCCCTGCCAGAAATGCTCGACCGCAATCATGAGGTCGGTCCAGACTGTCTGCGGACATGTGTAGCCGCACCAGACGCGCCCCGCGAGCGCGGTCACGAGAAACAGGGCGAGCGCGCTGACGATCAGAATGCCGGTGATGAAGTAGAGTTCCTGAGCCCAGATCTCGATGCCGAACATGTAAAGGCGCTGATTGGCGAAATCGAGCAGGAACGCCTGATCGGGCAAATTCGGTCCTCTGTCCCAGCGCAGCCAGGGCAGCAGATAATAGACGCCAAGCGTCACCGCCATGACGATCCATTTGATCGTGCGAAACTTGCCATGCGCGCGCTTGGGATAGATCGGCTCGCGCGCGGCGTAGAGCGGGCGATCGATGCTGGCGTTGACCGGCAGGGCGTCGGAACGCTGGACGCCGGGAGCCGCTTCCTCCATCGCTTTTACATTTTGCTCAATAACTGTCATCGTCGCTTGACGCTTCCGGCGCTGCCGGTTACTGACCGCCGCCGAGCGAATGCACGTAAACCGTCAGCTTCTTGATTGTATTCTCGTCGAGCCGGCCGGACCAGCCCGGCATGACGCCGCCGCGCCCGGTCCGGATGCTGGTCACGATGTCTTCCCTTTCGGAGCCGTAGAGCCAGATCGCGTCGGTCAGGTTGGGCGCGCCGAGATCGGTATTGCCTTTCCCGTCCTCGCCGTGGCAGGCGAGGCAGTTTTCCTCGAAAACAGTCTTGCCGCGTTCGGCCGCTGCGGCGTCATGTTCGTTGCCGGATATCGACAGCACATATTCCGTCACGTCGGAAATCTGCTGATTGTCGAGCAAGCCGTCGAGGCCGAAGCGCGGCATTTCGCCGAAGCGGGCATCGTCGGAGCCGTTCCGGATGCCATGCCGGATGGTGTATTCGATGGCTTCCAGCGTGCCGCCCCACAGCCAGGCGTCGTCGTTCAGATTGGGATAGCCTTTGAAGCCCTGCGCCCCGCGCCCGTGACATGGCGCGCAATTATCGCCGAAAGACGCGCGCGCGCCTGCAATTGCGAAGTCGAGCAACTGCGGCTCCGACTTGATCTCTTCCAGCGAGGCTGCAGCGATTCTGTCGTTCATCTCGCCCTGGGCGGCACGCGCCTCCTCGATGCTCTCACGCACTGTCGCGCGCTGGCTGTAACCGAGAACGCCCTCCGTATAGCCCGAAATCAGCGGCCAGGCGGGATAGGCGATCCAGTAGCCGACCGACCAGACGATGGTGGCGTAGAGCACGTAGAGCCACCATTTCGGCAGCGGCTTGTTCAGCTCCTTGATGCCGTCCCATTCGTGCCCGGTGGTTTCCACGCCCGTGACGTCGTCAATTTCCTTCTTAGCGGCCATTGTCGCCTCTCGATGGGTGGTGATCCGGATCGTCGTCCAGGGGCATCTGGCGGGCGCGCTCGAAGCGTTTTCTGTTGCCAGGCCAGAAGGTATAGATCAGCACGCCTGCAAACAGCGCGATGAATATCAGAAGGCCCGCCACCCCGAAAATCGCCCTGAAATCGTCGTAGGTCATGTCTTGCGCCTATCTGAGATTCGGCCCGGAAGCGTCGAACTCGGTGAAATCGACCAGTGTGCCGAGCATTTGCATGTAGGCTATCAGAGCATCCATCTCGCTGATCTTCTGCGGATCGCCGTCGAACGTTCGCACTTGCGCCTTCGGATAGCGCTCCAGCACTCCGGCCGCACCCGGCGAGTCCGCCTGCGCCTGCGCTTCGAGATCGGCCACGGCGTTCTCGATCATCTCATCCGTGTAGGGAACGCCGACCGCCAGGTTCGCCTTCAGACGTTCGGCAATGTCGCGGTAATCCAGAGCCCGCTCGGCGAGGAACGGATAGCCCGGCATGATCGACTCCGGAACCACGCTGCGCGGATCGGTCATATGGGCGACATGCCAGTCGTCGGAATATTTCCCGCCGACGCGGGCGAGGTCGGGGCCCGTTCGCTTGGAGCCCCACTGGAAGGGATGATCGTACATGCTTT
>CAYOUE010000041.1:0-20327 GCA_964407075.1 uncultured Hyphomicrobiaceae bacterium
TTGCCATGTTCACCGTCACGATCGGACCTTATCCGCTGTCATTCGGTGAAATCCTGAGCGCCTTATGGCGCTGGCTCACCGGCGTGGCGGATCCTGCCAGCGAACAGATCGATACGGTACTGTTCCAGATCCGTATCCCGCGCGTGACGGTGGCGCTGCTGGTCGGCGCGTCGCTCGCCGCCGCCGGAACGGTCTATCAGGGGCTGTTCCGCAATCCGCTCGTCTCGCCGGATATTCTCGGCGTCTCGACTGGCGCGGGGCTGGGCGCGGCGGTGGGCATATTGCTTTCGCTTCCCGTCATCGCCATCCAGGGGCTTGCTTTTGTTGGCGGGCTGGTCACGGTCTTTCTGGTCTACATCGTCGCAACGGCCGTTCGCGGGCACGAACCGACGCTTGTGCTCGTGCTCGCAGGCGTGGTGCTCGGCGCGCTGGCCGGCGCTTGCATCTCGCTCGTCAAGATCCTGGCCGATCCTTACGACCAGCTGCCGGCCATAACCTTCTGGCTGCTCGGTTCGCTCGCCAGCACGAATCCAGAAGATGTCTGGTCGGCGATGCCGCTTGTCCTCGTAGGCCTCGTTCCGCTCATTTTGCTCCGCTGGCGGATGAATCTCATGGCGCTTGGCGACGAAGAGGCGACCGCGCTCGGCATCGACCCGCGGCGGCTGCGCATTCTTTTCGTAACCGCGGCCACGCTCATGACCGCGAGCGTCGTCTCCATATCGGGCGTCATCGGCTGGGTGGGGCTGGTCATGCCGCATATCGCCCGGCTGATCGTCGGGCCGAATTTCGACCGCCTGCTGCCGACCGCAATGCTGCTCGGCGCGGGCTACCTGCTCATCGTCGATACGCTCGCCCGGACGATGGCGGCGACGGAAACGCCGCTCGGCATTCTCACGGCGTTTGTCGGCGCCCCGGTTTTCCTCTGGCTGCTGGCGAGCGGGCGGAGGGGCTGGTGAGCATCTTGCGGGCGGAAAATCTCGGATTCGGCTATCCGCGCTTTCCTGTCGGGCGGGACGTGGATCTCCGTGTCGAACCGGGCGAGGTCTACTGTCTGCTCGGCCCGAATGGCTGCGGCAAGACGACATTGTTCAAGACGCTGCTCGGCCTCATCCCGCGTCAGGGAGGAAGCGTCGAACTCGACAGCGAAGATATCGCCAGCCTGAGCCGCAGGGACATCGCCCGGCGCGTCGCCTACGTGCCGCAAGCGCATACGGCTGTTTTCCCTTACGCGGTGCGCGACATGGTGCTGATGGGCCGGACGGCGCATCGCGGAGTTTTCTCGTCGCCCGGCGCGGCCGATCGCGCGCGAACGGATGAAGCGCTCGAACAGATGGGTATCGCTGCGCTGGCGGATAGGGATTATACGAGGATTTCCGGCGGCCAGCGCCAGCTTGCGCTGATCGCGCGGGCGTTGGCGCAGGATGCGCGCCTCATCGTCATGGACGAACCGACGGCGAGCCTCGATTTCGGCAATCAGGTGCTTGTGCTGACGCAGGTGCGCAAGCTCGCGGCGTCGGGGCTCGGCATCGTGCTTTCAACCCACAATCCCGATCACGCGCTCGCCTGCGCCACATACGTGCATCTCATTGCAGACGGCAGGACGCAGGCTTCGGGACCGCCTGCAGAGGTTCTGACGCGAGAAAATCTTTCGCAAACCTATGGCGTGCCGGTCGCCATCGAACAACTCCCCGGCGGGCATCGCGTCTGCGTGCCGGTGGACCTGCTCGATCCCCCGCAGCTTACTCGGTCCCGAGAATAACGTCGCTCGCCTTGACGACCACCGTAACGTCCTTGCCGGGAGCAAGGCCAAGCCGATCCACGGATGTTACGGTGACTGTGGAGACGATCTTGTCGCCGCCGCCGAGTTCGACCTGGACTTCTGCCGCGACCGCGCCTTTGGTGATGTTCGTGATTTTGCCCTTCAGAACATTCCGCGCACTGAGCTGCATGTTATCCTCCTGCCATGACTTGTAATTCTCTACGCCCCGTTGAACCGAACTCTTCCGAATTCCGAAATATCGTAACCGGCAAGCTCCCGGGCGCGATCACGGAACGCCTCGGACCGGCAGAAATCCAGAAAGCTCTGCATCGGCGGCTCGAACCAGGCGCGCCGATCCACAAGCAGATCGAACTGCTCTTCGACAAGCGGCGCGAATGCGAGGCGGTACTGCTCGGCAAGCGAAGCAAGTCCGAATGCGGCGTCCGCCTTGCCTTCGAGAACCGCGAGCGCCGCTTCACTTTCGGTCCGGACCGGAGCGGTCATGATGAAATCGTCAGGTTTCATGCCGGCCTGGGCCAGGAGGTGATCGAACAGTTGCTGTGAGCCTGACCCCGCCTGCCGCGGCGCAACGCGGCGTTTTCTCAGATCTGCTATGGCGCCTATGCCGTCGCGGTTGGCCTTGTTGACGATCAGGCCGCGCAGTCTTTTCGCCCATCCGGTCAGCACGACCGGCATCGAGGCGAATCGCGTTTTTACCGCATGGAGGTTCCACGCATTACCGCCCGCATCATATAGGTGCATGGCCGTGGCTAGACCTTCCCGGTTTGCAAATCTTGCCAGCCCGTCGCTGCTGCCGTCGAAGAATGTTGCGATCCCGCAATCCGATTCCCGCAATGCCCATTCCAGCAGCGGATCGTGGCTGCCCAGGAAGACCTTGGGCAGCGGCCTCGCCGCGTAACGTTCCATCCCGGAAGAGCTCTCGGCAAGCCAGGCCTCGATAGCGTGACGCGGAAAGAGCAGCTTGCCCATTGCCTTGGAGCATGGCACGTCGCCGGAGGCAGCGAGGTCGTACACCTTGCGTTCCTTGATCCGGAGAAGGTCGGCAAGCTCCCTCGTGGTAAGATATTCGGACATCGGCTTTTCATGGTGAAGCGTCAAAACATGCATAAATTTGCAAAATTTCCGCAAAGGATCAAGATTTATTGCCCGTTCGGCGCTTCTTTCCTTACGCTGCAGGAGAGTGCGGGCGAACAAGAGGCGCAATGAATCCTCCTAAGACGAAGCCCAGGCGGCCCGACGCCGGCATGATCCGTATCTTGCGGAAAGCCGGACTGATAGGGGAAGCCGGGCCGATTTCCTGCACCGCTCTGACAGGCGGCGTGTCCTCCGATATCTGGCGCATCGAATGCGACGGGCGCGCCATTTGCGTCAAGCGCGCGCTGCCCAAGCTCAAGGTTGCGGCGGACTGGTTCGCGCCGGTCGAACGCAACAGATATGAAACGGCATGGTTCAGGATCGCCAACGGCCTCGTTCCGGGTTCGGCTCCGCGCGTATTATTCCATGATGACGACGCGATGCTTTGCGCGACCGAATATTTCGATCCCTCCGCCTACCGGCTTTGGAAAAATGAACTGCATATGGGACACGCCATGCCGGGACAGGCTTCGGAGGCGGGCCGCAGGCTGGCCGCGATCCATGCAGGAACTGCGGGAGACGCTACTCCGCACGGGCAGTTCCCCCGCAGCGATATCTTTCATGCGATCAGGCTGGAGCCTTATCTGGAGGCGACGGCGGCGAAACATCCCGACCTTGCCGATGAACTTTTCGCCCTGAGCCGCCGGACAGGCGAAACGAAGCTCGCCATGATCCACGGCGACGTCAGCCCCAAGAACATCCTGATCGGCCCGGACGGCCCGGTTTTCCTCGACGCCGAATGCGCCTGCATCGGAGATCCCGCTTTCGACCTCGCTTTCTGCCTCAATCATTTCCTGCTCAAATGCCTCTGGACGCCCAAAGCAGCGCCCGTCTTTCTGAATTGCTTCGCGGCCATGACGTCAGCCTACAGGGCGGGCGTGACCTGGGAAGAGCCGGGCGAACTCGAAGCGCGCGCCGCAAGCCTTCTTCCGGGCCTTTTCCTCGCCCGCATAGACGGGAAATCGCCGGTGGAGTACATCACGGAGGATGAGGACAAGGACCGCGTGCGGCGCGTCGCCCGGACGCTGCTGCGAACGCCGCCTGCGCGCCTCAAGGATGTCGCCGGCGCCTGGGAAAAGGAAGTGTGGGGATGAGCAGCGAAATCGTGAGCGTCAGAGCGCGGCGGGTCTGGGACTCGCGCGGCCGGCCCACGGTCGAAGCCGAAATCCGCCTTGCCGACGGAGCCGCCGGACGCGCCATCGCTCCTGCGGGCGCATCCAAGGGCAGCGGCGAGGCGCTGGACAGGCGCGACGGCGGACGCGCTTTCGGAGGGCTTGACGTCCTCGGCGCGGTCGCTGCGGTGAACGGCGAGATCGCGGCGGCCTTGACGGGCCGCGACGCGCATGACCGGACGGAGGCCGACGAAGCGATGATTGCCCTGGACGGAGCGCCGGACAAGAGCCGCCTGGGCGGCAATGCTCTCGTCTCGGTTTCCATGGCGCTCGCCCATGCAGCGGCGGCGAGCGCCGGCCTGCCCCTTTGGCGCTATCTCAGCGGGGATGATCGCGAATGTCACCTGCCTCTGCCGGAAATCCAGATCTTCGGCGGCGGCGCACATGCCGGACGGCGCGTCGATATTCAGGATTTCATGATCGTCGCCGCCGGAGCCGCCAGCTACGAACAGGCGCTCGAATGGACCGCCGAGGTCTACCGTGCCGCAGGCGCGCTGATGGACGAAGCAGGCCTGCTCTGCGGGGTCGCCGATGAAGGCGGCTACTGGCCTGCATTCGAGGGCAACGAACAGGCGCTGGATTTCCTCATGAAGGCGATCGAGCGCGCAGGGTTCACGCCGGGCGATGAGATCGCGATCTCTCTCGACGTCGCGGCCAGCGATTTCGGAAGCGAAGGGCGATACCGGCTTGCGAAAGACGGAAAGACGGTGGACGCCGACGGGCTGTCGGCCATCCTGCTCGGCTGGCTGGAGCGTTACCCGATCGTCAGCATGGAGGATCCGCTCGGCGAGGACGACGCGGAAGCGCTCGCGAAATTCACCAATGCGGCGGGGCATGGGGTTCAGATCGTCGCCGACGATTTCATCTGCACCAATGCTGCGCGCATTGACGCCGCTGCGCATATGGGGGCGTGCAATGCCGCGCTCATCAAGCCCAACCAGGCCGGCACGCTGACCGAAACGAAAGCCGCCCTCGATGCCGCCCGAAAGCATGGGTGGGGCGCGATCGTCTCGGCACGGTCAGGCGAATCCGAGGATGTCACCATCGTTCATCTTGCGGTCGGCTGGGGCGTGAAGCAATTGAAAGTCGGGTCGTTCGCGCGGTCGGAACGCATGGCAAAGTGGAACGAGGGCCTCCGGATCGCCGATGCGCTCGGGCAGGATGGCGGAAAACTGCCGCCGCGGAGCGCCTTTCCGTGGAGCGCAAGGGCCTGATGCCCCCGCCTGCATGGCCGAGCCGTGATTCACCGGACATATGCCAAAAGTACAATTGAATGGATGTTACCGGTTACGTTTTCATTGCTGATCGCGGAAGCCTCACATAGATTAATGCGGTATACACAAGACAGGCTCGAAAGCCACTCCAGGGAGGAACCAGAATGCATAACAGTTTGACGCGCCGGACAATTCTTGCTGCCGCGGGCGCGGGACTCGCGATTGCCTTGACCGGCCCCGCCGCCGCACAGGACCCGCAGGCGCTGAAATGGGCGCATGTCTACGAAACCAGCGAGCCTTATCACACCTGGGCGGTCTGGGCGGGCGAAGAACTCGCAAAGCGTACGGACAACCGTTACACGATCGAAGTTTTTCCGGCCTCCTCGCTCGGCAAGGAAACCGATATCAACGAGGGCCTCGGCCTCGGAACGGTCGACATCATCTATACCGGCCAGCTCTTTGCGGGCCGCTCATACGGCGATCTCGCCATCGGCGGCTCGCCCTACATGTTCCGCGACTTCGATCATTGGCAGGCGTTCCGCAATTCGGATCTGTTTCTGGAACTGGCGAAGGGCTACGAAGGCGCGACCGGGAACGAAATCGTCTCCATGACCTATTACGGCCAGCGTCATGTCACCTCGAAAACGCCGATCCTGAAGCCTGAAGACATGTCGGGCCTGAAGATCCGCGTGCCGGACGCGCCGCTGTACAAGATGTTCCCCGAGGCCGTCGGCGCAAACCCGACCCCGATCGCCTTCGCCGAAGTCTATCTCGCTCTTCAGCAAGGCGTGGCCGATGCGCAGGAAAACCCGCTGCCGACCATACAGGCGAAGAAATTCTATGAGCCGAACCCGCATATCAACCTGACCGGCCACATCACCGACGCGCTGCTGACGATCATCGGCGGACCGGCAAAAGCCAAGCTCAGCGCGGAAGACCTCGACACGCTCCGCGCGATCCTCAAGGAAGCCGCCGACAAGTGCACGCAGGACATCGTCAAGGCTGAACAGGACCTCGTTGCGTGGTTCAAGGGGGAGGGCGTCAATGTTCACGAAGTGGACCGCGGTCCTTTCCGCGAAGCGACCGTAAAGCTGCATAACGGCCCGGCCGCGACCTGGTCGAAAGAAACTTACGACAAGCTGCAGGGGCTTTAGGCTTCGGCTTTACAAGTTACCCCTCACCCGCCCGCCTTGCGTCGGCTAGCCCTCTTCCCTTGCGGGAGAGGGCGGCGCGCAGCGCCGGGTGAGGGGGCACTTTCCTGAAGTGGCGCCGGGAAACGGAATAATGACGGGTGACAAGGACAACAAGCCGGACGAACACCCCACCGTCGTCGAGGACGGCGTCATCCATCTCGACATCCGCGCCGAGGAGGAAGCCCTCAGCCTTTCCGACCTGCAATGGGACGACGCCCCGGCCTTCCTGCTGCTCTGGGCGCTGGCGGGCGTCGTCTTCCTGCAATTCTTCACGCGCTACGTGCTGAACGACAGCTTCGGCTGGACCGAGGAAATCGCACGCTACCTGCTGATCTGCCTCGCCTTCGTCGGCTGCGTCTTCGCGACGCGCAAGGGCTCCCATATCGCCATAGAGGTCTTTTATGTCTTCATGCCGCGCGGGATGCGGCGCGTGTTTTCGACCGTGATCGACATTGTTCTGATCGGCGTCTACGCCTGGTTCGCCTGGCTCGGCGCAGACCTTTCGATGCGCACGCAGTCTCTGATGGTTTCGATCGACCTGCCGAAATCGGTGATCTATTGGACGGTCGCGGCGGGCTTTGCGGGCATGACCGTCTATCAGACCCTCCGAACGATCCAGCACCTGCGCACCGGAACCAGCAATCTGATCGACCCGCCCGGAACATGATCCAGCCTAGTGGAGCGAATTTGACATTTGATCCCCACTCGCTGCGGGCACATTTTCAAATGTCAAATTCTAGAGCTCCACTAGAGACATTATTTTCTAGTGGTTCTTGAGATTCAAACATTTGTTAATGAGGGGGCGGCAAGTGGGAAACAAATGTTTGCATCGAACCACTAGCGCAGAGCGCGCCACTCGAAAGCTCCCGCCATGCTGATAGCCGTCCTGTTCATCTCGCTTTTCGGAATGCTGATCCTCGGCTTTCCCGTCGCCGTCGCGCTGGCGGGATCGAGCGCGATCTACATTCTGCTTCAGGGAACGGTCCCGGACGTCGTCATCATGCACCGCATCATCAACGGCGTGGACAGCTTTCCGCTGCTGGCGATCCCGTTTTTCGTGCTGGCCGGAAACCTGATGAACACGGCGGGGATCACAAACAGGATTTTCGACTTCGCGATGGCGGTCACAGGATGGCTGCGCGGCGGGCTGGGTCATGTGAATGTGACGGCTTCGATCATATTTGCGGGCATGTCCGGCACAGCCGTCGCCGATGCGGGCGGCCTTGGCACCATCGAGATCAAGGCCATGCGCGACCGCGGCTATCCGGTCGATTTCGCCGTCGGAATCACCGCCGCGTCCTCGACCATCGGGCCTATCATTCCGCCCTCGCTGCCGCTCGTGATCTATGGCGTGATGGCCAACGCCTCGATCGGCCAGCTCTTTCTGGCAGGCATCGTACCCGGCCTCATGATGGCCTTCGCGCTGATGATCTATGTCGGCTGGCAGGCCTATATGAAAGGCATTCCGGCCGATCAGAAGTTCAATCTCTGCATTCTCGCCAGAAGTTTCGCCAACGCACTGCCCGCTCTTGCGACGCCCGGCCTCATCATCGGCGGCATGATCTTCGGCTGGTTCACCCCGACGGAAGCCGCGATCGCCGCGTGCATGTGGGCGCTGTTCCTGGGTTTCGTCGTCTACCGCTCGATGTCGCTCAAGCGGTTCGTGCGCGTTTCGATGGACACTGTCGAGACCACCGCGATCATCATGTTCATTGTCGGCGCCGCATCCATCTTCGCCTGGGTGCTTACGCAGGCGCGCATCACCGAATATCTGGCGAGCGGGCTGCTCTCCATCTCCGACGATCCGATCACGATTCTCATCATGATAAACATCATTCTGCTGATCGTCGGCTGTTTCATGGAGACGATTGCGGCGATCACGATCCTGGTGCCGGTCATGCTGCCTATCATCGAGAAGCTCGGCATCGATCCGGTTCATTTCGGCATCGTGATGGTGCTCAATCTCATGATCGGCCTGCTGACGCCGCCGGTCGGGATGGTGCTCTATATCCTGTCGCGGGTTGCGAAGATGCCGCTGACGGACGCGATCAGGGCGGTCTTCCCGTTCCTGATCCCGCTCCTGATCGTGCTGGGACTGATTACCTTCATTCCGGAAATAACGCTCTATCTGCCAGGCCTGATTTACGGGTAATCCGGATGCACGGCCGTGCCTACATCGTCGCGCCTACGATCCACGGCACGAATTCCGCGTCGCCATAGCCGAGCCGCTCCGATTTCGTGCGCTCTCCCGAGGCGACCGCCAGCAGCTTGTCGAAAATCTCCCGGCCCTTCTCCTCTATGGACACGCCGTCGAGCACGTCGCCGCAATTGATGTCCATGTCGTCGATCATCTTTTCGTATATCGGCGTGTTGGTGGCCAGCTTCAGCGAGGGCGAGGGCTTGCAGCCATAGGCCGAACCGCGCCCGGTGGTGAATGCGACCAGATTGGCCCCGCCCGCGACCTGCCCCGTGATCGAAACGGGATCGTAACCGGGCGTGTCCATGAACACGAAGCCCTTGGCGTCGCACGGTTCGGCATATTCATAGACGGCAGCGAGCGGCGAAGTCCCGCCTTTCGCCGCCGCGCCGAGGGATTTTTCGAGGATCGTCGTCAGGCCGCCAAGCTTGTTGCCGGGCGAAGGATTGTTGTTCATCTCCATGCGGTTGCGCTGAGTGTAGTCCTCCCACCATTTGATCCGCTCGACGAGTCTTTCGCCGACCTCGCGGCTGACCGCCCGCCGCGTCAGCAGATGTTCCGCGCCATAGATCTCCGGCGTTTCCGCAAGGATCGCGGTGCCGCCATGCGCGACGAGAATGTCGGAGGCGTAGCCGAGCGCCGGGTTCGCCGTGATGCCGGAATAGCCGTCCGAGCCGCCGCATTGCAGGGCCAGCGACAGCATGGAGGCCGGTAGCGTCTCCCGCCGCGCACGGTCCACGATTGGCAGCATTTCCCTGATTGTCCCAAGGCCCTGATCGACGGTCTTCCTCGTGCCGCCGACCTCCTGAATCGTCATGGAGCGGAAGGTATCGCTCTCCTCCATGCCGTAAAGCTCCTTCCAGCGCCCGATCTGGAAACCTTCGCAGCCCAGCCCGACCATCACGACCGCGCCCATGTTCGGATTGGCCGCATAACCCCATTGCGTGCGCTTGAGCATGTGATAGCCCTCGCCATTCACATCGAGCGCACAGCCGCCGCCATGAACGAGCGGGATCACGCCATCGACATTGGGGTATTGCTCCAGAATCCCGGAGCGGGTCACGGCTTCGGCCATGAACCGGGCGACACTGGCGGAACAGTTCACGCTGGTCAGGATGCCGATATAGTTGCGCGTGCCTGCCTTGCCGTTCGCGCGGGCGTAACCTTCGAAGGCCGCGGGCGCTTCCGGCGCGGGAATGCCGCCCTTGCCTGCATCCGCGCCGAACGCATGGTCGCGCGCAAAGTCGTTCATGACGACATTGTGCTCATGCACCCAGTCGCCCGGCGCGATGTCCCGAGAAGCGAAACCTATGATCTGCCCGAACTTGACGATGGCCTCGCCCTGGGAGATTGCGCACGCAGCGATCTTGTGACCGCGCGGAACCCGCGCCGGCGCCGCGACGCCGCCGGGGAGAGCGTCGCCGGCCTGCACGGCGTCGACAGCGGCAAGCACGTTGTCGGCGGGATTGAGACGAAGGGTTCTGGGGCCGTTCGATATGGCGTTCATATGCGGGCGTCTCCTCTTCCGGCAATTGTTCGTTGGCGGCACGAAATTACCACCGATCAGGCTGCGCAGGGAGACTTTGCCGTCTCCCGGATCTTCTTCGGCTCCCATGCGTTGCCGAAGATGAGGAACGGCAGGTGCGGCGGAATTTCCGGAATGGCCGCTATTTGTTCCGATCCGGTGGATATTTGGTACAATTCAAGTGATTCGGCATGAATGTTGGCCGTTCGCGGCGCCCTCGTATCGCGTGAATTACCCGCTTCACAGTTACGGCCGGAACAGGGACGACTTGTTTATTCTCAGGGGAAATCTTGCGCTCACGCTTTCGACTCTCCTCGCCGCATCCGTGATTTCCGGGGATGCGCGCGCGCAGGATTCGCTTGCCTCGATCTTTGCGCCGATCGAGCGCCTCTGGAGCGGCGAACCGGACAATCCCGTCGGATATGAGGTGTCCCTCTCTGTGTCCGGAGGGCATGATGACCTTGAGGATCGCCTCGAAGCCGCTTCGGCCCTTGCCGCGGGCAGCGAGCGGGGAGCGGCGAGCGACGTTGCGCTGCTTGCCCTTGCGCGCGACGACCCTGCAAGGCTGACGGCGGCGCTCTATCAGGAGGGATATTATTCCGGGCGGATCGTGATCCGCATCGCCGGGCAGGCCGTTGACGCCGGAACGGACAGGATCGAGCTTCCGGAACAGGGACCTGCCCCGGTCGAAATCGCCGTCGAGACGGGACCGCTCTTTACCTTCGGGGAAATCGGGATCCGGTCGAAGAGCGGCGCCGAGACTGACGAAGCCGCCGCACAAGCGGCCGGCCTGAAGCCCGGCGCGCCGGCGCGTTCCGGCGTCATTCTGGAGGCAGGCGAGCGTATCGTTTTGCGCTGGAAACAGCAGGGGCACGCCTTCGCCCGCCTCGTTTCCCGCGACGTCACGGCCGATCACGCAAGCAGGACGGTCGATGTCATCTTCACTGTCGATCCAGGACCGCACGCCCGGTTCGGCGCGGTCGAGGTCAGGGGCGCAGAGCAGTTCGAGAGCGAGCTTCTGCGCAGCAGGGCGGCAATACCCGAAAACGCCCCCTATTCACCCGATGCGTTGCAATCCGCGCGCAGGAGGCTGACGAAGCTGGACGGCGTCAGGGGTGTCAGGATCATGGAAGGCGAAGCGCCGGACAGCGAGGGGCGCATTCCGATCACGATCGAAGTCACAGAGCGCAAGCCGCGCTATTTCGGCGCGAATGCCGCGATTTCATTAGTAGACGGAGCGCAGATCGGCGCCTATCTAGGACACCGGAACCTGCTGGGGCAGGGCGAGAGCGTGCGTCTTGACGGCAAGGTCTCCAATCTGGGCGGCGACGCGGCGGAAGATCTGGAATACGAGGCCAGACTGACTCTGACCCGGCCAAGCCTTGCAGATCCGTACACCGATTACAAAACCGCTCTATCTTACAGGCATGAGGAGCCGGACAGCTATGTCAGCGACGAGGCGAAGCTGTCTTTCGGAGCGATGCGCCAGTTTAGCCCCACCCTGACAGGAGAGCTTGCGATCCAGGGAATCTGGATTCAAGCCGAAGACGCATTCGGTCCAAGCGAGTTCTTCATGCTGACCCTGCCGGGCGAACTCGTACACGACAGCCGCGACGATCCGCTCGATGCGAGTAGGGGCTGGCGCGCCGCCATCAGGCTCGAACCTGCGGCGGACATCATGAATTCCAACACTTTCCTGTCATCCTACGGACAGGTCTCGGGCTAAGCGCAACTTTCAGGGACGCCGCGCGTCGTCGCGGCTGGGCGGATCGGGGCAGGAACGATCGCCGGTGCGGAAACCGAAGACGTTCCGGCATCCATGCGCTATCTGGCGGGTGGAGGCGGATCCGTGCGAGGCTACGCCTATCGGAGCGTCGGGCCTGAGTTCGGCGGCGAAACGAGCGGCGGTCTCAGTATCGTGGAAGGCTCCGCCGAGTTGCGAATACGGGTCAGCGAGGATTTCGGATTGGTCACGTTCGCGGATGCGGCTTTCGTGACTGGCGACGGATTTTTCGCCGGCCCGACGGAAACCGCCATAGGGGCCGGTCTGGGCCTGCGCTATTATTCCCCGATAGGCCCGATCCGTTTCGACCTGGCTACTCCGCTGGACAGGCGCGACGGGGAACCCGAGATCGTGTTTTACGTCGGACTCGGTCAGGCATTCTGATGTCGAAGCCTGGAAAAATCGCCGCGCTGTCCGGCGGGCTTCTCGCCCTGTTCATGCTGCTCACGCTCGGGCTCACCCTGACAGCGCCCGGTCAGCGCGCGCTTCTTGGCGCCGCACTCTGGGCAGCTTCGTCCAAAACTGCCTCGTTTTCCGCGCAAGGGCTGGAAGGTGAGCTTTTTTCAGACGGCCGTATCAGCCGCCTCACCGTGGCGGATGAGCAGGGCGTATGGGGCGAATTCGAGGAGATCAGCTTTTCATGGTCCCCGCGCAGCCTGCTCGGCGGTACGCTCGAAATCGCCCGCGCCGAGATAGGCCGCGTGGAAATCCGCAGAACGCCAGCCGACGCCGGCAGCGGGGAGTCCGGCGGAAACGGCGATCCCGTTCCGGCGTGGCTGAAGATTCCTCCGATGCGGATTGGCGGTTTCGTCATACGGGAAACCTCGCTCGGAGAGCCGCTTCTCGGCAGGCCGGCGCGATTGTCTGTCTCTGCTCAGATCGACGCCTCCGATCCGGGCCGCGCAATCTTCGGCAGCCTCGCGGTGCGCGATCTCGATGCAGGCGGCCGCGCGGAACTCGGCGTCACATGGCTTGCCGCCGGGCGCCGTTTCGACATCGCGCTGAGCGCCCAGGATGAGGCGGGCGGCCTGCTCGCGTCAATGCTCGATCTCGACGAAGCCGTAAACTTGAGTCTCAACGGGACAGGTCCGGCCGAGAACTGGCGCGGCGAATGGTCGATGATTTCAGGATCGGGAAGAATCGCAAGCGGTAATCTTTCCGTGCACGGAAAGACGGACGATCTGCAGATCGCAGCGAGCGCGAGCGGCGATCTCGCGCGCCTGACGCCGGAGCCATACGCGACCTTGCTAGCAGGCGGGGCAAGATTGGAGATCAGCGCGCGCATTAGTGAGAATTACCGTTATTATCTGCGCAATTTCCGGCTCGATGCGCCGCGCATCGAAGCTGTGGCGTCAGGCTCGCTGTTTGCAAGCAACAACGCGATCGCCGGCGAGGCCGAATTCCGCCTTCGTGGCGACGGCCCCGGCGCGCCGCTCGTTTTGCCGTTGGCCGGCGGTTTGAATCTGTCTCTCGACAAGGCTCAAGGCAGGTTCGCAGCGGCTCCCAAAACGTCCGGTACGCTGCTTTCGGGCAGCATCGAGGCCGATGGCCTTGAAACCGGAGGCAACGCCGTAAGCCGGCTTTCGCTCGATCTGTCGGCGCTTCAGCCGGATAGCGTTGCGAGCCTCTTCAGCGATCTGGAAGCACTGTCTATCAGGGCGAATGCCGATATCGGCAAGCTTGCGGATCCGTCGGTCATGGCGCTGGCCGGAGAGCGTATCGAGTTCAAGCTCGACGGCGCGAAATCCGGCCAGACCTTGTCCGTCACCGAAGCCGCGCTTACCGCCGCGGCAGGACAGCTCTCGGCAGAGGGCGTTCTCGACGAGCAGAACTTCGAAGGCAAGGCGGAACTCTCGATACCCGATGCTGGCGTGCTGTCACAGGTGGCCGGAAGGGAACTGCGCGGCGGCGTTTCCTTGCATGTCAGGGGACGCGCCGGTTTCGACGGCGCGTTCGATCTGGCCATCGACGGGCGCACGGAAGGGATCCAAGCGGGCGACGATATGCCAGGCGCTGTTTTTGCGGGCGATTCGACGCTGACGGGACAGCTTGCTCGGGATGGCGAAGGCGGATTGCGGTTCCGCGCCATAAGGCTCGCAACGATCGCGCTCAACGCCGAAGCCGAAGGCCGTATCGGGGCGGAAGCAAGCGATTTCGCATTACGGGGTGAAGTCGATGACCTCGGACTGGCGCTGCCCGGTTCGTCGGGGGCCTTGACCTTCAAAGCGCGCCTCGATGGCCGTGGCGCGGCGCAGAGCCTGACCGCGGAGCTTTCTGCGCCGGAAGCGATGATGCGGGGGCAGCCACTGCGGGGCGTGATTGTGCGCTATGAAGGGACAATCGGTTCTGACGACCTTGAGGGGAAACTTTCGGCAGACGGCGATATCGGCGGAGCGCCGCTGAGCGGGAGCGGAGAGATCAGGGTCGGAGACGGCTCCGGGATTGCGATCAGCGACTTCGTCCTCGCGCTCGGGGGGAACCGCATGAGGGGCGATCTCGCTCTGCCCCGTTCCGGCTCTGCACGCGGAACCATGCAGGCCGAAATCGCCGACACGGCGAAACTGGCAGCGCTCATCGGCGCCGATCTCGACGGCGACGCCGCGGTAACGGCGCAGATCTCCGGAAGCGCGGACGATCCGGAGCTTGCCTTGAATGCGTCCTCTTCCCGTCTGCGCATCGGATCGGCTGTCGCGAACGATCTTGCAGCCGCCTTCGCCGTAGACAGCCTGTTCGCAAGCCCGGTCCTCTCGGGCCGTCTGACGCTTGGCGGACTTGAGACCGGAGACGTGCGGGTCGATGGCGTAACCGTTTCCGCCGCGCCGCAGGACGAAGGGACAGATTTCGCAATAGGCGCGACAGTGAACGGCGGCTGGCGGTTTTCGGCGAACGCGCTCGCCGCATTCGATGGCTTGGCCGCCGAGGCTGTTCTCAGGAATATGGTCATTCGCAACGAACCGGCGGTCCTTGCGCAGGACGGGCAGGCCGCGATCTCCCTGACGGTGAACGGGGGCAGGCTCGACGGTCTCGCCTTCCGCTCCGGAGAGGGGCGCGCCGTAGCCAGCGTCGCCATCGGCGACGAGATTGAAGGCAGGGCGGAACTGACGCGATTTCCGGCGAACTTCGCTGCGCTCTTCGCGCCGGGACTTGCGCCGGGCGGGGCGATCGACGGCGTTGCCGAATTCAGCGGCGCTACCGGCGATCCGAAAGCCTCCTACCGGCTGACCTGGTCCGGGGCTACCCTGCCGGGTCATCTGCCGCCTGGCTTTCCTGCGCTGAACCTGTCCGCCTCGGGCGAATTCGCGGATGACGATCTGACCTGTGACGGCGCGCTCACCGGGCCCGGCGGCCTCGACATTCGTATCACCGGATCGCTCCGTGACGCGACCGCGAACCCCTGGCTGGACATGAACGCGGCAGGATCGGCTCCGCTCGCCCTTGCGGAGCCGTTTCTTGGAGCGCGCGGCAGCCGTTTCTCGGGCGCTACAGCGATAGATCTCAATGTGTCGGGCGCTCCCGATCGTCTGGACTTGAACGGCCGTTTCACCGGTTCGGGAGCTGCCGTAACCGATCCGGCCCTCGGGCTCAGTCTGGCGGATGTCAGTTTCACGGCGAGCCTTGCGGGCAAGACATTGCGCATTGAGGCGCTGTCGGCACGTTCCGAAATGGGCGGCGCGATGACGGCCGGAGGGACGCTCGGCGTTCTGGAGTCAGGCTCACTTCCTGTCGATCTGCGCATTGCCGCGGATGGCTTCCGTTTCGACGACCGGCGCATCGTTTCCGGTGAAATCGGAGGAAATGTCGCTCTGGAGGGCGATCTGCTAGGGAAGGCGCGATTGAGCGGCAACGCCGATATCGCCCGTCTGGATATCAGGATCCCGCAATCCATGCCGGCCAGCGTTCAAGCGCTGGAGTTGAAGCATCGCAATGCGCCGGATCATGTGCAGGCGATGCTGACGCCGAGCGCTCAGGAGCGGCGGGAGGGACGCCGCGCGTCGATTGCGCTTGCCCTCGACATCACATCCGCCAACCGCATTTTTCTGACCGGTCGCGGTCTCGATGCGTTGCTGGGCGGTGAGTTGAAGCTTCAGGGCACGGCTGACCAGCCGCGCGCGATCGGCGAATTCACCTTGCAGCGCGGCAGCATGGCCGTGCTTGGACGGGCGCTTGCATTCACCAGCGGTTCGGTCAGCTACGACGGCGATTTCGATCCCATGCTGAATTTTCTCGCCGAAACAGATGTCGAGAATGTTCGCATCGAGGTCACGCTGACCGGCAAGGCGTCGAATCCCCGATTCGGCTTCGCATCGAGTCCCGAATTACCCGAGGACGAAATTCTCGCCTTGCTGCTGTTCAACAAATCGCTGGCCAATCTCTCGGCATTCCAGATTGCGCAGCTTGCATCCGAAATCAGCGAACTGACCGGGCTGTCCAGCGGACCGGGCGTTCTGGGACGGCTGAAATCCGGCCTGGGCGTGGACACACTCAATATAACCTCCGACGAAGATGGCGAGGCTGCCATCTCCGCAGGCAGCTATCTGAACGAAAATGTCTTTGTCGGCGTGGAACAGGGTTCGTCCGGCGACTCCAGCCGCGTCAAGGTGGATCTCGACATCACCGAGAATCTAAAGCTTCGGGGCGAAACAGGAGCCGATGGCGAGAGCCGGCTTGGGGTCGGCGTCGAGTGGGAATACTGAGCGCCCGGCCTGCCGGAGAGCACCTCCGCAACGTGCCGTTCCGACGCGTCTGTTGGTTTTTTGCTAAACATATCATAAGTTTAACACCCTGCTTAATGAGAGGTTCGCGGTCTGTTTACCTTGCCGGGCTCTAATGGCTTCATGTCGATAGCAGCGAAACGCGCAAGCATGGCTGATCCTTTGGCTCAAACAGAAGCCGTTGGACATGCAGCCGCGTCCCAAGCGCCGCCCCCCGGGCAGCCGGGCGGGAATGTGATCTACACCCTGACCGACGTGCACGGCAATCCGGTTGAGCAAGGACCGTTCTCGATCGATTCCGAGACAGGCGTGCTGAGTTTCGCGGATACGCCGCGCGCCGGTGCTGGCGGGCCTGAGCAGTACACGATTTACGTCAAGGCCACGGCCCCTGACGGTTCGAGCGCCATACAAAGCTTCGATGTGACGGTTTCAGGTTTCGGGACGGCTGCGGAATACTCAGGAAAATATGAGGCGGCTTACGCATCGGAAGGTGCGGCCGTGACGGAGCAGATCGCGGCGAGCACAAATGAAATCGATATGCGCGGCGTCATGTACGGCTCCGCCCCCCGCGATGTCCCCGGCGACGCTGCGAATGCGGCGGGGAATGAGGTTCTGCAGGGTATGAAGCTCGCCGCCGCCGGGCTCTATCCGAGCAGCCTGGATTCCGATGGCTTGAATTTGAATGAAAGCGATACCCAGCCGGGGACGGTAAACGAGTATTCTGCAGGTGAGCCTTCGCCTGGCGCCGCCGCTGCCTGGACCGGCGATCTTCTGCACGACGATCCGTATGACGACCTCAGCATCGGCAGCTTCGGTAATTTCGGCATGAATTGGGTTCAGGCGATCGAGGGATCGCAGCCGCTGGCCGACGAGAGCGATATCGCCGCACTTGGAGACGACGCCGACGCCTCCACCCATATCGACGGAGGGGTCTGGAACGGCTTCACGGAAGGCGATCTTGTGGAATGGTGACTCGGCTGCGCCGGTAGGTTCATGGCGTCCGGACAAGCCCGCCTTGATCGCGGATATACGCGGCCACAGCGTCCGCGCCGACGCCTGACCTTAGGCTGGCGAAGACGAACGGCTTGCCTCCGCGCGCACGCTCGGTATCGGCGCGCATCGCATCGAGATCGACGCCGACATGAGGCGCAAGGTCGGTCTTGTTGACGACGAGCAGATCGGAGCGAGTGATGCCGGGGCCGCCCTTGCGCGGAATGTCCCCTCCCTGCGCAACGTCGATGACATAGATAGTGAGGTCGGCGAGATCGGGCGAGAAGGTTGCCGCGAGATTGTCGCCGCCGGACTCGATCAGCACAAGTTCCACGCCGGGGAATCTGGAGCGCATTTCCGCGATGGCGGCAAGGTTGATCGAGCAGTCCTCGCGAATAGCCGTGTGCGGACAGCCGCCGGTCTCGACGCCCATCACCCGTTCAGCAGGCAGAACCTGCGCCCGCATCAGCGCTTCTGCATCCTCGCGCGTGTAAATGTCGTTGGTAATGACGCACATGTCGACCTTGTCCGCGAGAGCCTTGCAGAGAGCGGCGGTCAGTGTCGTCTTGCCGGCCCCGACCGGCCCGCCGATCCCCACGCGAAGCGGGCCATGAATGCTTGTCATGAGCGGAATAACCTCACCTTTTGTGTCTCATGTTTCATGGAAGCGATGTCCGCGGCGAAGGCGGCGCTGCCGAGATCGTCTTCCGTGGCGTATTCCGCCGATTCGGCAGCCACGCGCATTTCAGGCAGAAGCTTCGCCAGCACGCGCTGCCCGTCGAACTGGCCTGTAACGCCCAGCCGGATCGCAGCCGAGACGAGATTGCCATGAAAGCCGAGCGCGTAGGCTTCGAGCGCCGGCAGCAGCGGCAGCTTGCGGTCAGACGCGGCTATGGCGACGGCGACAGCCAGCGTGACCGGCGCGTTTTCGTCGAGGTCGGCGAAGCGGGTACGATTTTCGTTCACCCATCCCGCGAGGTAGGCGGCGCGGAAATTTCCGCCCTGAACGAAGGCCTCGGCGGAGCGTTCCGATGACGGCTGAAGCGCGCAGGCGAGTTCGGAAACGTCACGCAGTGCCGCCACATCTTCCGCGCGATAGGCCATCGAGAGCAGGATCAGGTCGTTATGCAACGATCCGTAGACGGTTATTGTGAGCAGCCAGTCCGTCAGCGTCGCTGCGTCAGTAACGCGGCCTTCCGCAACCTCATTTTCCAGCCCGTGACTATAGGCGAACGAGCCGACGGGAAACGACGGCGAGAGCCATAGCAGTAGTTCTGCGGGGAAATCCGCACTTTCGCCCCGGCTCAGCATCGCGCAACCTCATCCGGCACTTCGCGCCGCCCTCTCCCTGCTCGTGAGCTTTTACGGCGAGCGACAAGCTTTCGCCTTCGGGAGAGGGCAAACAAGCTGAAGGCTTGCCATATGCGAGCCCTCTCCCCTGGCGGGAGAGGGCGGAATGCGGAGCATTCCGGGTGAGGGGGGTGTTTCCAGATCGTCAAACCTTAATGCCCGTGATGGTCGTGGCTGTGGGCGCTTGCGCCGTGATGATGGTGCCCGCTGCTCAGCGCGCCGTGTCCGCCATAAGCCCCGCCTTCCGGCTCGAACGGGCGCGTCACCTCGGCGACCGTGCCGCCGAGGCCGTGCACCATATCCGCCAGCACATGATCGGGCTGGATGTACAGCGCATACGCCGTGATCTCGGCTGGCGTGTGGCGGTTGCCGATATGCCAGGCCAGCCGCATCAGCAGCGCGGCGTTCTCGGCGCGGATCTCAAGCAAAGGCTCCGCCGCCGCGCGCACACAGACGATATCGCCTGTCTCCAGCAGCAGCCCCGAACCGTCCGCGAGATAGGTCGCTTCCGGCAGGTCCAGCAGGAACTGGAAACCGCAATCCGTGGTCATCACGATCCGGCGGCGATAGCGCTCCTCGCGGGTCAGCGTGACAAAGCGATTTGTTTCATCGGGGCGAACATCAGTCGGCGGAATAACGGATGATGCGATTGTCATGGGACCGCCTCAAAACAGGAAATATCGCTGCGCCATCGGCAGCTCTTTCGCGGGCTCGCAGACGAGCAGCTCGCCGTCCGCGCGCACCTCGTAGGTCTCGGGATTGATCTGAATGTCCGGCGTCGCGCCGTTGAGCGGCAGGCTCGCCTTTCCGATGCCGCCGCGCACATTCTCGACGGCGACGCACTCCTTGGCGAGGCCGAGAATCTCCCAGACGCCGAGATCGAGCGCGGCCTTCGAGACGAACGTCACAGACGTCGCCGTCAGCGCGCGCCCGAATGCGCCGAACATCGGGCGGTAATGCACCGGCTGCGGGGTCGGGATCGAGGCGTTCGGATCGCCCATGAGCGCGGCCGCAATCGCGCCGCCCTTGATGACCATATCCGGTTTGACGCCGAAAAAGGCAGGCGTCCAGAGCACGAGGTCGGCGAGTTTGCCCTCCTCGACGGAGCCGATATGCCTCGACATGCCATGCGCGACCGCCGGGCAGATCGTGTATTTCGCGATATAGCGTTTGGCTCGGAAATTGTCGTTGCCGCTGCCCGCGTCTTCCGGCAACGTGCCGCGCTGCACCTTCATCTTGTGCGCCGTCTGCCAAGTGCGGATGATGACCTCGCCGAC
>CAYOUE010000042.1:0-19412 GCA_964407075.1 uncultured Hyphomicrobiaceae bacterium
CGAATTTGACATTTGATCCCCACTCGCTGCGGGCGCATTTTCAAATGTCAAATTCTAAAGCTCCACTAGAATCAATAGTTTCTAGTGGTTCTTGAGATTCAAACATTTGCAAATGAGGGCACCGCAAATGGGATGCAAATGTTTGAATCGAACCACTAGCCGCAGCGAACACTGTTAGAAACTTGCGGCTTCAACTTCAGGAAAACCTTTGACTTATGGACCAGGCGCTGCTGATCGGCCTCGTAGGCTTTCTTGCGCAACTGGTGGACGGCGCACTGGGCATGGCTTACGGCACTGTCTCTGTTTCGGTGCTGCTGGCTATGGGCGTCACGCCCGCCAACGCCAGCGCCGCCGTGCACAGCGCGCAGATCTTCACCTGCGCTGCATCGAGCCTGTCGCATATCCTTCACCGCAATGTGCTCTGGCCCATGGTCTGGCGGCTTGCACTGCCCGGGGTCTTCGGAGCGGCTATCGGCGCCGTGCTGCTGGTCCAGATGGATCAGGATGCGATCAGGCCCTGGATCGCGGCCTATCTCTCCTCCCTTGGAGTGCTGATACTTTACCGTGTGATCCGTCCTTCGGCCACGCGCAGGCCGCGCGCCACGGACAGGGCGTCGCTGCCAGTCGGCTTTCTCGGAGGATTCGCCGACTCTGTCGGCGGCGGCGGCTGGGGACCGATCGCCACTTCGACGCTGGTCAGCCGCGGCCACGAGCCGCGATATACTGTCGGGTCGGTCAATGTTGCCGAATTCATCGTCAAGACGGCCTCGGCCGCTACATTCTTCACCGTGCTCGGGCTGACTCATCTGCATATCGTGCTGCCCCTGATCGTGGGCGGCATGATCGCCGCGCCTTTCGGCGGCTATCTCGCGCGGGTGATCCCGGCGCGCATCCTCATGATGATGATCGGCGGCCTGATCCTTTGCCTGTCAGGCTGGCAGATCGCGCGGCTCCTCTTGTAGCGCCAGAAGGGCCTATTGCGCGCGCGTAAGCTGCAACCAGTCCTCCTCGGTCAGCACCTGAACGCCGAATGCTTCGGCGTTCTTCAGCTTCGAGCCCGCGCCCGGCCCGGCGACGACGTAATCGGTCTTTTTCGACACCGAACCGGCGACCTTGGCGCCGAGCCGTTCGGCCATCGCCTTGGCCTCGGCCCGCGTCATCCGCTCCAGCGAGCCGGTGAATACGACGGTCTTGCCCGCGACCGGCGAACCGGACGCATCGGCGCGCTCGAACGGCTCGATCTCCACCTGCGCCGCCAGCGCATCTACCGCCTCGACATTGTGCGCCTCGGCGAAAAACTCAACGAGCGCGTCGGCTGCGACCGTGCCGATGCCGTCGATCCCGGTCAGCTCCGCATAGGCTTCGCCCTCGCGGTCCTGCGCGGCGATGATCGCTGCGCGCAGCGCCTCGAACGCGCCGTAGCTGCGCGCCAAAACTTTCGCCGTCACCTCGCCGACATGACGGATGCCGAGCGCGTAGATGAAGCGGTCCAGCGGGATACTGCGCCGTTCCTCGATGGCGTCGAACAAATTCTTCGCCGATTTCGGCCCCCAGCCTTCCTTCGCGCTGAGCGGCTTCAGATTGCCGGGCGCCCTGTCGCGTTCGGCCAGCGTGAAAATATCGGCGGGCGTTCTGATCCGTCCCTCATTGTAGAACGCCTCGACCTGCTTCGCGCCAAGGCCCTCGATGTCGAACGCGTTGCGCGAGACGAAGTGCTTCAGCCGCTCCACGACCTGCGCGGCGCAGATCAGCCCGCCCGTGCAGCGGCGCACCGCGTCCAGCTTGCCGGTCTTCTCATTGACCTCGCGAACGGCGTGAGAGCCGCAGACCGGGCATGTGTCGGGAAATTTATACGGCGCGGCGTCGGCGGGGCGCTTTTCAGGGATATGGCCGAGGATCTGAGGAATCACGTCTCCGGCGCGCTGGACGATCACCCAGTCGCCGATGCGGATGTCCTTGCGGGCGATCTCGTCCTCGTTGTGGAGCGTGGCGTTCTGCACGACGACGCCCCCGACCGTGACCGGCTCCAGCTTGGCGACCGGCGTCAGCGCGCCGGTGCGCCCGACCTGGATCTCGATGCCGCGCAGGATCGTCGTCGCCTGCTCGGCGGCGAATTTGTGCGCGACGGCCCAGCGGGGCGAACGGGAGACGAAACCGAGCCGTTCCTGAAGCGCGAGGCTGTTGACCTTGTAGACGACGCCGTCAATGTCGTAGTCGAGCGTGGCGCGCTGCTGCTCGGTCTCGGCGTAGGCTGAGAGCATGTCCTCGATCGACCAGCACAGCCGCATCAGCGGATTGACAGGGAAACCCCAGCGCCTGAACGCCTCGATGATGCCGAATTGCGTTCCATCAGGCAGCGCGGCGGCTTCCCCCCAGCTATAGGCGAAGAACTGCAGGGGCCGCGAGCGCGTGATTTCGGGATCGAGCTGGCGCAGCGATCCGGCAGCGGAGTTGCGGGGATTGGCGAAGAGCTTGCCGCCCGCCTCCTGCTGGCGTTTGTTAAGCGCGAGAAAATCGGCGCGGCCCATGAAGATTTCGCCGCGCACCTCGAAGATCGCGGGAAAGTCGTCCGCCGCCACGCTGTTCGGAATGCTGCTTATCGTGCGGACATTGGCGGTGACGTTTTCGCCCTCATAGCCGTCGCCGCGCGTCGCCGCCGTCACCAGCCTGCCGTCCTCGTAGCGCAGCGAGATGCCGAGCCCGTCGATCTTCGGCTCGGCCGTCACTTCGAGCGCATCCTCCGCGCCGAGGCCGAGAAAGCGGCGCACCCGGTCAAGAAAGTCGCGCGCCTCGGCCTCGTCGAAGACGTTGCCGAGGGAGAGCATGGGGACCTTGTGCCGGACCTTGGCGAATTTCTCCGAGGGCGGCGCGCCGACCTTCTGCGTTGGGCTTTCCGGCGCGGCGAGTTCGGGGAAGGCTTCCTCGATCTGCTGAAGCCGGCGGCGCAGCGCATCATATTCGGCGTCGGAGATGCGCGGCGCGTCTTCCAGATGGTAGAGCCGGTCGTGCTCCGCGACCTCTGCGGCGAGCTTCTTGTGCTCCGCGGCCGCAACTTGCGGCGTGAGGTCCGCCGCCTCGACTGGCGCTGCGGCTTTATCTTTCGGTTTCGCCATACAGGTCCGCTGGTCTGAAATCGCCACGCCCGGCATTCGCGCCGGGGATGGCACAACCGCATCGTCTAGACTTCGAATGCCGCGCCGATTTCCGCCACGACGACATTGTGGCCTTCCATCTCGGCGAGGAATTTCGACGGGTCGGGGTCGATGACCGGGAAGGTGCCGTAATGCATCGGAACGATAGTCCTGAACTTGAAATATCGCTTGCAGGCCATCGCCGCCTGTTTTGCGCCCATCGTGAAGCGGTCGCCGATCGGGACAAGACCGATGTCAGGCGCGAAAACCTCGCCGATGATCGCCATGTCGCCGAAAATCTCGGTGTCGCCCATGTGGTAGAGCGTCCGGCCCTCGGAGCGCACGATCAGCCCGCAGGCCTGGCCCAGATAGATCGGCTTGCCGTCCACCATCGTCGAGGACGAATGAAACGCCTTGGTGAGCGTCACGTCGAATCCGTCCAGCGCGATCGTCCCGCCCGGATTGCCCGGCTGGATGTTCTCCACGCCCTTTTCGTTCAGATATTCGGCCAGTTCGAAAGGCGCGATCAGCGTTGCGCCGGTGCGCTTGGCGATCTCGACCGAATCGCCGACATGGTCGTCATGGCCGTGGGTCAGGAGAATGTGCGTGCAACCGGCGCTTGCCTCCTCGGGGCTGCCCTTGAATACGGGATTGCCGGTTAAAAACGGGTCGATCAGCAGCACCTTGCCGCCGGTCTCGATGCGAAAACCGGCATGGCCGAGCCAGGTCATTTTCATGGCCGTCTCCTTTTGTTTACGCCCTTGCGTCACTCTTGGCGGAAGCGCAGTATAAGCTGCAGCTAACCGCGAACAAACCCGATTCGCCAGCCTAAATGAGCGCCCCCTTGCCCGGCGAAACGCCCGACGATCGCCCGACCTTCAGCATCGAAAATCTTGCCGCCGCGCTGCCCGCGAAGGCTGCGCTGTTCGGGCTTGACGTCGGGACGAAGACCATCGGCGTCGCCGTCTCCGACACTTCGCGCAGCATCGCCACCGCCGTGACGACGATCCGCCGCCGCAAGTTCACAGCCGACGCCGCTGCGCTGCTCAGTCTCGCGAAGGAGCGCGGCGCGGAAGGCTATGTAATCGGGCTGCCGGTCAACATGGACGGCACGGAAGGCCCGCGCGCCCAGTCCTGCCGCGCCTTCGCCCGCAATCTGGCCGCGCTCACCGATGCGCCGATCGCGCTGTGGGACGAGCGGCTCTCCACCGCCGCGGCAGAGCGGGCGCTTCTGGAAGCCGACGCCAGCCGGAAAAGGCGCGCCGAGGTGATCGACGCCGTGGCCGCCGCCTATATTCTGCAGGGCGCGCTGGACCGCATGAAGAGAATGGGTTGAGACGGCGTGGTTTCCATGTCGCGGGCAATCCGGCGGCAAAGGCTTGGCGCTAAGCGCTGCAGCGCATCCGGGACGACATCATGGCCGGCAAGCGCGAGCGTATGTCCTCATAATCGCGCACACGCACCGCGCCGCGGCGCTCGAAGCGGGCGGGCCAGTCGATATCCGTCTTCTCGAAGCAGTTGTTGAGCAGGAACAGCGGGCGGCCCTGATCGAGCGCGGCTTTGGACTGGATATAGGTGCCGCGCGACTCGCCGATCTCGACGATGATCGAGGCGTCGGTCAGGGCGGACATGGTGATGTTGCGTTCGGGGAAGAATTTGCGGTTCGAACGCCAGTCGCGGCTTTCATAATGCAGGACCGGAACCTGGCTTATGACGAGGAAGCGTTCCGCGATCAGTTTTTGCAGGGCTGCGTTTTCCTGCGGATAGGTCTTGTGGACCGGCGTGCCGAGCACGGCGATGGTCCGCCCGCCCGTCTCCAGCGCGGTCATATGCGCGACACGGTCGGTTCCGGCGGCTAGGCCGGAAACTATGGTGAAGCCGTCCTCGACCAGATGGCGCACGAGACGCTGCGTGCGGGCCATGCCCTTTTCCGAAAGCCGGCGCGCGCCGACCACAGCCGCCGTGGGCGTATCGACGAGGCTCCAGTCGCCGCGATAATAAAAAGCGCGTAACGGATGGCGCGCGTCCTTCAGTTTCTCCGGATAGCCGGGCGCGCCGTAGAGTTGCGCCTCGACATCGCAAAGCCCGGCCTTCGCAAAGCGCGCAGCGGCATCCCTAGCGCAGCGCCGCGCCAGTTCGTGGCCGGTGAGTTCTGCCGCCGTGCCGCCGGGGGAGGCCGCAATCCGCTCTGCGACGCTGCGAAAGCTCGCCCCGTCCTCCAGCCACAGCGCCTCGTAAGCGCCCGTCTCGATCTGACGCTCAGTCAGGCCGAAGCCGAACGGCGCTTCCGCAAAACCGCTTCGTAACAAGGATTTGACGTTCCCGATCATCGCTTTCCTTACCAGGCGTCAAGCCTAGTAAAAAAGCGGGGGCGCTCCTATCCGCGCCATTACGCAATCGCGCAAGGCGCAGCCGGGTTTCGCAAGACGCCTGATCGCAAACCTCGCCCACAGGCTATTTCGCAGAAGGCTAGGAAAACTGCGCGCGGAAGCGTTCCGCAATCTGCGCCAGTTCCGTCTCGGGCAGGTCGCCGATCACCATATAGCCGTAACCGTCCGCGACCCAATGCACAAGATTGAGACCCTGCCGGTTTTCCGTGGCGGGGCCGTCCGGGTCGTTCTGCGTCGGAATGATGCAGAGCAGAACCGGCTTGCCGCCGCCCAGATATGCGAACTGCGCCAGCGGCCTGCCCTGGAACTGGAGAAGCTGCGCGCCGCGGAAATCGAGCGCCGGATCGGCAAGGCGCTCGTCGGGCAGATCGAGGCTGAGAGCGGCCTCGACACGCGCGAGATAGGCGCGGCGCTCGGCGGCGTCCTGCGCCATCGAGTCCAGCGTTTCCGCCGAGAACAGGGCGGCATAACGCGCCGCGGCCTCGCGCCAGCCGGGCTGTTCCTCCGCGACTTCGACCGGTCCCCGGAAGAGACCGCCCGCATACATGCCCCCGGCGAAGACGAACGCCAGGATCGCGGCGGCGGCGGCCATGCGCCATAACGGCGTTCCGCCCGCCGGAGCGGTCCGGCGCAACGGCGTGACATTGCCGCTCTCCTGCGCAGGCGCATCCCCGCCCGTCTCCGCGTTGCGCGCAACAAGACCGGCGAACATGGCTTGCAGCCTTTCATCGGGCGCGGCGGCGAGCAGCGGCTCGAAGGCGTCCGCGAAAGGCCGCCCGCCGCTTTTCAGCCGCTCAAGCCGGGCGCGGGCGCCAGCGTCCCCGGCAAGGGCCGCGGCGACGGCTTCGCGCTCGCGCGCGTCCAACTCGCCGTCGATATACGCCACCAGCTTTTCTACGCTCAGATCCATGTCACCCACCGGGCAGACGCCCTGCTCCAATCGCGGCCATCGCAATCATTCCGCCGGCAACATATGGTCGCCCTCTTCCTTCAGGCCCGCCAACTTGCCGCGCGCCGCCGCCAGGCGGCTCATCACCGTCCCCACAGGCACGTCCAGCACGACTGCCGCCTCGCGATAGGCCAGCCCCTCCCCGTAAACGAGGAAGACCGCCTCGCGCTGGGCTTCGGGCAGACGTTCCACTTCGTTCAACACCTGTCTTGCCAATAAATTCATTTCCATCTCGCCCGCGCCGTCCGCGACCAGCGCGATTTCGGGATCGACGAAGCCCTGGCCCTGGCGCACCTTCCGGGATCGCAGCTCGTTTTTCCAGATTGAGCCCAGTATCGTATAGGTCCAGCGCACCAACTGCGTACCCGGCTCGAACTGCTCGCATTTCTCAAGCGCGCGCAGGCAGGTCGCCTGGACCAGTTCGTCCGCGGTGTCGGCGTTTCCGGACAGCACGAGGCCGTAACGCCACAGCCGCTTCAGCAGCGGCGGCAGCCCGGTTTCGACGGCCTTGCGTCTTTCGCTGATGTCGTTCACAGCCATCCCACACCGGTCCGGGGCCTGAATATGCCGAAAGCGAATCTGTGGCGGATACGTCCGGCGGAATTGCCGGTGTCGATCTTTTCGGCCACGGTGTAACATCGCCGGCAATCAAAGGGAACCTCCAGCTATCAAAAAGGAGCCTTACATGAGCGATCAGGCCGCCAAAGTCCTCACCCATCTCGACGCCAACGCCGACGCCGCGCTGGAGCGGCTGTTCGCGATCCTGCGCATACCGAGCGTTTCGACCGATCCGGCCTATGACGCCGCCTGCCGGGACGCGGCAGCCTGGTGCGCGGAGCAGCTTGCGGGGATGGGTTTCGAGGCCCGCGTCGCGCCGACGGCCGGCAAGCCGATGGTTGTGGGGCACTGGCGTTCGGACAAGCCGGACGCGCCGCATGTCCTGTTCTACGGCCATTACGACGTGCAGCCCGCCGATCCGCTGGAGCTTTGGGAGACGCCGCCTTTCGAGCCGCGCCTCGCCGACGATCCTGTGCACGGGCCGGTCATCACGGCGCGTGGGGCGAGCGACGACAAGGGCCAGTTCATGACCTTTTTCGAGGCTTGCCGCGCCTGGATGGACGTCAGCGGCGCCCTGCCCTGCTCCGTGACCGTGCTGCTCGAAGGCGAGGAGGAATGCGGCAGCCCGAGCCTGCCCGGCTTTTTCGAGGCCAATGGGGCGGAGCTGAAGGCTGATTACGCCTTCGTCTGCGACACGACCCAGCTCGGCCCCGACCGCCCGGCGATCACGACAAGCCTGCGCGGCCTCGCCCATAGCGAGGTCGTGGTCAAGGCGGCGAGCCGCGATCTGCATTCCGGCATGTTCGGCGGCGCGGCGATGAACCCGATCCGCGGCCTTGCCCGCGTGCTCGGCGCGCTGCATGACGAGGAGGGCCGCGTACGGATCCCCGGCTTCTACGACGGCATCATCGAGCCTGCGCCGGAGCAGATCGAGCAATGGCGGTCCATCGGCGTCGATGCCGCGAAAGTACTTGGCCCCGTCGGCCTGTCGCAGCCCGCAGGCGAGCCGGACCGCTCCGTGCTCGAACAGATCTGGGCGCGCCCGACCGCCGAAATCAACGGGATCATCGGCGGCTATACCGGGCCGGGAACCAAGACCGTCATCCCCGCCGAAGCCTCCGCCAAGCTGACCTTCCGCCTTGTCGCCGGTCAGGACCCCAAGAGGATACTGGCCGCATTCCGGACTTTCGTGGCGGACCATCTGCCAGCCGACTGCCGCGCCGAGTTCAAGGGCGAGGGTGGCAGCCCGGCGATCCGCGTCGACACCAATCTGCCGGTGATCCGCAAGGCTGCGTCAGCCCTTGCCGAGGAATGGGGCGCGGAAGCCGTGCTGATGGGGTCTGGCGGCTCGATCCCGATCGTCGGCGCGTTCAAGGAGCGTCTCGGCATGGACACGGTCCTGGCCGGTTTCGCCATCGATGACGACCGCATCCATTCGCCGAACGAGAAATACAACCTCAAGAGCTTCCGGAAGGGCGCGCGGTCATGGGCGCGCATCCTGGGCGCGATCGGGGCGCAATAGCCGAAGCCGGTTGCCTCCCAGGGGCTCAATAGGGCGCGCCATCCTTGTGGACGAACCGGCCGTCGGCGTTCGCGCTCATCATGTCGATGTCGGAACAGGTGGTCACATCTTCAGGCTGACGGGAGCCGATTTCGAGATAGACCGCAACGCTGTCCGATCTGTTAATCATGTGGTGGCCGTTGCCGGTCGCTTTCGGAAACGCCGCGCAATCGCCCGCCCGCAGCACCGTCTCGCCGCCGTCCTCGATCAGCGTCACTTCGCCTTCGAGAATAAAGACGAACTCGTCCTCGTGCGAATGCCAGTGGCGCTGGCTTGACCATGCGCCCGGCGGCAGGCGCATGAGATTGACCCCGAAATCCGTGAGCCCGCCGGCGTCGCCGAGCCGCTGCCGCACGCGCTCGGCGCAGGGCGCATCGAACGGCGGCGGGTAGCCGGAGCCTTTACGTTCCGGGACAGCGGCGATGTCGATCTTCGGCATGGCGAACCTTTCTTCAGCGGCCAGGCTCATGAGCGGCCAGCCTGTGGCCGTGATAGCACTGTCACGGGGAGAAAGCATGGCCGAAGACGGATGCCGGACGCCGCTTCATTCGCTCGTCGGGCCGAACGAAACAGGCCCCCGGACCTCGCCGGAAGGCCTGTCCCGCGGAAAGGACGCGCGGCCACCCATCGGAATCATGATGGAACTTTCGCCATCGTTAAGGCTTACTTCATCAAGACAATACGGGAGTCCGGCAGGAAAGCCCGTGAGATGCCCCAACATGCCGAAAAGCTGCAACCGGGCGCTTCGTGGAAGCCTGAAGCGCAGCGCCTCCTGACGTTTGAAGCCATTCTCGAACTCGCCATACTCGCGGCTCTGATCCTGTTTCTCGACTGGCTCGGCCTGCTGCGCCTCAACCTGCCGGGCCTGATCGCGGCGGGCCTTGCCTATCTGCTCGTCACCGCCTTTGTCCTTTCAGGGCTGAGGCGTCACGCCCCGCACAGCCATTTCGGGCTGGCCAACGCCATCACCCTGTGCCGCGCGGCTTTCAGCGTGCTGCTGCTCGCAACCGCGATCGAGGCGCTGACCGGCGAGTCCCGCTTTCTGGATCCTGCCTACCGCTGGGCGCTGACGGCGGGAGCTGCGATCGCGCTTGCGCTTGATGGGCTCGACGGCTGGGTTGCGCGCCGGGCCGGCATGTCCAGCGCATTCGGCTCCCGCTTCGACATGGAGACCGACGCACTTTTCCTGCTGGCGCTGACCGCGCTGATCGCCGTCGCGGGCGTCGCAGGCCCCTGGATACTGACGGGCGGCTTCGTCTATTACATCTTCCGCCTTGCCGCCTGGCTCTGGCCCGCGCTTGCGGCCCCGCTCTATCCGAGCTGGCGGCGCAAGGCCGTATGCGCCACGCAGGCCGCCCTGCTCATCGCCGCGCTCGCCCCGCCTATGCCGGCCTGGGCCGCGCTGCTATGCTGCGCCACCGGCCTGGCGCTGCAACTCGCTTCGTTCGGGGCGGATGCGGCCTGGCTGATCGGGCGCGCGCAGCGGGATTGATTGGCGGCACGGTCAACGGTCTTATCTCAGGCGCGAAAGCCGGGATCAAAGACCGGCCCAGAGCATCATGACTTCCCCCTACTGCAACAGCGCCGCCGTCGACCTCTCCCACAGCGTTGCGCTCTGTTCCGCCTTGCCGCGCTCATCCGCGCTCAGCGCCGCCAGAAACTGGTCCAGCCGGAAATCGCTGACGCCGGACTGGCGCGACAGCAGATGCCATTTCGCCGCCTCGACCGGGTTCTGCTCGACGCCGGCTCCTGCGGCGTAAGCATGGGCGACCCGGTTCTGGGCCACCGGATTGCCCTTTTCCGCCGCGCGTCGCAGAAGCTGGAAGCCAAGCGCCTCGTTCTGCTGCACGCCCTGCCCAAGATAGAGCGCCACGCCAAGCTCAAGCTCGGCGTTGGTCATCCCGGCCTCTGCCGCCTTCTGCAGCCAGAAGGCCGCCGTGCGCAGGCTCTTCTCCACGCCCGCCCCCTCGCGATAGAGCGCGGCGAGATCGTACTGCGCGGGCGCATGATCGCGTCTGGCGGCGTGCTCAAGAAGCTCGGCGGCCTTGGCGAAATCCTGCGGGCGGGCCTCGCCCTCCACATAGATCAGCGCCAGATTGTAGGCGGCGTTGACATTCCCCTGCGCCGCGGCCAGTTCGAAAAACTGCGCCGCCTGCGTCTTGTTCCGCCGGATGCCGCGCCCTTCCACGAGCATCAGGCCGAGCGCGAACTGCCCGTGCGGATCGCCAAGCTGGGCGGCGTTGGCATACCAGACAGCAGCCTTCGAAGCGTCCTGCTTCACGCCGAGGCCGCGCTCGTAGAGAATGCCAAGCAGCGTGTTCGATGCGGCGACGCCGTTCGCGGCCTGCTCCTCCGCCAGCTCGCGCGCCTTGATGTATTGCCCGTTGTCGAACGCCTCATAGGCCGGATCGCCCGGGCCATCCTCCGCGGAGACCTCGCCGGTCTGCCAGCCGCTCTGCTGGGCATGGGACGGCGCGGCGGCGGCGAGCGCCAGAATCAGAACAAGCGCATAGACAGGACGCATGGCGTTTCCCAAACCTTCCCCCATTGCGTGGTTCACGGCAACAACCCGCTCAGACGCTTCAACGTTTCAATATCCGTGTCCGGGCCGCACTCCGGCGCGATGTAATCGGCGCCCGCTTCTACGAGACGGCGGATTTCGGCGTCGCCCGTCTCCGGCCCGGTCCAGACCGCGCAGGGTACTTCGAACAGCTCCGCCCACCATCCGACCATCTCGGCAAGCGCCTCGAAATCCGCCCCTGCGGCGTCGAACGCGACATAGTCGGCGCCGGACTCGCCCGCCAGCATGGCCTCGTGACGCGACAGCGGGGCAGCCGCGCCGATGAGCGCGTCCGCCCCCAGTTCGGCCCGCGCCGCAGCTACGGCTTCGGCCCCGCCGGCTACATGAACCCCGTCGGCGCCGATTCGGCCTGCGAGAGCCGGGTTATCCCCCACGAGAACGGCAAGATTCTGGCGCTGTCCGGTTTTCACCAGATCGGCGAGCGCGGCTTGATCCGCATCAGGGACGTCGCCCGCAATCAGTATGGCGGCGGGCCGCGCGGCGTCGAGCATCGCGCCCAGCCGCTCCGGCGGCGGGAGAGCGCCCGCGCCAAGCCGCAGATAAAGATCGCATCGCCTGCTCATCGGTTCTTGCCGCGCCGCACGGCCGGCGTTCAGCCGATGAGCTTGCCCACCGCGACCGCGGTGTCGCTCATCCGGCAGGAGAAGCCCCATTCATTGTCGTACCAGGACATGACGCGCACCAGCCGCCCGTCGACGATCTGGGTCTGGCTGAGGTCGAAGCTGGAGGAATGCGGGTCGTGGTTGAAGTCGATCGACACGAGCGGCTCCTTCACCACGTTGAGCACGCCCTTCATCTCCTGCGCCGCGGCGCGCTCCATCGCCGTGTTGATTTCATCGACGGTTGTTTCGCGCTGGGGAATGAATTTCAGGTCAATGACCGATACGTTCGGCGTCGGCACCCGGATCGCGGTGCCGTCGAGCCGGCCGGAAAGCTCCGGCAGGACGAGGCCGACCGCCTTGGCCGCGCCGGTCGTCGTCGGTATCATCGAGAGGGCGGCTGCGCGGGCACGGCGCATGTCGCTGTGGGGAAGGTCGAGAATGCGCTGGTCGTTGGTATAGGCGTGGATCGTGGTCATGAAGCCGGACTGGATGCCGCACAGATCGTTGAGCACCTTGGCGACGGGCGCGAGGCAGTTGGTCGTGCAGGAGGCGTTGGAAATCACGTCGTGGCCCGGCTCGATCCTGTCGTGATTGACGCCGTAGACGACGGTGATGTCGGCGCCTTTCGAGGGCGCGGAGACGAGGACTTTCTTCGCCCCGGAGGCGAGATGGACGGCGGCCTTGTCGCGGTCGGAAAAAATGCCGGTGCACTCCATGACGATGTCGACGCCGAGATCACCCCAGGGGAGCCTAGCCGGATCGCGCTCGGCCAGTACCCTGATGGGACCCATGCCGATGTCCATGACGTCGCCTTCGAGCCTCACCTGCCCCGGGAAGCGGCCGTGAACGCTGTCATATTTCAGCAGATGGGCGTTGGTCTCCGGCGAAGTCAGGTCGTTGATTGCGACGACTTCCAGATCGGTGCGCGCGTTCTCCGCCACCGCCCGCAGCACATTGCGCCCGATGCGCCCGAATCCGTTGATCGCGACTTTCACTGCCATGATGGTTCTCCTCGTCTGCCGTCCGGCTGCGAACCAGCCTTCGCGGCACGGTAATTCGCATGGCCGTTAATTGCTGGCAATGGGGCGAAAAGGCAAGGCGTTTTCCCTTGGGCGCATCGTGTGCGCGCTGCAGGCCGGGGAGCTCAGATCGCTCGGCGGCAATTTTCTTTCCGCAAACAAGGGGATGCGGAAGAAACGCTCAGATGGATTAAGGATTTTTTAAAGGACTGTCCCATAATACTGCAATCATCAAGGATTGACTAGCGCGCCTGGGGGATGGCTTGATGAGTCGGGGCGCCGCAACGGCGACGGACGGGATATTCCGGACGAGTCGCAAGGATAAGCGCAATGATTGCGCACGCCTCACGAGGGCGGAAAAGAATTGGCATCGGGGCATGGACAATTCCAGCGGGGACAAAAGGCCGGCGGGGGGCCACGGTAAATCCGGAAACGCGCCGAAGAAGACGACGAAACGGGGCGCGAAAGCGGAAGGCGACATGACGCTGCTCATGCGCGAGCGCGATGAGCTTCGCGCACAGATCGCCAGAAGCGAGCGCCGGATCAAGTCGCTGGAAGATGCGGGCAAGGACGTCGCAAAGCGGCTCGACGCCGCGATCGGAGCCGTCAAGGATCTGATTGCAAAGGGATAGCCAGGGTCATGATCGCGGCGGGAGACAGGGAATGGGGCAGGTAACGGTTAAGGTGAACGGCCGGTCCTTCCGGATGGCCTGCCAGGACGGCGCCGAGCAGCGCGTGCTCGAACTTGCCGGACAGATCGACGCCATCGTCCAGGACGTCAAGGGCGGTTTCGAGCATATCCAGGACGACCGTCTTTTCCTCATGGCCGCGCTCATCATGGCCGACCAGCTTACCGATCTGCGCGACGAACTTCACAAGACGCTGGTCCAGATCTGCAACCTGCGCTCGATCCAGGCCGCCGATAGCGCGTCGAGCTATATCCCGACGCGCGACGTCGCGCGGATCGTCGACGCCTCCTCAGCCCGCCTCCAGCAGCTCGAAGCCAGGCTCGGCCGCACCGGGACAGGCGGATAAGGTTCATCTACTTCTACTTCCTGCCCATTCCGGAAAAGCGGCTAGGAGGCGCAAGGGAAGGGCTTCCATCCCGTCGTGCGCCTTTCGTAATGCGCCTGCGCCACGATCTCAAGCCTTCATCGTCCTGACTAAGGCGACGAGCTGGTCGAGCGCCGTGTTCCAGCCCTGATGGAAGCCCATCTCTTCGTGCTTCACGCGGTCGGCGTCGTTCTTGTGAAGCGCGCGTGCGACATACCGGGTGCCGCCTTCGTGGTCCCGCATCGTCACGATCGCCGTCATGAACGGCTCCGGCGACGGACGCCAGCCGGGCAGCATCGTGTCTGTGAAGACCAGCCTTTCGTGCGGAACGATCTGCAGGAAGCAGCCGCTATTGCCGTGCTCGGTCCCGTCCGGCCCGCGCATCAGCGTGTAAAACTCTCCGCCGGGCCGCAGATCGATCCTGCAATCGACGGTCTTCCACGGGTCGGGCGTGAACCACTTCACCAGATGTTCCGGCGTCGTCCAGGCGCGCCAGACCAGTTCGCGCGGCACATCGACCACCCTTGAAATTTCCAGATCGAAAGGCCCGAGCGGGCCGTCTTCGCCACGATCATGTTCCACCATCGTTCTCCTTGTCTTTCAGTTCGATCAGATAGGCGTCCAGCCTGTCCAGACGCGCCTCCCAGATCGCGCGCTGCTCCGCGATCCAGCTTTCCGCCTCGCTCAACGCGGATGGAACGGCCTCGCAGGTCCGCACCCGTCCCTCCTTGCGCGACCGGATCATGCCGCCCTCCTCCAGAACCCGCAGGTGCTGGAGAAAGGACGGCAGCGCCATCGCGAAAGGTTCAGCCAGTTCGCTGACCGACGCCGGCCCGCCGCCAAGCCGCCTGAGGACGGCCCGCCGTGTCGGATCGGACAGCGCGTGGAAGACCTTGTCGAGCGTCTGAAGTTGATTAGGCATATGCCTAACTAACTGTCTCGCGTGCCATTGGCAAGAAATTATTTAGGCGTTTGCCTAAGTTTTTTTTGCGGCGTCTCGACGCCCTGTCCCCGCTGCCTGTCGTCAAACTTCTCCCTTTATGCTCTATGATGGGAGTAGATGCGGAGCCGGATACGCCCATGATAAGAAAACTCCTGAGCCAGAGCGGCAGCCTGCTCGTCCTGTTCTTCAAGCTCTTCAAGGTGTTCGGCAGCGCCAAGGTGCTGCTCGCGGGGGCGACGCTCGCCACCTATTCCTTCATCTTTACATGGCAGTTCGCGCTGGCGATCATGTACGCCATCGGCGTGCACGAAATGGGCCACGTCTGGGCGATGCGGAAAACCGGCATGAAGACGCCGGGCTTCTATTTCGTGCCGCTCTTCGGGGGCGCGGCCATCGGCGAACGCGCGACAAGCGAGTGGCAGGACGTCTACATCACCGCGATGGGTCCGACCTGGGGCTTGCTGAGCGCCGCGCCGCCGGCTGTCCTCTATTTCGCGACCGGCGAAGTGTTCTGGGCCGCGATCGTCGGCTTCATCGCGCTCATCAACCTGTTCAACCTGCTGCCGATCTATCCGCTCGACGGCGGCAGGCTGGCGAGTTCGCTCGTGGTCTCGGTGTCTCCGGGCGGGCAGATCCTCTATCTCATTCTGGCGGGCGGCCTTGTGCTCGCGCTGACCGTCTACATGAAGATCTACCTCGTCGCGGTGCTGTTCGGCGTCGGGATCCTCGAAGTGTATTTCGAGAACAAGCGCGTGCGCGAGGGCGGCCTCAGGCGCAAGCCGCCGCTCAACCGCGACGGTCTCATCCTGGGCGGCGTATGGTATGCTGGCCTCGCTGCGATCTTTCTCGGCATCATCTACTCGCTTCAGGACATTGCAGGCGCAGATCTCGCAATCCGGATCTTACGGGACGACACATGAAGAACATTCTCATTACCGGCGGCAGCCGGGGCATCGGCCGCGCGGCGGCCAGACTTGCCGGCGCGCGGGGCTGGGCGGTCACGATCAACTACGCCGGAAACAGGGCGGCGGCTGAGGAAACCGCGCGGATGGTGCAGGAGGCAGGCGGCCAGGCCAGCATCGTGCAGGGCGACGTCGCCTCCGAGGCCGACACGCTCGCCATGTTCGACCATGCAGAGGACCGTTTCGGCCTGCTCGACGGGGTCGTCGTCAACGCCGGCATCCTCGATGCGCGCAGCAGGCTCGCCGACATGGATGCCGCGCGCATGAAACGCATTTTCGACGTCAACGTCTTCGGGGCCTATCTGACCGCCCGCGAGGCGGCGCGGCGGCTGCCGAAATCCCGCAACGGCAAGGGCGGCTCGATCGTCGTCATGTCCTCGATGGCAGCCAAGCTCGGCGGCCCCGGCGAATATGTCGATTACGCCGGATCGAAAGGCGCGATGGACACGCTCACGATAGGGCTGGCGCGGGAGCTGGGACCGGAGGGTGTGCGCGTCAACGCCATCCGTCCCGGCCTGATCGAGACCGAGATTCATGCGACCGGCGGTTTCCCGGACCGGGCGCAGAAGCTGGGCGCAACCACCCCGCTCGGCCGCTCGGGCACGGCGGAGGAAGTCGGCGAGGCCGTGATCTGGTTCCTGAGCGAGGCTTCGTCCTACGCGACCGGCGCGATCCTCGACGTTGCGGGCGGACGCTGAAGCCACTCACACCCTATCGAGACTGGCTTTCGGCGGGCCGAACAGGATCGTCAGCGCCGCTGCCAGGAGCGCCGCAGCCGCAACGATCGAAGGGAGGACATAGCTGCCCGTCGCGTCCGCAAGCGCGCCTGCGAAAACGGGACCGATCACCTGCCCGGCGCTGAACGCAACCGTCATCCGCGCCATGTCGATACGCACCTCGCCGAGCGACAGTCCGCGCGCGGCGATGAAACCGAGAGCCGTGATCGCGATGAATGTCCCCCCGAGACAGATCGCGGCAAGGAATATCCCGAGATGCGACGCAATCAGGACGCTGGCGGCCACGCCCGCCGCTTCGACGAGACAGGCGGCCGCAAGCGCGCGCAGAACGCCCCATCTCCGGCTTATCCGCATCCAGAGCGCGACCGAGGGGACGCCCGCAAGCCCGACTGCCGCCCAGATGTAAGGCTCGGCTGAGCGGATTTCCGGCGTTTCCCGGACGATCGCCACGATGAAGGTGGCGGTAATGATGTAGCCGAAGCCGAACAGGCCGTAGGCCGCGATCAGCGCACGCATGGCGGGCGAGACGCCTGAGCCTCTGTGCGGTCCGGCGGGCCGGACGGCGGCATCCTGAGCGGGAATGAAGGCGAGCGCCCCGGCGCAGGCCGCCACCGCGAGAACCGCGCCTGCGAGCCACATGCTGCGCCAGTCCCCGCCCGCCTCGCTCATCCCGGTCACGACCGCTGCCGAAAGGAAGATCCCGACGCCGACTCCGCCGAAATGAAACGCGGTCAGCCCACCCCGCTGCATCGCGGCCAGCCTGTCGAGGACGAGGGCGGAGGCAAATACGAGAATGAAGGCGCTTGCAAGCCCGCCGGCAAAGCGGATCGCGAGATGAAGCGCGAGGTCCGGCGTCGCGGCCATCGCCGCCAGTCCCGCCGCGTTCAGGACGAGGCCTGCCGTGAGCATCGCGCGCTGCGCGCCGCCGAAGCGGTTCATCGTCGCGAGCAGCGCCCCGGCCAGATAGCCGAGATAGTTGGCGGACGCGATCAGCCCGGCCTGCGAGGCGCTGAGCTGGAGTTCCCCAGCCATGACCGGCAGGATCGGCGTATAGATGAACCGGCCGAGGCCCATGCCCGCGGCAAGAGCGATCATGCCGCCTGCGGCGAGCGTCCAGGCGCTTTGGCGCATCCGGCCTATTTCGGCATGGTGCGCGCCAGACTTGGCCGCTCGGCGATCCGCGCGCCCCACTCGGCAAGAGCGCCGCGCCCCTGACGCCAGTCGATCTCCGGATGGCGGAAATCGAGATAGTCGAGCGTACAGGCGATAGCGAGATGGCCCAGCGTAAATGCGTCCGGCAGCCCCTCGATGATGGCGGGGGCGGCATCGAGACTGCGTTCGAGCTGCGTGCGCTGGCGCGCGGCCATAGTCGGCGATTTTTCGCCGTCCGGCTTCCGCTTCTCGCCGATCAGCGCCACGCCGAGATCCATCATGCCGTCGCCGAACGCCTCACCGCGCAGGACGAGCCAGCGCTCCGGCCCGGAGGCCGGAATAAGCGGCCCGCCAGCCGCGTCCGGATGCGCATCCAGATAGGCGCAGATCACCGGGCTGTCGTAGAGCGCCATCCCGTCGTCGAGCAGCATGGCCGGAATCTTGCCCAGCGGATTGGCGGCGATCAGGCCCGCGGGATCCTCGCGCGTATTGACCGGGATCACCTCGATCCGGCCGTCCAGACCCTTTTCGATGGCGGCCGCGAGGACCTTGCGTGCGAAGGGAGAGGCTTCGGACCAGAAGAGTTTCATGCGCGGCTCCTGTCAGGGGTAAACAGCCTTGCGGCTATCTGTTACGATCCGCCGGCCATCTTATCCGCCATGACCGCGATCGTCCTCACATAAACTGCGGCGCGGTTCCATTCGCGGATGACGCCGTAATTCGCCGTGCCCGGCCCCCAGCCTTCACCGCGCCGCCAGCCCTTCGCCTTGAGGTAGTTCGCGGTCGAGCCGAGCAGATCGGGCACGCTGCGGATCAGGTCCCGCCGCCCGTCGCCGTCGATATCGACTGCATAATTCACGTATGACGAAGCGAGGAACTGCGTCTGGCCGATCTCGCCCGCCCATCCGCCGACCATTTGCGCAGGCGTCATGTCGCCGCGCTGGACGATCTTGAGCGCAGCGATCAGCTCCTTGCGGAAGAAATCGGAGCGGCGGCAATCATAGGCGAGCGTAGCCAGCGAACGGATGATGGAGAAATTTCCGCTGTCGCGGCCATAGCCGGTCTCCAGCCCCCATATCGAGACGATCACCTCCGCGGGTACGCCGTAGCGCTGCTCGATCCGCCGGAGCGTGCCGGCGTGCGTCTTGATGAGACGGCGTCCCTGGGCGATCATCGCGTTGGAGACCCGGCGCGCATAGAACTGCTCGAAGCTCAGCTTGAAGGAGCGCTGATTGCGGTCGAGTTGAACGACGCGGCGGTTGTAGGTCACGCCGGCCAGCGCCCGGTCGGCCACGGCCCGCGATATGCCCTGCGAGACCGCCTGTGACTTGAAACTGGCCAGCCAGGCGTCGAAGCCGGCAGCGCTGTTGCCGCAGTTCGCCGCGAAGGCGGCCGGCGCAAATATGGCGGCAATCACAAAGGATAGTACGATTTTCATCATAATTATTCCGCTTTAACTCTTCACATTGTTGATACGGCAGAGATTTTCCGCTGGAATGTTTTAACGTCGCAGATGACCATCCACCGTGGCAAACGCATGGAAAGCGCTTTATCTATAAAGGCAAGTTCGCCTATTGGTAAGATGGAACTGATCCAGATCAAAGCGGGCGACGGCCGGTTCGTTAACGTGCGGGCGGCATGGCCGTTCACGATCATCCGCTTGAATTGCCGGGAGTAGCGGCTCCGGATCCGGAGAAGATGATGAACTACGACAAGATCCTCGAAGAGCGGATCGCGCAGCTTCACCGCGAGGGGCGTTACCGCGTCTTTGCCG
>CAYOUE010000043.1:0-19223 GCA_964407075.1 uncultured Hyphomicrobiaceae bacterium
GCTCCACGCCGAGCAGCAGCCCGCCGATGATCGTCGCCCCGGAGCGCGAAACGCCAGGAATCATTGCAAGCGCCTGTGCCACGCCGATCAGAAATCCTGTCTTCAGCGATATGCTGTCAACATCGTTGTAAATGACTTCTTTCTGCGCGCGCTCCACGATAAGTATTATTATGCCGCCAATAATAAGTGATGTCGCGACGACTGTAGGCGAGAATAGAACATTTTTTATGAATTCATGAAAAGTTGCGCCTAAAACCATCGCGGGCAGAAAGGCGATAATAATCAGCAAGGCGAAACGGCGCGCCGCAGGGTCCGAGTGAAGGCCGAAAATCGTGCCGAAAACCTTGCGGGAGTAAAGTGTAATGAGCGCAAGGATCGCGCCGAGCTGGATCATGACCTCGAAACTGCGCCCGGGCGGCCCCTCGAAACCGAGCAGATCGACGAATAAAATGAGATGGCCGGTCGAAGAGACGGGGAGGAATTCGGTCAGCCCCTCGATCACGCCGAGAAGCGCGGCAATGAGATAGTTTTCCATAATGATTCCCGGCGGATGGCGTTGCGATCTGCCATTCTGCATTGACCCGCGACATCGCCGGAGTCAAGGCCAGCCCGCAGGCGGCGTCGGCGAATCCTTGAATCCGTGACGATTCGACTTTTTTCGTATCTGCCGGTACCGCTGAACCTTCGTATCGCGTAAGTAATGTATCGGGACGCACTGGAAACCGAAAGCGATGAGACGCCATGCCGGACTGGATTTCGCCTGATATCATCTCGTTCGCCGTGTTCGTCGCGCTTGTGATCGGCGCCGCCATGTTCGGCGGTCAATGGGGCGCGAACGAATGGTACAGGGCGCTTTCCAAACCGTCATGGACCCCGCCGGACTGGCTGTTCCCGATCGCATGGACCGCGCTCTATCTGATGATCGCCATCGCGGGATGGCTTGCCTGGGAGACGCCGCATCCGAATCGCGGGTTGCTGCTTGCGCTCTGGGTCGGGCAATTGCTGCTCAATGCCGGCTGGTCCTACATCTTCTTCGGCCGCAAGGCGATCACCGCCGCGCTGGGCGAACTCGCGCTGCTGTGGCTTTCGATTCTCGGCTTCATCGTAATCGCCTGGGACGCGAACCGGACTGCAGCCTACCTGTTCCTTCCCTATCTGGTCTGGGTCAGCTATGCGGGGGCGCTGAACGCCTCCATACTCGCTAGAAACCCGGCGCACGAACGCTGACGCAGGAAAGCCATACCTGCCGGTTAAACGTGCGGCCGCTGGATCGTTACGGGAAAACGCGCCGTTTTTTATTGCAGCGCAGCAATGAGCGGCGCAGAATTGACGTCCAGGCGCGGCAGGCCCAGAAATGAAACACCTTGAGGCATCACCATCGCTACCGAAAGCATGACACGCAGACGGATGCGCGGCCCTTCCGCGCTCGATCGCGCAGGAAAACTTCTGAAACGGCTGCTCGGCCGTACGAGGCGAAGCGGCCGTCCGGTTCCGCTCCCGCCGGGCGAACCTGAAGCTGCGCCTCCCGTCCTGCCCCGTTCCGGCCGGTGGCTCAGCGAAGTATTCATCAATTTCGCCGGCATGAGAGATTACCGGATCTACATTCCCGGCAGCTACAGCGGACGCAAGACGCCTCTTGTGGTCATGCTCCACGGCTGCAAGCAGAACCCGGAGGATTTCGCAGCCGGCACGAAGATGAACGCCCTGGCCGAGGAGCACGGCTTCATTGCGGTTTATCCCGGCCAGAGCGAGACCGCGAACGGTATGCGCTGCTGGAACTGGTTCAATCCGCGCAATCAGCACCGGGGACGCGGCGAGCCTTCGATCATCGCCGGAATCACGCGCCAGGTCATGCGCCGCTATGCCGTCGATCCGGAGCGCGTCTATATAGCCGGCCTGTCTGCGGGCGGGGCGATGACGGCGATCATGGCCGCAACCTACCCGGATCTCTACGCTGCTGCGGGCGTCCATTCCGGCCTCGCCCGGGGGGCAGCGCGCAATGTGCCCGCAGCCTACTCCGCCATGCGCAGCGGCGACGCCGTCATCGCGCCGGAAGTGGCCATCGCGCCGATGTCTCTGAGCGATCCGCGCCCCGTGCCGATGATCGTCTTTCACGGCGACCGCGACGAAACGGTCAATCTGCGCAACAGCGGCCAGGTTCTCGCACAGGCGGCGCAGGACCGCATGGGCTCGCTGCGCAGGCAGGAAAGCAGCGGCAGAGTGAGACAAGGCCACGCCTATACGCGGACGGCCTATCTCGACCGAAAGGGCAGGTCATTTTTCGAGCTTTGGGTCGTTCATGGGTCCAGCCACGCCTGGTCCGGAGGCAGCGAGGCCGGATCCTACACCGATCCGCTCGGACCTGACGCCTCGCGCGAGATGCTGCGCTTCTTTCTCAGCCATGTGCACCATTCCCGCAAGACCGTGGAAGCGGCCCTGGCCTGATACGGAACGCATGAGCCATGCCTCGCGTTCAGCGCCTTGAAACCGCCCGAACGGCGGCGTTATTGGGCGCAGCTTTCAGCAGGCCGTAAGAGTCATGCGCCTATAGTTGAGCCAACGCATCCGTAACTGCGCGACGGTTCCGGCAGGACGCAGCGCAAGCGGCTTTACGAGACGTGCCATCCGCGCCAACAGGAAAGACCGATGCAACCAGTCCTCAGATCATTCATCTTTTCATGCGCTCTTGCGCTGGCGGGTGCCGGCGCATCCGGCCTGCCCCCTACCTCAGCCGTCTCCGCACAAAGCTCCATCCTTGCCGAAAGGGAGAGCCTCGCCGCAGAGCTCATCGCCCAGACGCTGCGCCTGACGCGGATCGAGGACATCTATTCCGAACTCCGCTACGCCGCGCGCGAGCTTTACCTGCCCTATTACGAGTCGCTCGCGGAGAAGCTGAAGGAGAGCGGAGCCGACCCGCAGCAGATCGAGAATGCGCGCGCGCTGTCCGACTTCATCGGATATTCCATCAAGGCAGCCGACGAACTCGATCCTGTTCTCTCCGTGCGCGGGGATGAAATCGTCGCCGACTATGCGGGAACCTTCGCAAGGCATCTTTCCAGCGAGGAAATGCGTCTGATCGAGGATTTTCTCGAAACGCCGGCGGCTCGAAAGTTCGGGAATGTCGTTTATGCCTACTCCCGCATTCTGACCGGATACACGAAAGCCGAATTCCGAAGCCTCGACGAGATCGCGGAACTGGCGCTCGGTCTCGACATCGAGATGAAAGGCAATCCATTCGATCCGGAAAGCGGGCCTCCGCCCTCCCCCGACCGAGTCGCCAAGGCCGGAGCCATCGTCTCCGACCTGTTCCGGATCATGCGGCTCGACGATATGGTCGGCGACATCGTGCGTTTCGGCAATGAAACGCTGATGAATATGGAAGGGCTCACGCCTGACGAACGCGGTGAGATCGAAAACGGCATCCAGCAACTTCAGTTCTACTATAATCTCGGAAAATCCATCGCCACTGCCGTCGCCCCTTCCGCGCTCGCAAGCGCCGCCAGCCTTGAGGATCTCGACAGGCTTCACCGCATCGTTCTGTCCCCGGTCTTTGCGAAGGGCTTCAGCCTGCTCGAAGGCGTTATCCGGGAACTGACATCCTTCACTGCGCAGGATCTCAATGAAGTGAAGACGCTTGGAGAACGCGCCGACGCCATGGGCGAGCGCGGGGACGCAGAAGATGAAGCGCTCGAAGCAGAACTCGAAGCGTTGAGCAGGAAATGGAGCGAGGAACTCATGGCGAGCCTCTCGCCGGAGACCCGTCTCGGCCTCGAAAGCTCCGCCGAAAGGCTTTCCGGGATGGCGGAGGAAGGCAGACGCCGGTTCCGGAAATTCAGCGACGAGAACGAACTGGACCTGTAACCGAGCAGAGCTGAAGGCCGCAAGGGCTGCCGTCAGTCGAATTCCATGATGACCGCGTCAACGGCGAGGCTGTCGCCTTCGGCGGCCCTGATCGTCTTCACGGTCGCCTGGCGTTCGGCGCGCAGGATGTTCTCCATCTTCATCGCCTCGACCGTGCAGAGCGGCTGTCCGGGCTGCACCTCGTCGCCTTCCCGGACATGGATCGCCCGCACCAGTCCGGGCATCGGGCACCGCAGCGCCTTCGAAGCGTCGCCGGTTTTCTTCTCGGGCATGATCGCGGCGAACCCGGCCTCGCGTTCCGTGTAGACACGCGCTTCGGCCACGCCCCCCGCATGGGTCAACTCGACGCCGTTGAGGATGGGGCGCACCTGAACGGCGCGCGGCTCTCCGTCGAGCGCGCCGCGCCAGACCGGCTCGCCCGGCCACCAGTCCGACGTCACCGTGAGCCGGCGTCCGGCTTGCCCGTCATCGCCGAAACTGACGATGAAGGGCTCTCCAAGATTGCCTGAAATTGTGAGCTTCACGGGCGCGCCGCCGATCATGGCGATGCGGCGGTCGGAGAAATGCACCGGCACGCCCTGCATCTGCCCGGAAATGCGGCGCCTGCGTTCGTTGGACAGCCTGTCGATCGAAGCGGCGATCGCAGCCATGTCCTCCAACTCGCGGCCCTCGAACGTGCGCGGCGCGAAGCCCGCGGGGAATTCCTCGGCGATGAAATTCGTCGAAAGCGCACCCGAAGCCCAGCGCGGATGCCGCATGATCGTGGACAGGAAAGGTATGTTGTGGCGGATGCCGTCGATGTAGAACTCATCAAGCGCACGCGCCATTTCCGCAGTCGCCGCCTCGCGACCGGGTCCGCAAGTGATGAGCTTGGCGATCATCGGGTCGTAATGAAGCGAGATCTCGCCGCCCTCGAAGACGCCGGTGTCGTTACGCACCTGCGTCCCGTTCCCGCGCGGACCTTCGGCAGGCGGGCGGTAGCGCGTGAGCCGGCCGATGGATGGCAGGAAACCGCGCTGGGGATCCTCCGCATAGACGCGGCTCTCGATGGCCCAGCCCTCGATCCTCAGATCGTCCTGGCCAAAAGGCAGCGGCTCGCCGGCCGCAACGCGGATCATCTGCTCGACCAGATCGACCCCGGTGATGAACTCTGTCACGGGATGCTCGACCTGAAGACGGGTGTTCATTTCGAGAAAGTAGAAATTGCGGTCCTGATCGACTATGAACTCCACCGTCCCGGCGCTTTCGTAATTCACCGCCTTCGCCAGCGCGACGGCCTGCGCGCCCATCGCCGCGCGGGTCTCGGCGTCCAGAAAAGGGCTGGGAGCTTCCTCGATGACTTTCTGGTTGCGGCGCTGGATCGAGCATTCGCGCTCGAACAGATGCACGACGTTACCGTGGCGGTCGCCGAGCACCTGAATTTCGATATGACGGGGATTCTCGATGAATTTCTCGATGAAGACACGGTCGTCGCCGAAAGAGGATTTGGCTTCCGACTGCGATGAGCGGAAGCCGTCAGCCACTTCATCGGCGCTGCGGGCGATGCGCATACCCTTGCCGCCCCCGCCCGCCGAAGCCTTTATCATCACCGGATAGCCGATCTCCCCGGCGATAGCCACCGCCTCGTCGGGGTCTGCGATTTCGCCGAGATAGCCGGGCACGGTGTTCACATCCGCTTTGGCTGCAAATTTCTTGGACTCGATCTTGTCGCCCATTGCCCTGATGGCCTCGACATTCGGGCCGATAAAGACGATCCCGGCCTCTCCAAGCGCTTCGGCGAAAGCCGGATTTTCCGACAGGAACCCGTAGCCGGGATGAATCGCCTGTGCGCCGGTTTCCCTTGCTGCGTCGATGATCCTGTCCTTGACGAGATAGGAGTCCGAGGCCGGCGCCGGGCCGATGGCGACCGACTCGTCCGCCATGCTCCTGTGCAGGGCGTCCCGGTCCGCCGCCGAGTACACGGCAACGGTCGCGATGCCCATCCTGCGCGCAGTCCTGATGATGCGGCAGGCGATCTCGCCGCGGTTGGCGATAAGGATTTTCTGGAACATTGGCGCGTCTCCGGGCGGGAGCCTCATTTGTATCGGCTTATTCTTCTATTTGTTCTACCCGCGCCCTAACGCCGCGTAAATCCGGCTTTGAGATAAAGCGCGCAGCCGTCAGCGCGCGCCCGTCGGCACGGAAGCATGGGCGCAGGCATCGGCGCGCGCGCCGGACGCCAGCCATGAGGCGCGCGCGAAGCAGGCGATCATCAGCAGGCCGCCGAAGAGCCAGGCGGAAACGATGGTGCGCGCCGCCAGTTCGGCGAGCCATCCCGGCGGCGGATCCGGGTCGATTTCGATTTCCGGCATGATGAGCGGCAGCGCCGTAAGGATATAGCCGGACCAGAACAGCCAGCGCGTCGGCGCATCTGCGGGCAGCGGCAGCCTGCCGCCGAGATGAAGGCCCAGCGGAATGAGCGCGAAGCAGTAATAATGTGTCCAGCTCAGCGGGCTGACTGCGAGGCCGAGCATGAGAATGATGGATATCTGCAGAAGGTCGTGCGGCGTGGCCGGGCCAGGACCGGAGCCGATCAGGCCGGCGCGCTCGGAGCGCAGGATCAGCCAGCCGAACCCGCCGATCAACAGGGCGAATATCAGGTAGCGGGCGATCTTGTGCTCCAATTCCGGCTCGATGGGCAGCCAGTAGAGCAGCTCCTCCGTTCCCGTCGCAAGCCGCATGAGGAACCCGTCGATCGACTGCGCGTTGAAGGCGGGCACAGCCTTGCCCATCGTGAGGCCGATCGTATCCTTGTACCATTCGATATGGTCCTGGAGACCGAATGCGGCCAGCGAGAGAAGCCCTGCAACGGCGAGAGCCGTCGCGCCGCCTGCGACGATGCGCCATCTGCGGCGGGCAAGAAAATACACCCCGATGAGAAGCAGAGGCAGCTTGATGACAGCGGCTAGGCCGAACATGAGCCCGGCGGCGTAATCGCGCCCGGCCTGCCACAATGCAACGCCCGCCACGAGATAAAGCAGCACGAAATGGGTGCTGTTGCCTTCGCGCAGAGTGTTCAGCAACGGGCCGTTGAGCAGGAAGAAGGCGAGCAGGAGCGCCGCCGCAAGGCTGTCAAGCCGCGCCGTGCGCGCAAGCAGCGCCCAGGCGGCAATCGTAAACGCCGCACCGATTGCGAGGTAGATCCAGCCGGCAGCGGTTTCACCGAACGGCGCCAGCAGTGCGAAGGGGATCGCGAGAACCGGCAGGTTGGACCAGTTGCCATATTCGGTGAACGGGTACCCGGCTTCAAGCCCGCCTTCCCAAAGATGTTCGCCGGCGGTCCAGTAGGCTTTATGGAAATCGCTGAAGAGGGTCGGCGGCTCGGAAAGAGGCCACAGCAGAAGATGGACCGCGCCTCCTCCGAGGATGACGGCAAGCCATAAAGCCAGGGGACTGCCGCGCAAACGCTCATGCTGCGTTTTCATGAAAGCCATCGCGGCGCGCCTCGAACCATTGTCGCAGAACAGGAGGCCAGAAATAGCGCCACTGTCGGCCTTGTCAACGCAAGGCCTGTGTCAAACTGTGTCGGGGCGCGCGTCTACCAGCGCATGGCGTTAAGGAGCGCCTTCAGCCTGTCCAGCGGAGATTGCGGCTCTTCGCACCCGTCAGCTTCGGGGAAAGGGTCGCTACCGTGGTCCCGCTTCCCTTCGACAAGAAAGCGCGGCGGCGGCCCGAAACCGTCCTCCTCGTAAATGTCGATGTTACGCGCATCGAAACCTGACATCATTCTCATATGTCTGAACTCCCCGGTAACTTCCCTCATCAACTCTGGGCGCGGCGTCAGGTTCCTCAAGACGCACGAATACGCGCACGCATGTGAAGCGGTATCGGTAAGGAATCTAAGGCGAAGTGATGAGCAGGGTCTTAATGCGGCGCGTCAAACCGGGGCGACGTTCCTCAGAAGCTCTATGAAATCACCGCACGCGCCGATCGAGGCGCTTTCATGCATGGTGTGATAGCCGGTCGTCGGGATCTGCAGCGTGGTTCCGTCCACCAGGCCGTTCGAGGCGGCGATGACGCGGCCCATCTCCGTGCTGCCGAGAGCGCGCGGCTTCTGTCCGGCGGCGATCAGGGTTTCGTTCTGCGCGGCGATGTAGCGGTCCTTGTAGCTGTAGGGAATGCCGTGCTCCCGGCACAGCGTCTCCAACTGCGCGGTCATCGCCTCGTTGAACGCGGCGTTCGCATCGCGGGTACGCAATACGACGCGCTGGGCGTCCGCTTCCTCCCGGTTCGGATAGGGGCTGGTATCCAGCACGATCAGATCGTTCGTCGAGCCGCCGAACCGCCGGAACCATTCGAGGAGATAGCGCCAGCTCCGGCCGGCCTCCTCCTGAGCCGTGAAGAAAGCGGTTCCCTGAAAGCCGGTCTCGAACAGATAGACCAGGATCGCCGCGCTCAGAACGTTGTCGAGCTGGCCGACCAGATAGCCGTCCTCGATCCGCAGATTGTCGCGCAGCGCGACCGGCGTTCCGGCGACGAGATGCTCGAGGCCCTTCACCTCGAAGATGAGGTTGCCGCGATGCTCGCAGATCGAGGCGCCGCTGATCGTGCCGCTGCCGTTATATGAGCCGGACCAGGGCTGATAGGCGAAGACCGGAACGCCCTCGAAACGGTCGGCAATGGTCAGCATCAGTTCTTCCGACACGGAGTTCCCCAGCAGATCGGAGCGGCCGCCGGCCACGAAGGCGGCGTACTGGAATTCGTTCGGCCCGGTGCAGATCAGCCCGTGACGGTCGATATGAGCGGAGAAGAACATCGCGCCGGGATCTGTGCCGCGCGCGACCAGCAGCCCCTCATACCAGGTCACCGATGCGCCGCGTTCTTCCAGTTCGCGCTGGAGTACGCGGAAAAAGGAATGCTCCGCTCCGACCACGCTCGGCTGGCGGGTAAGAATCTTCAGGAGGTCGATCAGCGAGGTGTGCCCGGACATGGCGGCTGCGCAATGTTGTTGTATTGATGCACTATTCTGGTGGAGTTTTCGCGCAACTGCAACGTTCCGGCGCAGAGCGCTCGCGCCGTTCTCAGCGCACGGGCTGGTTGCCGGCTGCAGGGGCGGACGCGGCGCTGGGCGGCGGCTGCCTCGAAAGCCTTTCCTGAAGCAGCGACTGCGCACGGACGAGATTCTTTCTTACCCCGGAAATGAAGTAGACCGCGCTCGCCTCCCGATAGGCGTCAAGCGAAGCCTGAAATGCGCGCACGGCGTTTCTCGCGTCCTCGACGCCGTCATTGCGTTCGGCGAGCAGGAAGTAGGCCGCGCCGATATTGTTCTGCGTGGCCCCCCAGTCACGGGCCTGCCGCTCCGCGTCGAGACCGCCGAGAGCGCTTGTGAAAACCGTTATCGCTTCGTTCAGCGGCGCACTGTCTTCTTCGAGCCGTCCGAGCGACCAAAGGACATTGCCGAGATTCGTCTGCCATTCGACCCAAAGACCGGGCGACTCCTCAAAGCTGATCCCGCTCAAAGCCTGCCGGTAGGCTTCTGCGGACTCGCGCAAGGCCTTCGCCTCGCGCATGGCGTTGCCGAACTGCATGAGCGCCCCGGCAAGATCTGCGGATATTCTCGCCCATTCCTCCCGAGCCGTTTCGCGCGTGCGGACTTCAAGCGCGGCCTCGAAGGCGGAAATCGCGCCTGTAATAAGCGGAACGCTGCGGGTTCCTGCGCCAAGCCGCAGGATCGCAGCGCCGAGCTTGCCCTGAGCGCGCGCCCATAATTCCGGCTCCTCGCTGCGCGGGCGCGCATCAAGAACGCGCCGGTAGATGTCGATCGCCTCCTGAAGCGTACGTTCGTTCCAGCGACGCTTGGCCTCGTTGTAAAGAGCATCGGCCGCCGCTTCATGGAAACTGCGTCCGGCAGGCGTAGCCGGATCGGCGTAATCCGCAGCGGTCGTGAAATGGCGCGCCGCTTCGGTGAAATTCGCACGCACAAGCGCGATCTGCCCGAGCACGAATTCCGCGATTGCGGCGCGCTCCGAACGCAACGGCCCGTCGTTCCCGCCTTGCTGGCGGCTGGAGAGCGCGCGGGTCTCCATGACCAGCGCGAGCCTGCTTGCGGCTGTCCACTGCCCTCTTGCGATTTCGGCAGCGATTTCATCGAAGACCTGGGTTTCCTCATCCTCGGCGCTGAGCCTGGCGAGATCCCGGAGCAGAATGCGGTAATTGTTCACGATGTCGGCCAGATATTCCGCCTGGTTCTCCGCGTCGGCCTCCAGCTCGCCCAGCAGAAGCATGAAACCGTTCAGAACGCCCCTGTCGATTCCCAAGGCGTCCATGAGTTCGTCAGCCGTCCGCTGGTTCCCGCTCTCAAGCTGCAGTTGCTGGCGCTGAATGGCTCTGCGCAACTCCATAAGACGGTTTTCGTTGAAGCAACGCTGGATGAGATAAGCGGTCACACCCTTGGCGAAACGATCCTTTGCGCAGATGGCGGATGTCTGCGGCGCCTGAGCGGAGACTGACGCGCAGCCAAAAAAAATGGTCATCAGAATGACCGGAACGCTTCTCGAAACGAGTTTGCGCGACATGGAAAACCTGTCGCTGTTGTAGCCGCCTGGCAGCATCTCGCTCATCCCGGCTGCGTCGCTGCCCCGCCGGGGCATGGCCGCTGATAAAATTATGGGAACTGAACCATGCGCCCAGTTCCCTCAAATCTCCGATCCGCATCGAGCGGCTCGCCGAGCCGCTATGCCAGGCTTCCAGCCCGTGCGGCCCTCATCCCCCACAATTGCGCGAATGGGCGCGGAAATCAAGACTAAGGCTGCCGGTTCAGCACGACAGGGCTTTCGCGCCGCGGCACGAGCCAGACCTCTACGCGGCGGTTCTTGCTCCGGCCTTCGCTCGTGTCGTTGCAGGCGACGGGGAACAGTTCGCCATAGGCCTTCACGAGGATGTCATCCGGCTTCAGCGCGGTTCTTCCCGGAGCAAGAAGCGCGGCACGCACAGCGTTGGCCCGCTGAAGGGACACTGTCAGATTTCCCTGAAACATGCCGGTCGAGTCCGAATATCCGGCCAGCAGGATCTGATGACGGCCCAGATCCTGCGCCGTCATATAGCTGATGATGGGCGAAAGCTGCTGGCTGGACTCGCTGTTGATCTGAACTTCTCCGGTCCCTTCGAAGCGGATCGTCGCCGAAAGCCGCGTTCCGGGCCTGAGATCCTGCGCAAGCTGACGCATCAGATTGAGATCGAAATCCTCCGGCGGCGCAACGAGCGCGTGTGTTACGCGGCCGGAGAACTCATCGAAACGCGCCGTGGCTATGCCGCGCGCGACGAACCCCGCCTCCTCGACTGCGGCCTGACCGTCTTCCGACGTTGCGAAGCCCACGAAATCGGCGATGTCCTGTCTGACGATCTGGGTCGTGTAGAAATAGAGTTCGCGGGTGAGCGGATATTCTCCCGACTTGATCGAGAAAGACGTCGGCCTGTGCGTGATGCCGCAAGTGTCCTTGATGCTGATCGTCTTGGCGGCTCCCTGATCCGAGAAGCTGGCGAAGCCGATCCCGCCGGGATCTTCCGCCACGGCGAGCGCGAGATCGCGCCCGGTCTCGTGAACGATGGCGTCGCCTGTCAGAGTGCGCTTGTAAGGGCCGAGCACGAGCGAGCGAAAGGCGGAGAGCGTGGCGGCTTCCTCATTTCGCGAATGGACGGCGATCAGGCCCGGCTGCAGGCCGAACTCTGCCCAGTCCGTCGCCTCGCCCGAGAATATTCTGGACAGATCCTCCAGCGAGAGTGCGCTGATCGGATTCTGCCGGGACACCACGACCGTCAGCGCGTCGAGACCGATGACATGCTGGCGGCCGACCCGGTCCATGTCGAAATGTCCGGCCCGGGCGAGTTGGCCTATCTGTGCGTCATTGATCGGCTCGGCCGAAAACACGATGTCGGCTGCCCCCTTTTCCAGCGCCGTGAAAGCTGGCCCTGCGCCTTCCCGCGCAAGTTCTACGGTCTTGAACGCTTCGCCGCCGCTGTTCATCAGATCTACGCTGACCTTCGGCCCTGCGCCGATCTCGTCGGCTTCCGCGCTTTTGCTGGCGGCATATTTCCGGATCAGGACCGGCATCAGATCGTTTCCGATCGACGCGGCGCCTGCGAGCCGCAGCAGACCTTCATTGCCTGCCTGAGGCGTGCTCGTGATGCTGTCCGGACAGTCGCCTTTCACGCAGCGGAATTTTTCCGCGCTGACCATCAGCGTGCCAAGCGTGCTGGAGTCGACGACGTAGTTGTCGCCATCAAAGCTGAGCAGCTTTCCTGAAATCGTGAACCCGCCATCGCGCAGCTCCAGGCTCACCGTTTCGGAGTGCGCCGCCAGCGGACAGAAAAGCATGGAAAGGAATGCAAGCCTGCAGAGCGGTCTCGAACGCGCAGTTTTCATTGCCGACCTCCTCGAACCCGCCATAACGTAGCGCGTAAAACGTACCTCTTCCACAGGCTGTGGGAAAAAATGCCTCAAACGCCCTGCGGGTACCATATGATCCGGCACAAAAGGCTAAATCAAGGATTTTTCGTATACATTCTTAAGCCGGTCATATGCTGAAAAGAGGATGCTGAGCACAACATCTGCGGCTGCAGTGTCTCTGGCCGAAGCCGGAATCCAGCGCGGAAGGTTCCGGCTTACTTACAGTCGCAAAGACCGGCCGCACGCCTATAGCTGTTTTCTCAGAACGGACGGCGAGTCGGGCAATGTCGGCAGGAGCCAGATCTCGACCCGGCGATTACGGTCCCGTCCCGTTTCGGTGTCGTTGCAGGCGACCGGGAAGACTTCGCCATAGCCCTTCACTTCGATAGCGTCAGGCTGCAGCGCGCCTTTCGCGGTCTCCAGCAGCATGTCCCTCGCGGCTTCGGCGCGGCGCAGAGAAAGCGCCTTGTTCTGCGCCAACTGTCCCGAAGTGTCCGAATATCCGGCAAGCAGGATCCTGCGTGCGCTCAGATCCTGTCCGGTCAGATAAGCAATCAGCCGATCCAGCGAATGGACCGAGTCCTCTGTCAACTCCGTAGAACCAGGCTTGAAACGCAAGGTCGTTGACAGGCGGAAGCCGCCGTCCAGATCGAGCACAAGCTGCCGGAGCATCGCTACGTCGAGATCCTCCAGAGCCACGCTCATGGACGAAGCGATCCGTCCACGGAAATAATCGAACGGCAGCATCCGGACCGCCTTGGGCACGAAACCCGCCTTCTCGACCGCCGCGTCCGCCGCCGGTGAGAGAGCGAAGCGGATAAGGGCGGATCTGACGTCATCGCCAGCATCTGCGCTGTAGAGATAGAGATGGCTCGATATGGGATATTCACCGCTCAGGACAGCGAAGGCGGACGGCTCGTGCAGAAGGCCGCAGGTGTCCTTGACGCCGATCGCCTTGGCAGGGCCGACGCCCCCAAGGCTGGCAAGGCCGATGGCGCGGGGGTCTTCCGCCACGGCGGCGGCAAGCGCTTCGCTGTCATCGTGAAGCCTCGCCTGCGGCGACAGAGCTCCCATGTAGGGCTTCATCACGAGATCGTCGAAAATCTGCGCGCCGTCATGGACCGGGGCGAGCGCATGGACGGCGATAGCTCCGGGCGGCGCGCCGAGGTCGCTCCAGTCGGCGATTTCGCCGGAGAAGATCCGGGATGCGTTCTCCAGAGACAGGGACGACACCGGATTATCCGGGGAAACGATCAGCGCGATGGCGTCCATGCCCACGCTGTGCTGCGTGTTGGGGTTGGCGAATGCCGAAAAACCCGCCCGGGTCAACATGCCGATTTCATCGTCTCTTACCGGCCGGCTCGCCATCGCGATGTCGGCGTCGCCCCTGGCCAGAGCTTCGAACGCGGCCGCCGAGCTGTCGTTCCTCACATTGATCCCGGCGATCTCCGCGCCATTGGCGCCGCTCATGATGAACTGAACGGTGTCGTCCTTCACGGGGATCTGCTCGACCCGCGCTCCGATCAGGTCGGAATAATCCCGTATCAGCTGCGGGAGCAGCGCTGCGCCAATATTGGCGGATCCGAGAATACTCACCGCTTCGCCCCGTGAGGCCGCAATCGGACCGGCCGCGTCGCCCGCGCCGGGACAGCCATTGCCTACGCACCTGAACTTGTCCACGGAAACCGTGATCCGCCCGATGCTTTGAGCTTCGATGACATAGCTCTCGCCGTCGAAAGCCATGAGCCTCCCGGTCAGCCTCATATCGCCGTCCTTGAGTTCCAGCGTGACTTCCTCGGCCTGCGCCGGAGAGGCGGCAGAGATGAGCGGCAGAGCCAGAAAGACAGAGAAAATCCAACGGACGGGAACAACGCGAAACATGGCGAACCTTCAGGAAAACCAGCCGGGCAGGCAGGAAAGAAGCGAACATTAAGATATATGGAATTTTATTCAAATTGGTTTCATCGTCGCGCGCGGTAATTTCACCTTCGCGCGGCTTTGCTGCACGCAGCGTGCTCGAACGACTTCTGCCTGTATGCAATTCGGGTAGTGGACGGGGTTATTCTGCCGCTTCGACGGAGCCGTAACCGAGTTGACGGTTCAGCTTTTCCAGAAGCTCGACCGCGGCTTCCGCAATCGCCGTGCCTGGGCCGAAGATCGCCCGGGCTCCTGAGGCGTAGAGCGCGTCATGGTCCTTCGGCGGAATGACGCCTCCGACCACGATCATGATGTCGCTGCGCCCCTGAGCCGAAAGTTCTGCTTTCAACTCCGGCACCAGCGTCAGATGGCCCGCGGCAAGGGTGGATACGCCGATGATGTGAACGTCGTTCTCGACAGCCTGGCGCGCGCATTCGGCAGGCGTGGCGAAAAGCGGGCCGATATCGACGTCGAAACCGAGATCGGCGAAGGCCGAGGCGATCACCTTCTGGCCGCGGTCATGACCGTCCTGCCCGATCTTGGCGACAAGAATGCGCGGACGGCGGCCGTCGCTGTGCTCGAAGGCTTCCGTCATGGCCAGCGCGCGGCGGACCTTTTCATCCATCTGTCCGATCTCCTGCCGGTATACGCCGGATACGGCGCGCAGCTCGATCCTGTGGCGGCCGAAGACCTTCTCCAATGCGTCGGAGATTTCCCCGACCGTCGACATCACCCGCGCCGCTTTCACCGAAAGATCGAGAAGGTTCCCCTGCCCGCTCGCAGCGGCCTCCGTCAGCGCGTCGAGCGCGGCTTCGACGGCCGCCGCGTCGCGCTCCTTGCGCAGGCGGTTCAGTTTCTCGATCTGCTTCTCGCGCACGGCGGTGTTGTCGATCGTGAGAACGTCGACAGGACGGTCCTCGGAGGCCTTGTACTTGTTCACGCCGACGATCGTCTGGGCGCCGCTGTCTATGCGCGCCTGCGTGCGGGCTGCGGCTTCCTCGATGCGCATCTTGGGCAGGCCGGCCTCGATGGCCCTGACCATGCCGCCGAGCTTTTCGACCTCCTGAATATGACCCCATGCCCTCGACGCCAGTTCATGGGTGAGCTTCTCGACGTAGTAGCTGCCGCCCCAGGGGTCGATGACGCGTGTCGCGCCGGTCTCCTGAGCTATGAAAAGCTGGGTGTTGCGAGCTATCCGGGCGGAAAACTCCGTGGGCAGGGCCAGCGCCTCGTCAAGCGCATTGGTATGAAGCGACTGCGTACCGCCATGCGTCGCTGCCAGCGCCTCCACGCAGGTGCGCACGACATTGTTGTAGACATCCTGCGCGGCAAGGCTCCAGCCCGATGTCTGGCAATGCGCGCGCAAGGCGAGCGATTTCGGGTCTTTTGCGCCCAGATCGCTCATGATTTTCGCCCAGAGCATCCGGGCGGCGCGCATCTTGGCGACCTCCATGAAGAAGTTCATGCCGATCCCCCAGAAGAAGGACAGGCGTGGCGCGAAGGCGTCGATGTCGAGACCGGCCGCCATGCCGGTGCGCACATACTCCATGCCGTCGGCAAGCGTATAGCCGAGTTCGAGATCGGCGGTCGCACCCGCTTCCTGCATATGATAGCCGGAGATCGAGATGGAGTTGAATTTCGGCATGTTCTCCGAGGTGTAGGCGAAAATGTCCGAAACGATCCGCATGGAGGGAGCGGGCGGGTAGATATAGGTGTTGCGGACCATGAACTCCTTGAGAATGTCGTTCTGAATGGTCCCGCCCAGCCTTGAAGGCGGCACGCCCTGCTCTTCGCCTGCGACGATGAAAAGCGCCAGAACCGGCAGAACCGCACCGTTCATGGTCATCGACACGGTCATGTCCGAAAGCGGAATCCCCTCGAACAGCGTGCGCATGTCGTAGATCGAGTCGATGGCGACGCCCGCCATGCCGACATCGCCCTTCACCCGCGGATGATCGCTGTCATAGCCGCGATGCGTCGCCAGGTCGAACGCGATGGAGAGGCCTTTCTGCCCGGCCGCAAGGTTGCGCCGGTAAAAGGCGTTGGATTCCTCCGCCGTGGAGAAGCCCGCATATTGCCGGATCGTCCAGGGTTGCTGGACGTACATGGTCGGATAAGGCCCGCGCACATAAGGCGGAAAGCCGGGCATGGAGCCGATATGGCCGACGCCGGCAAGAGCGATCTCGTGATAGGCGGCATCCACGGGGATGCCCTCGGGCGTCATCCATGGCTCCTGCTCGGCGGGCGCGGAGACGGCGCGCTGCGGCGTTTCCCAGGGCATCCGGCTGAAATCGGGCAATTCGCTCATGACCGGATCACCCCATCGGCCCGTTGCGAGAAATGCGCTGCGGACTCCTCGTCTTCGAACTCTTCCAGTTCGGCCTCGCCAAGCTCCTTCACGCCCATGATCTCGTGCAGTTCCGACAATACGGCGATCATATCGCAGCCTTCATATATGATGCGGTCGATCAGCAGCCTGTCGGGCTGCTCGATCCTGGGCAGAAGCGCGGCCTCGCCCGCGAAATAGACCGCCGATGCGCCAGCTTCCTTCAGCGCGGCGGGCGCGCCCTTCATGAGGCCGAGATCCGACGGCGCAACGCAGATGCACGCGACCGGCGCCGGACTGCGCTGAAAGGTCCGTATCAGATCGTCGAGCTTCCGGAAGCCGCCCTGGTCGAGCGCCTGTATGCCGCCCGCGCCGAGGAAATTCTGCACCCAGCTCGCACGAGCGGTATAGTTTGCGAGCGGGCCAAGATTTGCGAGAAACACCGGCGGTCGGGTCTTGATCCGGCTGTAAGCGCGGTCGGAGGCCTGGCGCAGGCGTTCGAAAGGCTCCGCATCGCGGCGGCGGCTCGACGGGATATAGTCAATCCGCTCGGTAAGGCGCTTGGCGGTCTCCTCCAGCCCTTTCAGGGTTGCGCCTTTCGTGGCCGCCTCGACCATTGCTGCGAAACGCTTGCCCCGGTTCGGACAAGGCAGCGCCGGGACCGGGGTTTCCTCCTCCAGCGCCTTCAGATCGATGGCGAAATCCTCCGGGCGCGAATAAACGATGTCCTCTTCGAGGTTCGGGTAGGACGTGGTTCCCGTCAGCTTGTCGCGGTTGTGGGCGATGTTCCGGCTCCGCCGCAACGCGCAGTCGGTCAGCTCCCGGTTGACCAGCCCGCTTTCCAGGGCGGCCAGCAGCCCGCCTTCGGCTTCGGTCCTGCGGAACAGCTCCCAAGCGGCGCCGGCCAACTCATGAGTCAGCGTTTCGGTGTAGGCCGAGCCTCCGGCCGGATCCGCGACGCGGCCGAGCATCGCCTCTTCCTGCAGAATGAGCTGGGTGTTGCGCGCCATCCGCCGCGCGAAGGCGTCGGGCATGGCGTAGCAGGCGTTATAAGGGATCAGCAGAACCGCGTCCGCGCCGCCCGCGCCCGCGCTGAAAGCCGTAGCCGTTGCGCGCAGCATGTTCACATGGGCGTCGCGCTCGGTCATGATCCGTAACGACATCTCGCTCACGATCCGCGCCCGCATCGGCGCAAGGCCCGCCGCTTCCGTCACTCGCGCCCACAGGGCGCGCATGGCGCGCAGTTTCGCGATGTTCATGAAAAGGTCAGCATCCGCCGGAAGCGAAAAGGCGATGGCGCCGGCTGCATCATCGAGAGGCCAGCCTGCCTCGATCAGTCCGCGCCAGTATGCGACGGCCGCTGCGAGAGCGAAGGCGAGTTCCTCGCGGGCCGAGCCGCCGGCCTGGTGCCAGGCGCGCGCCGAAACGAGAAATGGCGTCCAGCCGTAGCCGCTTTCGCGAAAATAGGTTGCGGCATCCACCGCATCGGCGATGACGCAAGTGCGCAAAGCGGGAACGAAACCGCCGGCGGCGAAATGGCTCAAGGGGTCGAGGCAGGCCGAACCCCTGATCCGCCCGGGCGGAACGCCGGTCTTCTCGATGAAGGCCGTGAGCAGCGCCGCGGCCGGTATGGCCTCGGTCGTCCCGGAAAGGTATAGCTCCATCCGGTCAAGCGCGGCGCCGTCGAAAACGGTGTCCAGCGCGCTGAGTTTGCGCGCGCCGAGAAAACCGCCGCTGTCACGCGCATTGCCCGCGAATTGAAGCCAGAAGCCGTGCACGCCGTTCTGGAAATCGTCCTTCAGGCGTCGGTTGGCCTCGGCAGGATCGATGTGATCCAGAAGCTGGATAAGCGTCCATGGCCGGGATCCGGGATCAGGCCGCCTGCCGCGGATATGAGGCGATGCCCCTACATTGCCGGACAGACGGGCGAGATGGGCGGAGAGCGCAGCATGATACAGCGGTTCGACGGATAGCCCTTCATAGGTGCTGCTGACGAGGCTGTCCGGATCCGCACCCCGCAAGGCGGATCTTGCGGCCGTTTTCCACTCTTCGATCGAAACGTCCGGAAACTGCCCGGCCCAACGCATATCTTTCATCGCGGTATAATATACAAAGCCAACTGTCAGCGTCCAGCGTGACTAGCATCGGAGAACGCGCACAGGAACCCCGCCAATCGGCTTATGGTTAGGACGCAGACCCCTACGCCGTCCGAACGGAGGCAAGGCAGAGGTTTGAAGCGCAAAGGCAATACGCTTCACGAGGGAACGTGAGGCGCGGCCAGGTTAGCGCTTTCCCCCAATAAGAAAGTGCCGATGCGGACGGTGTAACTTTGCCGGATCCAGCAGCAGTCGCGCCCGCGTCGGACTTTTTCGCCTGACCCTGTGCCGGCGCGCTAATGGTTACCGAGACTCAAACATTTGCAAATGAGGGCGCCACAGCCGGGATTCAAACGTCAAATTCGCTCCACTAGTATTGCATCATTGGCGGCATGGATTTGGCCTGGGCGACCCAGCTCTCGACCTGGGCCATTCCGGGAGGCTGGCGCACCAGCTTCCTCTTCTCATTGGCTTCGAGCATGGCCTTGTGCAGATTATCGGCCTTGCGCTTCGCCAGTTCCTTGACCGTATCGACGCCCGCCACTTCGAGCAGTTCGGAATATTCCTCGCCGACGCCCTTGATGCGCATCAGGTCGCA
>CAYOUE010000044.1:0-19202 GCA_964407075.1 uncultured Hyphomicrobiaceae bacterium
ACCTGGCTGCCGGGAAGGAACGCCACGGCGCCGTCGAGATCGACGGTGAAGCCGCCCTTGACCTTGTTGAATATGACGCCTTCGACCTTTTCGCCGGCGTTGAATTTTTCTTCCAGGCGGTTCCAGCTTTCCTCGCGCCGGGCCTTGTCGCGGCTGAGCACCGCTTCGCCGAGCGCGTTCTCGACGCGCTCAAGGTAGACTTCCACTTCGTCGCCTACAGTGACCGACGCATTCCGGCCAGTGGCGCCGAATTCCTTCAGAGGGACGCGGCCTTCGGTTTTCAGGCCGACGTCGATCACGGCAAGATCGTTCTCGATCGCGACGATCTTGCCTTTGACGACGGAACCTTCCCCGATGTCTGTGTCAGCGAAAGACTCTTCCAGAAGCGCGGCGAAATCTTCCTGCGTGGGATTGTATCCGTTCGCTCCCTGCCCATTGATCTGCGGTTGATTCATAAATTTTCCTGCCGGTGGTTGTCCTGATTGTATCCGAACAGAATAGCGGTCAAGCCTCCCCGACCGGCGAAGGAGAGCGCTTGCCCGTTTCCGTGATGTCGTCTTCCGAAAGACGGAAATCGGCCCTTTGGCGCGTGACCCGGGCTAATGCCCTGGTATCAAATCCTGGGAGGAACGCCCTGTGGCGGCTTCAATCAATCTTACGGCCGTGAAATATGCAGTTTCTATATCCATTTTCGTGGTGTCGAGCAAGAGCGCGTCTTCCGCGATGCGCAAGGGCGCCGAGGCCCGGGTCTGGTCGCGCATGTCGCGTTTTTCCAGATCGGCATAGACATCCGCCTCGGTCACGGGTTCGCCACGCGCGCTCAATTCGCGATAACGCCTGCGCGCTCTTTCGCTGCGGTCGGCGGTTATGAACAGTTTGACGTCGGCTTTTGGGAAAATGACTGTGCCGATGTCGCGCCCTTCGACAACCACGCCGTCCCGCTCGGCGGCGAACCTGCGCTGTAGCATGAACAGCGCGTCGCGGACCCCGGAAAACTGGGCGACGACCGAGGCGGCTTCTCCCATGGGCCCTACGCGCAGTTCGACCTCGTCCAGCGTCGCCGGATCGAGATCGGCGGCGTAGCGCATCGCTGCTTCGCTGTCGTTGAGGTCTTCGCCCGCTCTGAGCATGTCCCGGGCGACCGCTCTGTAGAGCAGTCCCGTATCGAGATGGTCATAGCCCAAATGCGCCGCGATCCGCTTCGCCAGCGTTCCCTTGCCGGATGCGGCGGGACCGTCGATCGCGATAATCATCAGGCAGGCTCCTCGGCTCCTGCGGACTTAAAACGCGCGCCCAGACTTTCGAGCACCTTGAAGAAATCCGGGAAGCTGGTCTCGATCATGGCGGCGTCGTCCACCGTTACGCTCCGCCTTGCCTGAAGGCCGAGAACGAGAAACGACATCGCGATGCGGTGATCCATATGCGTGCTGACAAGAGCGCCGCCCGGGACGCCATCCGGCGAGCCGCGAACGATGAGCGTATTGTCCTCGGAATGCGCGTCGACGCCGCAGGCGGTCAGGCCGGATTCGGTCGCTGCCAGCCTGTCGCTCTCCTTCACGCGCAGCTCGGCGAGCCCCTCCATCACGGTTTCGCCCTCTGCATAAGCCGCAAGGGCGGCAAGGACCGGATATTCGTCAATCATCGAAGGCGCGCGCTCCGGCGGCGTCGTGACGCCCTTGAGCGGGCCGTGACGTACGCGGATGTCCGCTACCGGTTCGCCGCCCTGCTCGCGCTCGTTCTCGAATGTCAGTTTCGCCCCCATTTCCTGAACGGTGAGGTAAAAGCCGGTCCGCGTGGGATTGACGAGAACGTTTTCGATGAGGACGTCGGAGCCTGGACAGATCAGCGCCGCAGCCGCCAGAAAGGCGGCCGAAGACGGATCGGCCGGCACGGAGATCGGACGTCCCTGCAGGACCGGCTGTCCTTTCAGCGTGATCGCACGGCCGTGTTCGCCTTCCGCAACCTCGATCTCTGCGCCGAGATATTGCAGCAGCTTTTCTGTATGGTCGCGCGTGGCCTCCGGCTCGATGACCGTGGTGTCCCCCGGCGCGCTCAGCCCTGCCAGCAGGATCGCCGATTTGACTTGTGCGGAAGGCACCGGCAGACGGTACTCGATAGGTATCGGCTGGGCGACGCCGCGCAAAGTGAGAGGCAGGGTGTCGCGCCGCGTCTCGCGCACGCTCAGCCCCATCTTCTTCAAGGGTTCGAGGACGCGACCCATCGGCCTGCGCGAAAGTGACTCGTCGCCGGTGAACTGCGCCTCGATGTCATGGCCGGTCACGACGCCTGCCATCAGCCGCGCGCCCGTTCCCGAATTGCCGAAGTCGAGCGGTGCGTCCGGCTGAAGAAGGCCGCCGACGCCCCGCCCGATGACAATCCATTCGCCGTTGCGAGGCGAAACGTCCGCGCCGAGCTGTCCGACGATGCGTGCCGTCGCTAGCACGTCGGCGGCTTCCAGCAGCCCGGTTATCCTCGTTTCGCCGATTGAGAGCGCGCCGAACATGAGCGCGCGGTGCGATATGGATTTGTCTCCGGGAGCCGAAACCCGCCCGGTCAGCGGGCCGGAAGGAATAGCTGCAAATTGCTTCATTTCTCGCCCGGTAGCCTTGTCGGCGTCAAAACAGGTCTCGAACAACTTCCAGCTTTAGACCCCAGCGCCCGCCGGGCTGTCAATTCTCAATCGAGCGGCCGATCGCCTGTTCGATTAGTTTTTGACATGGCGCGCTATCCATGCCTATGCAGATGCCCGATTTCCATAAAAGTCTGTGCATGACGATTGACGAGGCCTTCCATGTCATTGAAAGCTGCCCGCGGGACCAAGCGCATCTGTCAGAGTTGCGGCTCAAAATTCTACGACCTGAATCGTGAAGAGATCATCTGCCCGATCTGTAATACGGTTTTTCAGCATGACGAGGCCGCGGCCAAGACTGCGCTGGCCGGCAATGCGGCAGACGACGACGATGACGATGTCATCGCTTCGACCCCAGCCGATGTCGAGATCGTGCCGCTCGAAGACGCCGACGCCGAGGACGCGGACATCCCTGATCTGGACGACAACGAACTCGTCGAAATCGACGATGATGACGCCGAACTCGGCGAAGAGGAGGAAGCCTTCATCGAGGTCGAAGACGACGATTCCGGTGACGATGTGACCGGCATCGTCGGCGGTTCGCGCGATGAGGACGACGAGATCTAGCCTTTCAGGCGCTGGATAAGCAAACCATGTTCTGCGACCTGTGCGTGATCGGCGGCGGCATCGTAGGGCTGGCGAGCGCCCTCAAGTTCACAGCCATGAGTCCCGGCGCTTCCGTCGTCGTGCTCGAAAAGGAGGACTGGCCGGGTCTTCATCAGACAGGGCACAACAGCGGCGTCATCCATTCCGGCATTTACTATGCGCCTGGCAGCCTCAAGGCCGAGCTGTGCCGCAGGGGTGTCGCCGAAACCGAGGAATTCTGCCGCGAGCACAAGATCGCGACGGTAAAATGCGGGAAGCTGCTCGTCGCCACGAACGCCGCCGAGCTGGAGCGCATGGACGCATTGCTTGAGCGCGCGGGCCAGAATGGCGTCGAGGCGGAGCGGATCGACGCCGCCGAATTACGCCGCCGGGAGCCGCACATCACCGGCGTCGGGGCGCTGTTTGTGCCAAGCACAGGCATTGTCAGCTATCAGCAGGTCTGCAACGCGATGGCTGCGGAGTTGAAACGGCGCGGCGTGGAAATCGTCTACCGGGCCGAAGTGACCGCCATCGAGGAAACCGCCAGCGGCGTGACGGTCACGGCCAGCGAAGACAGGCAATGGCGCGCCGGCTGTCTCGTCGCTTGCGCAGGGTTGCAGTCGGACCGGATCGCGCGGCTTTCGGGCGTAAGGACAGATTTTCAGATCGTGCCATTTCGTGGGGAATATTACCGGCTTCCCGCGGCGAGGAACGCCATCGTCAAATCGCTGATCTATCCGGTTCCAGATCCCGCCCTGCCTTTTCTCGGCATCCACCTCACGCGGATGATCGACGGCGGCGTCACGGTCGGGCCGAATGCCGTGCTTGGCTGGTCGCGGGAAGGCTATCCGAAATTCTCGTTCTCCTGGCGCGACACGTCGGAGTTCCTCGCCTTTCCCGGTTTCTGGCGCGTGATGAGGACGCATTTCGGATCCGGACTGAATGAGATGCGCAATTCGCTTTCGAAGAAGCGCTATCTTGCCGAATGCCGGAAATACTGCCCCGAGCTTCAACTTGACGATCTGTATCCGCAAGAGGCCGGCATCCGCGCCCAGGCGGTCATGCGTGACGGAACTCTGGTGCACGATTTCCTTTTCCGGGAGACCGAGCGGATGCTGCATGTCTGCAATGCGCCCTCCCCCGCCGCCACCTCGGCCCTGCCGATCGGCTCGATGATCGCGGAAAAGCTGTCGAAGAAGTTCGTAAGGCGCGTATACGCGGCAGGCGGAGCCGGATAGGCCGCGCGGTCATTCGAAGACGAAGGATATGGTGAAATTCCGTTGCTCCCGGCTCGCGTCTTCCGGCGCCTGCGGGAAGGGCGCGGCGCGCCTCACAGCGTTCAGGATCACATCGCCGAGGTCCGAAGCTGGCGGCGCGCGCAGAATCCGCGCCGAAGCGATTCCGCCTTCTGGCGAAAGCGTGAAGAAGACGGCGACACGGCCCGCGCCTAGTCCGCCGCTCGGCTTGTGCAAGGCCAGATGGGTGCGCACGCTCTCGCGATACGACCTGACTGCAGGGGAAATGCGAGGAGCGCGCGGGGCGGCACGGGTCATTCTCGCGCCGCTCTGGCTGCTGGTTTCGTGGCGTGCGATATCCTCGGTCGCGTAGGGACGGCGCTCCGGCAGGGGCGCGGCCGACGCCTGCTCCGCTTCGGCCTCCATGCTGCCCGATGCGGGCGGAGTTTCGCCGGCGGCTTCGCTTATTCTGCGCAGGATCGCATGAGCGGCGGAGCCTGCGGCGGCGTTCATGATCGGATCCGTCCGATCCGGGTTCGGAACGCTCTGGCGGGCGCCCGCATGTAAGGCGGCTTCGAAATCGGGAGACTTGATTTCCGTACCCGCGGGCTGACGATCGGCATCGGAAAAATATGCAGGCTGAGCGTCTGCGTCCACGCGAGCCCGCCGCTCCGCGCGCACCGGCTTCGGCATCTCCGCCTTGCGCTCCAGGTCGGCTTTCCCGAGCGCGTCGGACCGCTGGGGCGCGGCGATCATGGGCGTGGTGGGTCCGCCGGTCGCTGCGACCCGGATCATGTAGGTGCCGTAGATTGCGATCATGACCAGGCACGCGCACAAATACGGCCATGACGCGCGCCTGCGCCGGGGCGCGGACAGATCGAGCAGATTTTCGGATCGGCCTGTCGGAGTCCGCCGGGCTGTTCGCGCCGTCAATTTCTCGATGAGCCTTGGCCGTTTCATCTCGTAATCCGCACCCGATGCGCGCCAGCCGGTGCGGCGCGCCTATGCGCTTCCTTATTGCAACTATAAAGGGAATTTTTGAGATTTGCACAACCGAAATTGAGGGCGGAACAAAGTTGACGTTGAGCGTCGCTCTACGGAGGCAGGTTTTCGGGGACCTCTCAGGCGGGCGGCGTCCATTTCTGGCGCATGGTGACAAGCTCTTCCGCAGCGCTCGGATGCAGCGCCATCGTGGCGTCGAAATCGGCCTTGGTCGCGCCCATCCGCATGGAAATGGCGACGAGCTGCACCATTTCGGCCGCATCCGGCCCCAGGATGTGACAGCCGAGCACGCGCCCTGAGGACGCTTCGACGACAAGTTTCATCAGCATCTTTTCCTCGCGCGCCGGAAGCGTGTATTTCATCGGCCGGAAGCTGGATTTATAGATGTCGATCTCGCCGTAGCGGTTGCGCGCCTCCGCCTCGGTCAGGCCGACCGTGCCGATCTCCGGTTGAGAGAAGACCGCGGTCGGGATGTGCTCGTGGTCCACCGGACGCGGCTGTCCGCGGAAAACGGTGTCGACGAAGCGCATCGCCTCGTCGATGGCGACGGGCGTGAGCGCGACGCGGTCGGTCACGTCGCCTATGGCGTAAATGTTCTCCACAGATGAGCGGGAATATTCGTCGACGGCGATCTCTCCATTGCGGCCGAGCCTTACTCCCGCAGCCTCCAGGCCCATATTTGCGGTAAGCGGCGTCCGGCCCGTCGCATACATCACCGTTTCGGCGTGGATACGCTTTCCGTCATTGCAGATCATGAGCTGTTCGCCGCCGTCCGGCTCGATATGCGAGATGGTCTTCGTCATTTCGAGACGGACGCCCCTTGCCTGCATCGCCTGCATCAGCCCGTCGCGCATGTCCTCGTCGAAGCCTCGCAACACCTTGTCGCCGCGATAGATCAGCATGATGTCAGCGCCGAGGCCGCGGAAAATCCCGGCGAACTCGACCCCGATATAACCGCCGCCGACTATGGCCAGCGAGCGAGGCAGCCTGTCGAGCAGGAAGGCTTCGTTGGAGGTTATGACGTTCTCCCGTCCCTCGACGTCCGGGAGATAAGGCCATGAGCCGGTCGCGACAAGGATCGTCTTCGCCGTTACGGTCATGTCATCCGCAAGCAGACGGACCGTATGCGGATCTTCCAGAACAGCCCGCGTTCCGAAACGCCGCACGCCGGAGCCGTCCAGGAGCGTTTCGTAGACGCCGCTCAGACGGCTGACCTCCTTCTGCACGTTGTCGCGCAGGGTCGGCCAGTCGAATGACGGATGGCCCGCGGTCCACCCATAGGCTCGCGCATCCTCGAATTCGTCACGGAAATGACTGCCGTAGACCAGGAGCTTCTTCGGCACGCAGCCGCGTATCACGCAGGTGCCGCCATAGCGGAATTCCTCGGCAATGGCGGTGCGCGCGCCCGCCTGGGCCGCCATGCGCGCCGCCCGGACCCCGCCCGAGCCGCCTCCTATGACGAAAAGGTCGTAGTCATAGGTCATAGGTTTTCCTCGTCCTTGTCTCGGAATTGCTGCGTGGTCATGCGGCCAGCGAGGCAACGGGCAGGCCGGCGGTCTGCCCGCCCCGCAAGGTCACGTTCTAATCGTCTTCCTCGTCCTCGGCGACAAGCACATTAACGCCTTCCGGCCCGGCAATGATCGCTTCGTCGGCGATGCCGATGAAAAGGCCATGCTCGACGACGCCGGGCAGCATTTCCAGCACGTCGCTGAGAGTTTCCGGCTCCGGGATCTCGTCGAAGGAACAGTCGGCGATGTAATTGCCGTTGTCGGTGACGAAATATTCGCCATTGAGGCGGCGCAGCTCGATCTCGCCGAAACATTCCGCATCCTGTGCGGCCTCTCGGATCATCTGAAGCGTCGCCTTCGCGCCGAAACGGACGACCTCCACCGGCAGCGGATGAGCGCCGAGCGTGTCGACGAGCTTGGTGTTGTCTGCGATCACCACCATGCGCTCGGACGCCATCGCCACGATCTTCTCGCGCAAGAGCGCGCCGCCTCCCCCCTTTATGAGATTGAGGCTTCCGTCGATTTCGTCAGCCCCGTCCACGGTCAGATCCAGCGTAATCTGCTCGTCCAGCGTGGTCAGCGGGATGCCAAGCCGCTCCGCTTGCAGACGGGTTTCCTCCGATGTCGGAACGCACACGACCTGTAATCCCTCCTGGACCTTCTTGCCGAGCAGGTCGACAAACTTGGCCGCGGTCGATCCCGTGCCGAGGCCGAGCTTCATGCCCGGCCTGACCAGTTCGATCGCACGCTCCGCCGCCAGCGCCTTGCAGAGGTCGGCGCTCATCTTCAGCATTCGTTCCTCCGTCAGCTCCCGAGGCCGCCCATGAACATGTACTTCATTTCGAGGAATTCCTCGACGCCATGCTCGGAGCCTTCGCGTCCGAGGCCGGACTGCTTGAATCCGCCGAAAGGCGCAAGTTCGGTGGAGATGATGCCTTCATTGACTCCGACGACTCCGAATTCGAGCTTTTCGCCGATGCGCCACACGCGGCCGATGTCGCGCGTATGGAAATAAGCGGCAAGGCCATAGGGCGTGCCGTTCGCGATCGTGACCGCCTCTTCCTCGGTCGAGAAGCGGTAAAGCGGAGCGACCGGGCCGAAGGTCTCCTCCTGCGCGAACAGCATGTCCATGGTCGCGCCGGAAATGACCGTCGGCTCGTAGAAGGTGCCGCCGAGTTCGTGCGGCTTGCCGCCCGTGAGCACGGTCGCGCCCTTGGCGACGGCGTCCTTGACATGCTGCTCGACCTTTTCGAGCGCGGCCTTGTTGATGAGCGGGCCCTGCACGACGCCCGGCTGATCTCCCGGACCCACCTTCATCTCGCGGACCTTGGCCACGAGCTTTTCGGCAAAGGCGTCATAAATGCCGTCCTGCACCAGGATGCGGTTCGCGCAGACGCAGGTCTGGCCCATATTGCGGTATTTGGAGGCGATAGCGTCGGCGACGGCCTTGTCCAGGTCGGCGTCGTCGAAGACGATGAAGGGCGCGTTGCCGCCGAGTTCGAGCGCGATCTTCTTCACCGTGCTGGCGGACTGCCGCATCAGCAGCTTGCCGACCTCGGTCGATCCGGTGAAGGCGATCATCCGGACAAGGGGACTTTCGGTCAGCTCCTTGCCGATCGCGGGCGCATCGCCGGTGATGATGTTGATCACGCCTTTCGGGAAGCCGGCGCGGTGCGCGAGTTCGGCGAGCGCCAGCGCCGAAAGGGGCGTGTCCTCGGCGGGCTTCACGACGATCGTGCAGCCTGCGGCGAGCGCGGGCGAGACCTTGCGCGTAATCATCGCCATGGGGAAGTTCCACGGCGTGATCGCGCCGACGACACCGACCGGCTGTTTCAAGACGACGATCCGCCCGTCGCTGCGGTGCGAGGGAATGATTTCACCCTTGATGCGCTTTGCCTGTTCGGCGAAGAACTCGACGAAGGATGCGCCATAGGCGATTTCGCCGCGCGCTTCGGCCAGCGGCTTGCCTTGTTCGGCCGTCATGAGTTGAGCAAGACTTTCGGCGTTCTCGTTGATGAGATCGAACCAGCGCCGCAAGATAGCCGCCCGCTCCTTGGCGAGCATGGCAGCCCAGGCCGGAAAGGCGCGGTGCGCCGCTTCGATCGCCGTGCGCGCGCCTTCCGCGCCCAGATCCGGAACCCGCGCGATTTCTGCGCCGCTCGCCGGATTGACGACCGGATCCTTGCCCTCGCCGGTCCATTCGCCATCGACATAGCATTGCTGAAAAATCAGGTCTTTGACGTTCTGATCCATGCCTGGGAACCTCCGTAAGCTGCAATTCCGTGTCGGACCGCCATGCGGCTGACGCAATGCGCGCAATGCCGCGCCGGCGACTGGCGTATTCCTTATCCGAGTCATATAACGCTAGCAGATCGAGGCACAAGGAAAGCAGGAATTTTATGGACGGCCTGTCGGTTATTTTCGATCTGGACGGAACTCTGGTCGATACGGCGCCGGATCTGCTGGCGGCTGCGAACCGGACGCTCAATGCCCATGATATCGACGCCGTGGATGACGCCATCATCAGGAACTATGTCGGCCATGGCAGCAAGCCGATGCTGCGCGCCGCGCTCAGGCATCTCGGCTACAGGATGAGCGAAAGGGAACTGGACTCGATGTCCGACCGGTTCGTCGCGTTCTACAGCGAAGCGATCGCCGCGCGCAGCCGTCCGTTTCCAGGGCTGGTCCGCGCGCTGGAGATGCTGCGCGAGGGTGGCGCGTTGCTCGGCGTATGCACCAACAAGCGCGAGGCGCTGTCGCAGAAGCTGCTTGGCGAACTCGATCTCCGGCACTTTTTCGGTGCGCTCGTCGGCGCGGACACTTTGACCGTGCGCAAACCCGATCCTGCGCCCCTGCTGGAGGCGGTCGCACGCATCGGCGGCGACCCGGCGCGGGCTGTATTGATCGGGGACAGCGAGACGGACGCCAAAACGGCGCGAAACGCCAGCATTCCATTCATCGCCGTCAGCTTCGGCTATCACGACGGCCCGATCGAGGACTTGCAGGCCGACGCCGTCATCGGCCATTTCGACCAATTAATACAGACGCTGGAAATATTTAGGCAGGAATAACCTCTCCCCGGCTCAAGAAAATGCTGCGGCGATTCGCCGAAAATTCAGATCAGATTTTCATTTTTCACTGTCTTTAAGCTAAACTCTTAACGGCAGCAGCAGAAAAAGGATCCCTGATCTTGCCTATCTCCTTTCGGAAATGCGTGAATGCCGCCTGGACGCGAGCCATCGTTCCGGGCGTTTTTGTCGCCAGCGCGATCCTGGCGTCTCTGGCCCCCGCCAACGCGGAATTCAGGCAGCCGCCGAACAGCCGGATCGCGGTCGAACTCGGCGAGCGCTTCGTGCCCGCGCCCCGCTTTTCCGGCTTCTACGACCCGGATACCGGCGCCTCGTTCGTCATGATCGAGATGCCCGGCGCAGCTTATCGGGAACTGAAGTCCATGCCGCAGCACAAGGACAGCCTGGCCGAACGAGGACTGACCGACGCTCTGGAGGCGACGCTCGACGGGCGCGAAGGCGAATATGTCTATTTCACCGCGAAACAGACCGAGGCCGGTACGGCGTTCGCCAAATTCGTGCTCATCTTCCGGGAAAAGAACCTGACCGGTTTCATCACGGCCAACGTCCCGCAGGACGCGCTCGATGAAGGGCTGATGTCGAAGGAGGACATCGAGGCCGTGCTGAAGACGGCGAAGATCGCGGACGAGCCGGGTCCGGAAAACCGTCTTTTCGAGCTTGGCTATCTCGGCCCGCTCAAGCTTTCGGCCAGCCTGGCCGGAACGGCGGAACTTTACAATCTTTCCGGCGCGGGTCCCGAGGCGGGTGTGAACCAGCTTTCGCGTGAGCCTTCGCTGATGGTTGCGCCGTCGCTGGGCCAGGACGAGGTCGTCAATGTCGAGCAGGCGGCGAAGAACCGCTTCGCGTCGCTTTCGGGCATAGACGACCGGAAGGTGCTTGGCGAGGAGGCCGTCACGATCGGAGGCCTGCCCGGCTACAGCATCGCCGCCGAAGCATCCACCGGCGCCGGCTCTGACGGCCGTATTGTGCTGATCTTCGTGATGCTGCGCGGGAAATCGGGAGGATATTTCATCCTGTTCGGCACCACGCCGGCAGCGGATCAGGAAAAATACCTGCCTGAACTCAGGAAAGTGATTTTCAGCTTCACGCCGCTCTAGGAAAGTGTCGCGGCCACCGTGCGCCGCCTCGCACTGAAGTGTGGCGGCGCGCAGAAATCTGGGGAGAGTCGGGCATGACCGTATAATCCCCTATTCAAAATTGCACTATTAACGTGTATCTGTCCGAATATGGCAACTTTTGATTTAATCTTTACTATTGTTGCGCCTGTTGATTTCAGCCCAACCGCATCTTGATGCGGCTGGGATAAAAGCATAAAAAGCAAAGCGTTATTTTCATGATGGCCAGTTTTCCGGTCTCGGATCATGGCGGCGCCGAGCCGCTGCATACCCCCTGCCGCCTTTGCGGCGGGCGTCTTGCGCAGACATTTGTCGATCTCGGGGCGGCCCCGCCGTGCCAGAGCTTTTTACGTCCCGGTCAGCTTGACGCGATGGAGCCACATTATCCGCTCCATGCGCTTGTTTGCGGCAGCTGTTTCCTCGTTCAACTCAAGGATTATGTCGCGCCGGAGTCCATATTCCGCGAATACGCCTATTTCTCCTCCTGTTCAACAAGTTGGGTCGAACACGCGAAAGCCTATTGTGGCATGATCGCTTCGCGGCTCGCCCTCGGACCTGACAGTCTTGTCGTCGAAATCGCCTGCAATGACGGCTATCTGCTCCAGCACTTTCTGCCGATGGGCATTCCCGTGCTCGGCGTCGAACCGGCGCTGAACGTCGCCGCGGAAGCCGAACGAAAGGGCATCCCCGTCATCGCGGAGTTTTTCGGCGCAGAGCTCGCCGCGCGGCTGCGCGCCGAGGGGAAACGCGCTGACCTGATCGTCGGCAACAATGTGCTCGCCCATGTACCCGATCCGAACGGCTTCCTGAAGGGCGTAAAGGATCTGCTCAAACCGGAAGGCGTCGCGACATTCGAATTTCCGCATCTGGAACGGCTGATGGCCGGGAACGAGTTCGACACCATCTATCACGAGCATTTTTCCTATTTCTCCTTCCTGGCGATAGAGCGCCTTGCGCATGGATGCGGGCTGATACTGATCGACGTCGAAGAATTACCGACTCATGGCGGCTCGCTCAGGATCTATCTCTCGCATCGTGACGCCGCGTGGCGTCCTGCCGCGAGCGTCGCCAGGCTGCTTCAGCGGGAAAGAGACGCCGGTTTCGAAAAACTTGAAACCTACGCGGTGTTCGGCGAGCAGGTGAAGCGCGCAAAGCGAAATCTGCTCGCCTTTCTCATCGAGGCCAAGGCGAACGGGCAGCGTATCTGCGGATATGGTGCGCCCGGCAAGGGCAACACGCTGCTGAACTATTGCGGTATCGGCGCTGACTTTCTCGATTTTCTGGTGGACCGCAATCCCTACAAGCAGGGCCTTTTCACGCCGGGAACGCGTATTCCCATCCTTTCGCCGGAAGCGATCGACGCCCATAAGCCGGATGTGATCCTGATCCTGCCCTGGAACCTGAAGGATGAGATCACGTCGCAGATGCGCCATGCGCTGGAATGGGGCGCGCGCTTTGCCGTGCCTTTGCCCGAGGCGCGCTATCTCGAACCATCGGAGCTATAGCCCCTGCTCAAGCCTACATCGTACGCTCCGGCGGCGAGGCCGTACGCGCTGCACAGATACGAACAAGAAGACTTCCTTGAAAGGAGCGACAAATGAAGGTCGTCATACTCGCCGGCGGAAAGGGAAGCCGGATTTCCGAGGAAAGCTACGTAAGGCCGAAGCCAATGGTCGAGATCGGCGGCAAGCCGATACTCTGGCACATCATGAAGATCTACTCCCATTTCGGCCTGAACGACTTCATCATCTGCTGCGGCTACAAGGGGTATATGATAAAGGAGTTCTTTGCGAGCTACTCGCTGCGCCATTCCGACGTGACTTTCGATATGCGCGCGCAGACTGTCAGCTACCATAAGAACGGCGTCGAACCTTGGCGTGTGACTCTTGTCGACACCGGCGAGGAAAGCATGACCGGCGGCCGGATCAGGCGCGCGGCGGATTATATCGGCGGCGAGACGTTCTGCTGCACCTATGGCGACGGCGTCGCCGACATCGACATACGCGCCCTTGTAACCTTCCACCGCGAACAGCGGAAACTGGCGACACTCACTGCCGTGCAGCCCGAGGGCCGGTTCGGCGCTTTCGTTCTTGGGGAAGACGATTCTCTAGTCAGGAACTTCCGCGAAAAGCCGAGAGGCGACGGCTCCTGGATCAATGGAGGATTTTTCGTCATCGAGCCCGAAGCGCTCGATCTGATCGACCATGACGGCGTCTCATGGGAACAAGAGCCGCTGCGCACGCTGTCGGCTCGCGGGCAGCTCGCCGCATTCCGGCATACGGGCTTCTGGCACCCTATGGACACGCTGCGCGACAAGGTTCATCTGGAGCAGTATTGGGACGCAGGCAATGCGGCCTGGCGTATATGGGATCAGCACGTCATCCAGCTGCCAGACAGCCGGAGCGATCCGCGCCATGTGGCTCTGCAGCGTTGTGCTGGCGGTTCCGGCTGAAGGCTCCGGCTTCCATGTTTCGCATGGCGCAGGTGGTAAATCGTGTTTCGCGTCCCTGCCTTTCCTTGCCCCTGCCAATCGACTTCACGCGAGAAAAATGAATGAACGGGGAGAAAGAGCAAATAAGCGCAAAGTGTCCCGAATCTGCCGAATGTCCCGATAGCGCAGGCCCTGCTCGCCCGCAAGCCAGGTCCGGTCCAGTTAAGGCGCCGTGGACGCATTCGCGCTTCGCGCGCCGTAGCCGGCCGCGGAACGGAGCCGGGCTTTGCAACCGATTGCAGAACTGACCACCTACTCTCATCCGGACCCGAGATGCACGGTTTCGCGATTTTCGGCGGATTTCGCGACGACTTCCAGCACTTCGATGTTGTGAACCATCTCTTCGGCTGAAATGGGGTAGGGCGCGGCTCCGCGCACGGCGGCGGCGAATGCTTCGAGATTGGCGACGACGCTGTCTGTCCAGCCGAGTTGCGTTAGAGCGATGTCCTTTCCCGTTTCGGACACCATGTAGCGCACCCGTCCACCGGGTGTGTCGGGATGGGTGTCGTTAATGACCTGGATCCACCTCTTCGTCCCGAAGACATGCATACGGATGAAATGCGGCGTGTACAGAACGGCGCTCAAGGTCGCGGTCATGCCCTCCGCGAAGCCGAGTTGCACGGTTGCGACATCGCCGGTCTCCCATCCGAGAATACGGCTTGCGGTCATCGCCTGAACGGTTTCGACGCGCCCGAAAAAGGAGATCAGAAGGTCGGTCAAATGGATGCCCATGGCTGTCATGCCTGCAGCCGGCGAGACCGCTTTCAACGTCCGCCAGTCGCCGCTGGGAACGCCGATCAGCTTGTCGTGACTGAAAGCCGCCTCAGCGTGCATGACGGTGCCGAGTTCGCCGGCGGCGATGGCGGCCTTGAGGGCCTGCATCGCTGGTTCGTAACGGCGTTCGTGGCCGACGCCAAGTTGGACGCCCGCCGCTCTGCAGGCTTCGACCGAACGGCGGGCACTGGCCGCTGTCAGGCCGAGAGGTTTTTCGCAGAAGACATGCTTGCCGGCGGCGGCGGTGGCCAGAACCTGCTTCTCATGCAGCGGGTTCGGCGTTGTCAGGACAACGCCCTCGACGCAGGCATCCGCCAGCGCCGTCTCGAGATCCGGATAGACATGAAGCCCGGCTGCCCGGATCGCGTCATGGCGCGCCGCGTCCGGCTCCGCCACGCCGAGCAGATGGATCTTTGTGTTCCCCGCAAGGCGGCGGGCCATATGCTGTCCCCACCAGCCGTAGCCCGCAATCACGATCCGCAAGCGCTCCCCGGCGGCCATTACAGCGTTTCTCCGATCCCGGCAAACCGGCCGCGGTGGAACAGCAGCGGCCGCCCTCCGCGCTTCGTCAGCCGCAAGACGCGTCCGAGAATGATTTCATGGTCGCCGCCCGGAAAGCGGGTTTCGGTCCGGCATTCGATTGCCGCGACCGCGCTGTCCAGCACCGGAAAGCCTGCATGGCCGGGCCGCCACGCAACGCCGTCGAATTTATCGTCGGATGGGCGGGCGAAGTTGAGGGTTTCCTCCTTTGCGTCCGCGCCCATGATGTTGACGGCGAAACCGCGATGCGCGCGGAAGGCCGCAAGGCTCGGCGCCTTCAGCGCGATGGTCCACAGTACGAGCGGCGGGTCGAGCGAAAGGGAAGTGAAGGAGTTTACGGTCAGCCCGACCGGCGCGCCCCCATCGCCCATAGTGGTGATGACGGCGACGCCCGTCGCAAAACAGCCCAGCACGTCGCGCAAGGCGCGCTGATCGAATTCGGTGTCGCGCAATTCGGCGCAGCGCACATTCATGGCGTCGTCTCCGGTTCGGCTCTTCGCGCCATTGTTGCGGCGTCCGCCCTTCACAACAAGTCATATTGATTTATGAACGGCTTCAGGAAAGCTGATGAGGCGGCCGTCCCCGGGTGCCGACCTGCGCCTGGCCGTCCGGCACAATCAGTATGTGACTGTGACGATCACGGTGTCGGTATAGGTTCCCGCCGGGGGCGTGGTTTGCGGCGGCACGCGGCCATAAACGCCGAGCAGTTGCGCCGCGCCGGTTCCGGTCAGCGAGACGTCATCTGCAGGCGGGCCGCCCCAGAGATCGGTTCGGGCGATGTCGGCATAGAGGCCGTATGTGATGGTTTCCGCGCCATTGGTCATTTCCCATGCGCCAAGCGGCTGCGGACCGGCCTGCCGCTCCAGCGAAACGGCGTAATCCGTCCCGCTCGTACACGTCACCTGCAACTGTCCGGCAGCATCGACATTTCCGGACAGCACGCCGGCAATCCCGAAATCGACATTCTGAGTGACATCGAGCAGGCAGTTTTCCTCAACCGATGTCTCGACCGCGAAAGGCGCAGTCGTAGACTCGGTGAGGAGTCCAAGCAGGCCTCCTGTGCAACCGGTCAGGCTGGTCGTGACGCCATAGCTGACATCGGTCTGCGCCCCGGAGAAATCCGATTGATAGGTTCCCGCAGCGATACCGCTCTGCCCGCCGAACAGCCGCGCATAGATGGTCCGGCTCGCATTGCCGGTTCCGAGCAGCGGGACCGAAAGCGTAATCAGCGGCGGCTCACCAAGAGAAGGATCGTTGATGGATCCCCATGGAATTGTACGCGCGGCGTCCCGGAACAGCCCGAAGCTGAGTTTCTCGCTCCCGCCGATGCGCTGCATCTGGCGCACGCCGCCGGTCTGTCCGCCGGACCCGGCCTCGATGCTCGGGCAAACGGATACGGTCACGGTCGAGAGGACGCCGCTGCATGAAATGTTGAGTGTTGCGGTCGTATCGACCGCGCTTCCGCTCAGGACGTCGAAGCCTGAAAATACAATCGGGGAGGTGATGGTCGCGGAACATGCAGGGGTAAGCTGCCCGGCCGCGGAGAGGGGGAAGGCAACCGCTGCGAGGCCGGCGAGCGTCATCAGACGGATCGTCTTGCTGGTGTCAAAGGCAGGGAACATCTTCGATGAAAACCTGTTTTTCAGGCTGCGGCGCGAATGAAAACTCCGCGATGCAGCTTTCACCGTCAGGCTGGGTGACGACGGCTGTATTGTTCCGGCGTAGGCTGCTTATGTAGGCTTGTCCGTCATAACCGATGAGAAAGCGGTCCTCTCCTGCGTTCAACACCCCGGCGCTGCCGATGGGAACGGCTACGCCCCCAGCGCCAAGGAAGGAGACCAGCGCAGCGTTGTCCTCAGCCTCGATGTCGAATCGGACCACAACCCCGCCGCGTCCTGCAGGAGTAACGGTCTGACCGGTTTCGGCGATGCCGGCGTTGAGAGGAAGATCGACCGGGTCGATCGAGATGACGTTTGGCTGCCAGGACCTCAGGGAAGGGACCAGCACTTTGCCGTCTGCGCCCGTAACGCCGATTACGCGGTTCTCGTGCAACACCTTCACATTTGGCGCTGTCGCGTCGACGACGGCGAAGGAATCGTCTATGCGGTTGGCCAGGAAGACATCGCCGCCGAGGACGGCGACGGCCCCTTCCGCCTGCGCGTGAAATTCCGTACGCCCTGAGCGTTCAGCCGCGCCGGCTTCCACCCTCACCGCTTCCGCACGGTAGCTGGCGTAGGCCGATCTGTAGGACGAGGCGCCTTCCTGCGATCTCAAGCGCCAGCCGTAACTCCCGTTTTCGGCTGTTTCCGGCTTTGCAAGGCTGCTCGAAATTCCGTACCCGTCATGACTTCCCGCAAAACCTGCCGACGCGGAAATATTACTCCCGAGCGTGAAATACAGTCCCGCGAAAATACCGGTATTGTCCGGGTTCTCGATGTCATGATAGGCGCTAACGGAGAAAGTTCCGTTTTGGAAAGCTGGCCGGCTGTGGGATAGCCCGAGTATCAGCTTTCGGTCGTTCGCGATGTCGAGCGTATGTGTGAGGTTGAGATTGACGTGCGTGCGGTCCCATGGAAGCGGCGCGGAAATTGAGAGTTGGTCGAGCGTGACGGCAGGCGCGTAGAGATAGGGATAATAACCTTCATCGTCATATGTGTTGGACGCCGTGACCGAGGCGATATCGGCGTAGTCTCCCAGGGTCCGTAGCGTTCGCGCATAGATGCGCCAATCCGCGATGGATGCTTCCACGGACAGGCCGAACTTCAGACCATGCATGGCGCCACAGTCATTTGCGGCTTCCAAGCAATCGCCGGGCAGAAAGCGGCTGCCGGCGAGAGACATCGACGCCAGCCCGATCGGGCCCAGCCCAAAGACGAGGCCGGCGCCCGCATTCAGCAGGCTGGGGCCGATTTCGCTGTGTCCCTCGACGGTGACACGGTCGCTCACGCCGTATCGGGCGCTGCCGGAAAGGAAGGGATCGCCGGAATAATCGTCCGAGACGAGGCCGTAGGAGCGGCGCGGATAACCGGCCTCGACCGAGAAATCGAGCAGACCGGGAGCTAGCAGCATCGGAGATACATAGTATGAGGCGCTTGTCACCGTTTCGCGGCCTAGCGTATCTCGTATCACGACCTGCACATTTCCCGGACCTGACGCCGCGGGCAGATTGACGATCTGGAAAGGACCGCTGTCGACCTGGCCCGAATAGGCCCGCGCTGAATTCACGAAGACATCCACCGTCGACGGCACCGCGGCTGTTCCTGCGATGACGGAGGCCGGTGACGTTATCAGATCATGCCGGAGAGAGAAATTCCGCGACGCCTGCACTCCTGCGAGCCGAACCGGTCGCGTCCAGGCCAGTCCTCCGGAGATCAGATCGCCCGCTCTGTAGCTCATGAGGTCCTGCGAATCCTCGAAACTCCATGCGCTGTCCAGCCGGATCAAGACGGGCTCGTCCAGGCCCGGGGCCGATTTCGCGATCAGCCCGCTTCTCAGTTCGCCGTAGCTGGAAAAAAACCTGGCGTCGAAGGTTCCGGCCAGCCCGGTATATTCGGGGAAGGTCAGGATTGCACCGCCATGAAGGCTGGCGAAGAGTGAATAGTTCAACACTGCGCCGGAGCCGGTGTGCGCTTCCCCGGGGGTAGCCTGCCGCCTTTTCGAAGCGTCGAGGATCTGAGGCATGAGAAGATCCGGGGGCAGGTCGAACCTGATCGTCTGCGTTTGCGGATCATAAGCGTAAGTCAGGCCGTGGATGCTATCCAGGGGCACAAGGCCGTTTTCATCGCCTTGCGCGTCATCGAGATCAAGCCCGATATCGCGCAACTCGGCGGGCGTCGCGGCGTAGCCTGCTGGCGTTGCATGGAACTCCGCGATGAGATTTGCAGGAAAGCCGTTGATGAAGACTTCGAGGTAAAGCGTATTAAGGTGCGCGGCGGCGGAATGGCCATGCATATGCGCAGGATACGGTGAATCGTATCGCGCATTTGCGGCACTCGTCGCAAGCAATGCGGTCCAGACAAAGGCGCAGACCCTAACCGCCTTCGCGCAGAATGGCATGGCCTTCTATCCTGCCGGAAGCGGTCTCAGCGGAAATATGAAGCGTTTCGCCCGCGCCGGGCTGGCCGCTGGCGTCAGGCAGAATCCACTTTCTGGCTGATTTTCCAAGAACATAGCCGCTCAGGCCGTCTTGTTGCAGCAGACGCCGGTTGCGGCTGTCGGTAACCGTCAGTCCGGA
>CAYOUE010000045.1:0-19094 GCA_964407075.1 uncultured Hyphomicrobiaceae bacterium
GAGGCTGGCGGGCTGGACCTGCGACGGCAAGACAGACTCGGGCGCGGAGATCGCACCGGACGCGATCAGCGCGCGGATGGATTGCGCCGGGAGAAGGCCTTTTTTGCGTCTGGCATTGCGATGTCTCTCTTGAGATGGAGGGGAATTATGCCTCCATAAGTAATGAAATCCAGGCCCAAGAACCAACCCTTAGCATCCTCTATGCACAGCCGCCTGCAATTCATTTTGCGGAATTCGTAAGTAAGCGTGAATAAATTATACTTTGCACAAGAGTCGTTTTAATATTATTATAAAAAAGTTCTATCGAGATTATTGCAATGTAATTTTTTAAATAAATGGCTGTGTAATAATGTTTTATGATCAAATTAGCTATTTTGATTTTGCTAGATTAATTATTCAGATTATTGGTTATTCTGGTATAATAATTTCCATTTTAATGGTTTATCGCCAGATGCATGTAGGAATATTTTGCGAATATACGAGAAGATTTAATGATATCGAACAGGAATTGTCACCTTTAATTAGAGATTCTATCGAGACAAAATCATACTCTGAATTCGACGAAGAACAAAAAAGACAAATACGTAATGTCCTTAGAAAATACCTCAATATGTGCTCTGAAGAATTTCATCTCCATCGAAGTGGATTTATAAATAAATCAACGTGGAAAATATGGGAACTTGGTATAAAAGAAACACTTAATATTAGTGCGATGCGTGCAGCTCTGAATGATGTTAAGGACGAATACAGGTACTTTGACGAATTTTATAAATATTTGATGACTTGCGTCGATCTAAGCGAACCTAAAAGCTGAAGTTGGTTGCTATACGGCACAGCATTGCCGAATTCAGATCCTGTAGCAGAACCCGTCAGCAAATCCTCCTAATTCCTTGACGCTGGGTCTTGCATCCAGTTATGCAGCCTACATACGTGGTGATTTGGCTGGCCGGCTTGCAGCCACGTTAAAGAATTCGCTAAAAAGGCCGCGCTGCGACATTCACGGCCCGGCTTCCATCCGGCCTGTTTGTTGAGAGGCGCTTTAATGACACAAGACTCCCGCGAGCCACCCGAGAAGACCTGGCGCGAGGCGACGAAGCTCGTCCACGGCGGCACGCTGCGCAGCCCGTTCGGGGAAACCTCCGAAGCGCTCTATCTGAATTCCGGCTTCGTTTACGAAAGCGCGCACGACGCCGAGTTGCGCTTCAAGGGCGAACAGGACGGCTTCATCTATACGCGCTATTCAAACCCGACCCTGTCGATGTTCGAGACGCGCATGGCGCTGCTGGAAGGCTCGGAAGTCGCGCGCTCGACTGCATCCGGCATGGCGGCGGTCACGGCGACGTTCTTTTCCTATCTGAAGGCGGGCGACCATGTCGTCGCCTCGCAGGTGCTGTTCGGCTCCTGCCGCTATGTGATCGAGGAATTGCTCCCGCGTTTCGGCGTCGCCTGCACCCTCGTCGATGGGCGGGACATTGAGGCCTGGCGCGCCGCCATCCGCCCGAACACGCGCGCTTTCTTCTGCGAGACGCCCGCCAATCCGACGCTGGAGCTGGTCGATCTCGCCGCCGTCGCCGCGCTGGCGAAGGATTGCGGCGCGCTGTTCGTCGTCGACAACGTGTTCGCCTCGCCGATCCTGCAAAAGCCGCTGGCGCTCGGGGCGGATATCGTCGTCTATTCGGCGACCAAGCATATCGACGGGCAGGGGCGTTGCCTCGGCGGCGTCATCCTGTGCAGCGAGCAGTTCCTGAACGACCATCTCAAGGTCTATCTGCGCCAGACCGGCCCCTGTCTCAGCCCGTTCAACGCCTGGGTGCTGCTAAAGGGGCTGGAGACGCTGCCCTTGCGCATCGAGCGCATGTCGGCGACGGCTGCGAGGATGGCAGAGTATCTCGCCGGGCGGCCGGAAATCGAATCCGTCCTCTATCCCTTCCGGGAGGATTTCGCCCAGCACGGTCTCGCCCGCCGCCAGATGCGCGCAGGCGGCACCCTCGTGACCTTCTCCGTCAAGGGCGGCAAGCAGACCGCTTTCCGCATTGCCGACACGCTGAGAATCGTGAAGATTTCCAACAATCTGGGCGATGCGAAAAGCCTGATCGCGCATCCGGCCACGACGACGCATCAGCGCTTCACGCCGGAGGTCAGGGCGCAAATGGGGATCGGCGACAACATGCTTCGCCTGTCTGTCGGGCTGGAAGATCCGGATGACCTGATGGAAGATTTCGATCAGGCGATCGGCGCGGCGTTTCGCTGAACGGCAGGCAGGCGGGAGGCGGCGGATGATATATGAGGCGACCACCCAGGGGATCACCGTCAGGGTCGAGCCGAGCTTTCTGGAAGACGAGTCCTCGCCCGTGCAGGACCAGTATGTCTGGGCCTATTCGGTCGAAATCCATAATGGCGGCAATCGGCGCGTTCAGCTTCTTGCGCGGCACTGGAGGATTACCGATGCGACGGGACGCGTGCAGGTCGTGAAGGGCGAGGGCGTCGTAGGCCAGCAGCCGGTGCTCGATCCCGGCGAAAGTTTCCGCTACACCAGCAGCGCCCCGCTACGGACCGCGTCCGGCATCATGCACGGCGCCTATCTGATGGAAAGCGACGATGGCGAGCAGTTTGAAGTGGAAATCCCTGCCTTTTCTCTCGATAGTCCCTATATAGCAGGCAGACCGAATTGAGCAGCGGCCTGGCTGAAGGCAAGAGTTCGGGCCGATAGGGAGGGTTTTGATGATGCATTACGGAATGAGGCGCAGACGGGGATACGCAGCCGTCGCGGCGGCTCTTGCATTTTCACTTGCCGCCGGGCAGGCCACTGCGCAGAGCGGACCTACCGCCTGCATCTCCTCGCTTCAATCGGAATACGGCGCAACGGATGGGCTGACGCTCGACTGTCCGAGCGCCACCGACTGTTCGTTCCTAGCGCCGCCAGGCAACGCCTCCGCCCGCGCGCTCATCGGCGCGATCGCATCAAAGGCCACCGCCTGCCTGACCGAGGCCGGCATGACGCTCGATAGCGAAGACTCGCAGCCGGCCGGCGTCACCCGCGAATATCGCGGCCAGGGCGAGGCCCGCTGCGCCGTGCTGGTCGCAACGCCCGGCGGCGACTCCCCCGAAGGCGTGCGGGTGATCTGCCGGAACGGTTAACGCTCCGGCAGATTGCGGCAGGTCTGGCGTTCAATCCTTCGGTGTCAGTTTGAGCAGCCGTCCGCCGCTGCGGTCTTCCAGCACCCAGAGCGCACCGTCCGGCCCCTGTTCGACTTCGCGGATGCGCCGTCCCCACTCGAAGCGCTCGGCTTCGCGGGCCGTTTCGCCGTCGATCTCGACGCGCACGAGCGCCTGCCCCGAGAGGCCGCCCATGAAGGCGTTGCCCCTCCATTCGGCGAACAGGTCGCCGTCATAGATGACGAGGCCTGCGGGCGAAATTGCGGGCACCCAGAAGGTTTTCGGGGCGTTGAATTCGGGCCGCGTATCGTGGTCCGGGATCGCCGCGCCGGAATAATGGTCGCCGTTCGAGACGACCGGCCAGCCGTAATTGCCGCCGCTGACGACAAGGTTCAGCTCGTCGCCGTGGCGGGGACCCATTTCATGCGTCCAGAGCCGTCCCTCGCCGTCGAAAGCGATACCGAGCAGGTTACGGTGGCCCATCGACCAGAAGCTTTTTGCAAGCTCGCCCTCGTCCTGCCAGGGATTGTCGTCCGGCACCAAGCCGTCGTCGTTGAGACGGATCACCTTGCCCAGCGCGCTGTCGAAATCCTGCGCCGGGTCGAGTTTCTGGCGGTCGCCCGAGGTGATGAAGAGCTTGCCGTCAGGCCCGAAAGCGATGCGGTGGCTGTAATGGCCGCGGCCAGACACTTTAGGCTGCTGCGTCCAGATCTTCTCGGCGTCCGTCAGCCTTGGCGCTCCGCCTGAAAGGTCGAGTTTCGCCCGCGTCACGGCCGCCCCGATCGTGGAGCCGCCGTCCTCGGTTTCTGCGTTCGAGATGTAGACGAGGCCGTTTTCGGCGAAATCGGGGTGCAGCACCACATCGCCGAGCCCGCCCTGGCCGCCATAGGCCACGTCCCACATGCCCTCGACCTCGACGCTCTCGCCGTCCTGTGTGACATGGAAGAGTTTTCCGGGCTTGGTGGTGACGAGCATCGTTCCGTCCGGCATGAAGGTCATCGCCCAGGGCTCGTCGAAGCTGGCGATCGCGTTCGCCTCGAGCGTGACGCCGCCGCTCCCGGAGATTTCAAAAGTCTGGGCGGAGGCGGTGAAGAAAGTCGCCGCACCGAAGCTGCCTGCGGCAAGCAGTGCGAGTAGGGAAACGGTTTTACGCATCAGTCATGATCTCCTTTTGCGGGACATGTCTGAATAACCAGATTGTGGCCCGGAATGTTCCTGCAAGTCCTGAATGGCGTCAATTCGGCGCGGCGGCGTCATTTTCGGGCGCGGCCGCGCGCCTCCGGCGTCACGAGGGCGTCTTTGCCAGGACTTCGTCGGCGTCGAAATGATATTTCGTGTTGCAGAACTCGCATTTCACCTCGATACGGCCGTCTTCGGCCATATCCGCGATTTCGCGGCCGGTGAAGCTGGCGAGCATCGAGGCGACACCTTCACGGGAGCACTGGCACTCGGAGGAGAGGGGCGCGGCGTCGAAAACGCGCACCCTTTCCTCGTGAAAAAGCCGGTAAAGCAGCCGCTCGGGCGCAAGCGTCGGATCCAGCAGTTCATGATCCTCGACCGTGGCTGCAAGCAGTTCGGCGCGCCGCCAGGCGTCGTCCGCCCCGTCGCCGTTCGCGGAAGCCGGTGCGCCGCCTTCGCCGGTGAGCTTCTGGACCAGCAGCCCGCCCGCACGCCATGACCATGTCCCGGCTTCCCCGTCCGGTCCTGAGCCGTAACGCCGCGCGACTGCAACCCTGATGAAGGTCGGAAGCTGCTCGGACTGTTCGAAATAGAGGTCAGCGGCCTCACTCAGAGTGTTCCCTTCGAGCGGAACGATGCCCTGATAGCGCTCCATGTCGGGGCCCTGGTCGATGGTCATCGCCAGATGTCCCGCCCCGAGCAGCTTTGCGTGTTCCCCGCGGGCCGCGCCGTTGGTCCCCACGGCCTTTTCGAGCGCGGCTTCGTCATAGCTGGCGTAGCCGCGGATGCGGCCCGGCGCGTAATAATGTGCGACGAGGAAGCCGACCGGCCCGTCGCCGCTGGTCTGGAGAATGAACTTGCCGTCGAATTTGAGCGCTGCGCCGAGAATTGCGGTGAGCGTCATCGCTTCGCCGAGCAGGATGGACACGGGTTCGGGATAGTCATGCTTGCCGAGAACGCTCGTGATTGCCGCTCCCATGCGCAATATCCGGCCTCTTGCGCCTGACGTTTCGATCTGGAAAGGGAGAACGAGATCGTCGGGAGCGCCGTTCAACTCGTCGGGCATATAGCTTGCGGTCCTGGATCTGTCAGTTGGCCTCAAGGCACCAGGCCAGAATGGCTCTTTGTGCGTGTGCCCGGTTCTCCGCTTCATCGAACACGACGGAGCGCGGCCCGTCAATGACCTCGTCGGTCACTTCGCGTCCGCGTTGTGCTGGAAGACAATGCATGAAGATCGCGTCTGGCGCAGCTAGCTCCATGAGCTGCGGATTGACCTGATATCCACGCAGCAGGGCAATACGGCGATCCTCGTCTTCATGGCCCATCGAGACCCAGACGTCTGTGACGATGCAGTCGCTTCCCTGCGCCGCCTCGCGGGCATCCTCGAAGACCGCCAGGTCCGCCCCCTCGCTGGCGGCCCACTGAAGAACCTCGGCTGAAGGCTGTAGGGATTTCGGCGATCCGATCCGCAGGGCGAAGCCGAAGCGGGCCGATGCGTGAATCCAGGAAGTGGCCACATTGTTGGAGGCGTCGCCGACCCAGGTGACGGTTCGGCCGGTGATGACGCCGAACTTTTCCTCGAAAGTCATGACGTCGGCGAAGATCTGGCAGGGATGCGAGCGGTCGGTCAGGCCGTTGATGACCGGCACGGTGGCGTGATGCGCCAATTCGTTCAGGCTGTCATGCGATTTGGTGCGCAGCATGATGACGTCGACATAGCGCGAGAGCACGCGGGCGGTGTCGGCGATCGTCTCGCCGCGGCCCAGATGCATGTCGCTGCTGTTGAGCGCGATGGCGTCGCCGCCCAGCTTGCGCATGGCGACGTCGAAGGATACGCGGGTGCGGGTCGAGGGCTTTTCGAACAGCATCGCCAGCGTCTTGCCTTCAGCGAGCCGTCCGTAGAGCGTGTTGCCGTCGCGCAGGTCGCGCTTCATGACATGCGCCCTGGACATGATCTCCTTGAGAACTTGTCCGTCGAACAGGCCGATGTCCAGAAAATGCCGTATCGCCATGATGGGCCTAGCTTTCAGTCTGCCGGCCGGCGCTCAGGGCGGCGCAGGCCGAATTGATCTTGCCGCAGGCCTCATGGATCTCCGCATCGCTTACGGTCAGCGGCGGCAGGAGGCGCACGACATTTTCTCCCGCGCCAATGGCGAGCAGCCTCTGACCGTGAAGCGCGGCGACGAAGTCTGCGCTGGGGATCCTGCACTTCAATCCGACGAGCAGTCCCTCGCCGCGGATCTCTTCGATGATCCCGGGGTTGAGATCTGCGATTTCGGCAAGCCTTTGCTTCAGTGTCAGGGCCTTGCGCCGGACTTCCTCCAGAAAGCCGTCGGCGAGCACGACGTCGAGCACGGCGTTCGCTGCCGCCATCGCTAGCGGATTGCCGCCGAAGGTGGTGCCGTGGCTGCCTGCGGTCATCGCCGCTCCTGCCTCCTGCGTTGCGAGCACGGCGCCGATCGGGAAACCGCCGCCCAGGCCCTTGGCGGATGCCAGTATGTCGGGTTCGACGCCCGTCCATTCATAGGCGAACAGCTTACCTGTCCGACCGATGCCGGTCTGGACTTCGTCGAGGATGAGCAGGAGGCCATGCTCGTCGGCCAGAGCCCGCAGCGCGCGGATGAACGGCCAGCCCGCATGGCGCACGCCGCCTTCGCCCTGGATGGCTTCGATGAGGATCGCGCCCGTCTCCGGCGTGATCGCGGCCCGCGCGGCTTCGATGTCTCCGAGCGGAACCTGGTCGAAACCGTCCACGGGCGGGCCGAAGCCGGCAAGATGCTTTTCCTGCTTGCCGGCCGAGATCATCGCCAGCGTGCGGCCATGAAAGGCGCCTTCGAAGGTGATGACCCGGTAGCGTTCGGGCGCGCCGCGTGTGCTGTGATAGCGCCGTGCGGTCTTGACCGCGCCTTCGAGCGCCTCGGCGCCGGAATTGCAGAAAAACGCCATGTCCGCGAAGCTGTTGGCGCAAAGCCTTTCCGCCAGGATCTCCTGTCCGGGGATCCGGTAGAGATTGGAGGTGTGCCAGAGCTTGCCCGCCTGTTCGCGCAACGCGGCGACGAGATGCGGATGGCCATGGCCGAGCGCGGAAACGGCGACCCCCGCCCCGAAATCGAGAAAGCGCTCACCTGACGCGGTGAAGAGCGACAGGCCTTCGCCGCGTTCGAAAGCGAGTTCCGCTCTCGCATATGTAGGCAGAAGGGCAGACATCGCTAATCCCTTGTCCTTGCCGTTTGAGATGAATGGGTTTCACGCCGTTTTCATTATGGCAGGATCATTCGGCGATTGCACCTGGGCTGTCAATTGACACAAAAGACACAGAAGAGCCAAAAAGGCGGCGCTGCAAGCGGCTTTAACCTTTCGTTTATTTGTCTTCTCGTAGCAGCCGTGCAATTATCATGACCAAGGGCAGCGAGGGGCGACCAAGCCTCACTCCGTTTCCAGTTCCTGCCACATGCGTTCAGCGGCCTTTTCATAGTATCGCCCGCTGAAACCGTTCTCACGAGTATAGCGTTTTCCGTTCCGCGTTTCATGTAACCGGCTTTTGCTCCGCGTAGCCGCGCAGCGTCGCTTGCGATGTCTGCTTGCCGCCGCGGAGAACGCACAGATGCGCCTGCGGCGCAATTGCAGACTTATGAGGAGGTAAGAATGGGGTGGACTGAAGAGCGGGTTGAGCTGCTAAAAAAGCTGTGGGCTGACGGCCTCAGCGCAAGTCAGATCGCCGGACGCCTCGGCGATGTGACCCGGAACGCGGTGATCGGCAAGGTGCACCGTCTCGGACTCGCCGGGCGGGCTACGACGTCCCGCGTCCGTTCCGCGCGTCCGCGCAATCGCATGTCCCATCTGCCGCTCCGGCCGACTCGCGTGCAGTACAGGACGCATGGCAACGCCGCGCTGAAGCCGGTCTTCAGCCCGATCGAGAAGCCTATGGTCGCGCTCAGCGTCGTTCCCTCGATTGTCGAGGAAGACGATCAGCCGGCTCCGATGAAAGTCCCGCTGCTGGATCTGCGCGAATGCAGCTGCCGCTGGCCGATCGGCGACCCGCAGGACGACAATTTTTATTTCTGCGGACACAGGAAGCAGCCTGGCAGCGCCTATTGCGAGCATCATTCCAGAATCGCATTTCAGCCTGCCGCGCGGCGCAGGAAATAGGATTAGGTTACGGGGGGCCGGAGCTGGAGGCGACAGACGCGGGGTTCGCCTCCAGCTTATACTTCCGTCATGTTTTCATTGTCCCGGATGTTCCCCGCCAGCGGTGATGCTACGTTCCCCGAGAGAATAGCCCGCGCCGCGGACGGTTCTGATCGGGTCCCGTTCTCGTCCGCGGTTTATGGCCTTGCGCAGCCGGCCGATATGGACGTCGACGGTGCGTTCGTCGACATAGACGTCATGCCCCCAGACGCCGTCGAGAAGCTGTGCGCGGGAGAAAACGCGTCCCGGGCTTTGCATCATATATTCGAGTAGGCGGAATTCGGTCGGTCCGAGCCGTACCTCCCGTCCGTTGCGCATGACCTTGTGCGCCTCGCGGTCCAGCGTGATGTCGGCGACGCTGAGGATCTCGGCGATGCGCTCCGGGTTCGAACGCCGCAGGATGGCGCGGATGCGCGCCATCAGTTCCGGCACGGAGAACGGCTTGATGACATAGTCGTCGGCCCCTGTCGTCAGGCCGCGTATGCGGTCGGTCTCTTCGCCGCGCGCGGTCAGGAGAATGATCGGTATGTTTTTCGATGCGCGCTGTCCGCGCCAGCGGCGGCATAATTCGAGGCCGGAGGATCCGGGAAGCATCCAGTCCAGAATGATGAGATCGGGCGGGTCTTCGGACACCGCCAGTTCCGCATCCTCGCTGCGATAGGTTATGCGGGATTGATAGCCTTCGGCTTCGAGATTGTATTTGAGGAGAAGCGCGAGCGGTTCCTCATCCTCCACGATCAGGATCTTCACTGACATCGCTACGGCAATGCGCCTGCCGGGGCAGACGGTCATCCTTCTGCTATTCGGTTATCCGCTCAGGTTCCAGATAGCTGGTGCGGTCCAGCTTGGGCCTGTCTTCGGTGATGGAAACGCCCTTGACGAGAAAGTGGATGCTTTCGGCCATGTTGGTCGTATGGTCGCCAATCCGCTCCAGGTTCTTGGCCCCGAAAAGGAGGTGCGTGCATACGCCGATATTGCGCGGATCCTCCATCATGTAGGTCAGCAGCTCGCGGAAGACCGAGTTGTAGATTGCGTCGAGATCGCGGTCGCGCGCCCAGACCTGCAGCGCCTTCTCCGTGTCGCGCTGGGCGTAGGCGTCGAGCACGATATGGAGCTGCTCCATCGCCTTGTTGCCGATGTGGCCGATGCCGATCATAAGATGCTGGGGACGGTTCTCGCCGGCGATCGCCGTTGCGCGCTTTGCAATGTTCTTGCCGAGATCGCCGATGCGCTCCAGATCGGCGGAAATGCGAATGGCCGCCATGATCTGGCGTAGATCGAGCGCCACGGGTTGCCGGCGTGCGATAATCAGGATCGCCAGTTCCTCGATCTCGCGGTCGAGGCGGTCGATGGCGTCGTCCTGCCGGATCGTCTGTGCCGCAAGTTCGGGATCGCGCTTTTCGAGCGCGTCGATGGCTCGCCCGAGCAAATGTTCCGCCAGCCCGCCCATCTGTGCGATCTTGCCGTCGAGAGCCTTCAGTTCGTCTTCGAATGCCGTCACTGTATGTTCCGTCATCGGCGTTCTCCTGCCTCATAACCGGCTTGCTAGCCGAAGCGGCCCGTAATGTAGTCCTGCGTGCGCTGGTCGTGGGGATTGGTGAAGATCATCGAGGTTTCCCCTTCTTCGACAAGCACGCCCAGATGAAAGAACGCGGTGCGCTGCGAAACGCGGGCGGCCTGCTGCATCGAGTGGGTCACAATGATGATGCAGAAATTCTGGCGGAGTTCGTCGATCAGCTCCTCGATCCTGGCCGTCGCGATCGGGTCGAGCGCAGAGCAGGGTTCATCCATGAGGATGACTTCTGGGCTTACGGCGATCGCGCGCGCGATGCACAGCCGTTGCTGCTGGCCGCCAGAGAGGCCGGTCCCCGGTTCCTGGAGCCGGTCCTTGACCTCATTGAACAGCCCGGCTTTTTCCAGGCTGGTGACGACGATTTCCTCAAGCTCCGTCTTCGTGCTGGCCATGCCATGAATGCGCGGGCCGTAGGCTATGTTGTCGAAGATCGACTTGGGAAACGGGTTCGGCTTCTGGAAGACCATGCCGACGCGGGCGCGAAGCTGCACCGGATCGACATGGGGCGCATAGATTTCGTCCTTGTCCACCTGTATGCTTCCGGTCACGCGGGCGCCGTCGATGACGTCGTTCATGCGGTTGATGCAACGCAGGAATGTCGACTTGCCGCAGCCGGATGGACCGATGAATGAAGTTACCGACCGGTCCAGTATGTCGATATTGACGTCGAAGAGCGCCTGTTTTTCGCCGTAGAACACATTGACGCTGCGTGATGTGACCTTCACGGGTTCGGCGGTCTCAAGGTTTGTTTCGGCGGCCGCAGCGGGAACCGCAGCGTCCATTTTCGCCTGACTCTGCTCAGTCGCCATCCCGTAACCCATTGTGGTGTCGCTCATTACGCGGCTCTCCTTGAAATCTGCCTGCGCCGCACTGCAAGCGCAGTAAAGCGTATCTGCGTTACCATCGCCTCTGGAATCTCTGCCGCAGATAGATGGCTATTCCGTTCATGACCACAAGAAAGCCCAGCAGGACCAGGATTGCGGCCGAAGTCCGCGCGACGAAACCGCGCTCCGGGCTGTCGGCCCAGCTGTAGATCTGCGTCGGCAGCGCTGTCGCCGGTTCGAGTATGCCGACAGCTTCGACGCTGGGGATGAACGCGTTCATTCCGATCAGCAGCAGCGGTGCAGTCTCGCCGAGCGCCTGCGCCAGACCGATGATGGTTCCGGTCAGGATGCCGGGCATTGCGAGCGGCAGCACATGATGCATCACGACCTGATGCCTGGATGCGCCGATACTGAGAGCCGCTTCCCGGATCGAAGGCGGAACTGCCTTCAATGCGGCGCGTGTTGTGATGATGATCGTCGGCAGGGTCATCAGCGAGAGCACCATGCCGCCGACGAGCGGCGCGGATCGCGTGAGGCCGAAAAAGCCGAGGAAGACGGCGAGCCCCAGAAGGCCGAACACGACAGAGGGGACGGCAGCGAGGTTGTTGATGTTCACCTCGATGAAGTCGGTCCACCGGTTTTTCGGAGCGAATTCTTCCAGATAAACCGCTGCGGCGATGCCGACCGGGAAGCTGATCAGAAAGCAGATCAGCAAGGCGAAGAACGAGCCTGCTATTGCGCCGGCGAGACCGGCGACTTCCGGAAAGCGGCTGTCGGCGTTAATGAACAGGTCCCAGTTAAACGGCTGGGAGAGCAGACCGCGCTCTATGAGGCTGTCGAAATATTGCAATTCCTCAGGCGATGAAAAGCGCGGGTTGAGGATCGTGGAGCTTCCCGTCCGGTAATATTCGTCGAAGAAGGGCGATGCGGGCAATACGATCTGAACAGTCGTGCCGATGGCGTTGGGGTTCGCTACGACATAGTCCTTCAATGCTTCATAGGATGCATTGTTGAGAATATCGCGATAGTCATATTGCGGGTAAACCTCGAAATACCGCCGCAAGGCGTCTTGCGCGATCTGCGGGTATGGCCCTGCTTCGGGGTTCTCGGAGCTTATGCTATCGGGGATCGTTGCCTCGATCCGCACAAAGGTCCGGCCGTCTTCGACGGAAATTGCCTCTGCGTCTTCAAGAATGCTGAGCGATACGGTCTGTCTCAGCGACAGCGCCTCGATCTGTCTTGGAATGACGCCCTTGTAGAGCTGATCGTAGGGATCGGATAGCGGAACTCCGATCGAGAAGGTCTGACCGATCAGGCCAGGATCGCTGATGACCGCCCGGCGAAGAACATACTGCGCCTGCGAACTCATGATTGTGAAGAGCTTGCGCTGTTCAGCCGGCGTGTCGACATCCGGAAAGTAGCTTGCGAACGCATTCCGCGCAGCCAGACGGTAATTCCCGCTTCCGGGGTCGGACGGGTCGAAATCCGACCGATCGAGTGTCACTTCCAGCGTAACCCTGCTCTGACTGAACGCGGTGTATCCGGTTGCAATCAGCGAGGTAATGAGAATGCCGAGCATCAGAATGGCCAGGCCGATCGCGGTCAGACCCAGGGTTTGCAGCAGCCGGTCCCACCGGTAACGCTTCTTTACGCGCAATTGGGCTTCGGCGGAGGCCCAGTCATGCGGCCGGGTCAGTTCGCCTGCTGTGAAATCAGTCATATTTCTCACGATATTTCTGCACCACGCGCAGCGCGATGACGTTAAGGGCGAGAGTGACGAGAAAGAGCACGAGGCCAAGCGCGAACGCCGCCAGCGTCTTCGGATTGTCGAACTCGGTGTCCCCGATCAGCAGCGTAACGATCTGTACAGTGACAGTGGTGACGGGTTCCAAGGGATTTGCCGTCAGTCTCGCGATGATGCCTGCCGCCATCACGACGATCATCGTCTCGCCGATAGCGCGGCTCGCCGCAAGCAGGATGCCGCCGACAATGCCGGGGAGGGCGGCCGGAAGCAGAACGCCGGTAATGGTCTCGCCCTTGGTCGCCCCCATAGCATAGGCTCCGTCGCGCATGGACTGGGGAACTGCGGCGAGCGCGTCGTCGGACAGGGACGAGATGAACGGAATAATCATGACGCCTAGAACCATGCCTGCGGCGAGGGCGCTGTTCGGCGCAATGTCTAAGCCGATCCAGATGCCGAAATCGCGCATTGCAGGCGCGATAACCAGCACGGCGAAAAAGCCGTAAACAACAGTCGGAATGCCGGCCAGAACTTCGATTACCGGTTTGATGTAGGCGCGAAAGTTTTTGTGGGCGTATTCCGTCAGATAAATCGCGGAACCGAGACCAATGGGGACAGCTACTAGCAGCGCAATGCCTGCTATCAGCAATGTGCCTGTAAACACGGGAATCGCGCCGAAAGCTCCGCCTGCGATGGATTGATCGGGCCGCAACGCGATCTGCGGTTCCCAATTCAATCCGAAGAAAAATTCCGACGCTGGCACCAGGTCGAAGAAGCGCCATGCTTCAAACAGGAGAGAGAAAACGATGCCCAGCGTCGTTAGGATAGCCAACACAGAGCATGTAATGATAACGCCGGTTACGACGCGCTCGACGGCCTGCCGGGCGCGAAAATCTTTCGATATCCTCCCCGACGTCACAAACCAGGCGAAAAGGCCGACGCAGATCGCCGCGGCCGCCATCGCCCATTGCGCAATGGTTTCCCAGCGCTGCAGCCGTGCGGCGGCTTCGACAATATAGTCCTCCGGACGCCCGAAGATATTTCCCGCTGCGATCTGGCGAATTTCACTGAGTATGAGGCTAATCTGCCCGGGCGAGAGATTTTCTGTCCGGTTTTCCGGAAGGCTGGCAAGCAACAAACTGTCAATAATGGGCCCCTGCAGAAAGAGCCAAATGAAAGTGAGCAGTATTGAAGGTATACCGATCCAGGCGGCGACATATGCCCCGTAATATCCCGGCCGGGAGTGGAGGTCTCCGGCGGAACCGTCAGCTTTTCCGAGTGCGCGCCATCGTCCGTAAATGAATCCGACACCACACAATACGATCAGCGTCAGAAGCAGCATCGATAACATGGACACTCCGAATGTTCGTAGCGCGACTGCGGTTCATTGCGAAGACGAAGGTGTGGCGGCCGCCGGAGCGGCCGCCAACTCGAATAATCGCTTAAAACAGGTTGGCGCCGTTCAGAGCCGCTTCCTGACTTTCCTTGCGCTTGGCGTCCGGAAGAACAACAAGGCCGCGCTCGGCGAGATAGCCGCCAGGACCCATCGCTTCTTCGCTGATATATTCCTCGATGAATTCCTTCATGCCCGGAATAACTTCGCGATGCGCGTTCTTAACATAGAAGAACAGCGGACGGGAAATGCCGTAAGTGCCTTCAGCGATCGTATCCGGATTCGGTTCGACGCCGTCAACCTTGACGGCCTGCAGCTTGTCCTGGTTTTCGAAAAGGAAGGAGTAGCCGAAGATACCATAAGCGTTCGGATCTGCTTCGAGACGCTGAACGATCAGATTATCGTTTTCGCCAGCTTCGATGAACGGTCCGTCCGTCCGCATGACGCCGCATTCTTTCGCGGCGTCCGTGTTGGCCTTGAAGTAATCGAGTTCCTTGCAGCCTTCCTCCATCGCAAGTTCGACGAAAGCGTCGCGCGTGCCCGAGGTAGGGGGCGGGCCATAGACCGTGATCTCGATGTCGGGGAGATTCGGGCTGATATCGCTCCACTTCTTATAGGGGTTGGCGACAAGAGCGCCGTCGACCGGAACATTTGCGGCAAGGGCCTGATAGATTTCAGTTTTAGAAGCGTCGAAGGCTGTGCCCTGACGGGAAACGGCGATGGACAAACCGTCAGCGCCGATAAGAACCGAGGTCACGTTGTCGACGCCATTGGCCTGGCAATCGGCTTTCTCGGAATCGGTCATCGCGCGGGATGCGCCAGTGATGTCCGGATGGCCGACGCCGACGCCGGCGCAGAACAGCTTCATGCCGCCGCCGGTGCCGGTGGACTCCAGAACGGGAGCCTTGTTGCCCTTGTTGGCGAATTCCTCGGAAACGGCCTGAGTGTATGGGAAAACCGTTGAGGAGCCTACGATCGAGATCTGATCGCGGGCAGATGCAGAGCTGACTGCAAAGGCGCCGGCAAAAGCCGTCGCAGCAGTCAGCGCGATAACACGTTGGTTCACTGATGATCTCCTTGATTTCGCGCATTTCACGGCAACGAAATTTTAAATCCGCTGCCTGGCTGCAGTTCTACAGCCGCGCTTCTTAACTTCTATGACAGTTCAATAAAGTTATTATGACAATTCAAGATCATGTTTTTATTGATAAATATTGATAGTAAGTATGGCCGCGGAGATTGCGGGTTCATGAATTTTAAGATTCTTGGGGAAATGAGCGCTTTATTGCGGCGCGCCCGCCGCCGAAAGACAGATCGTGAAGGAGGAACCCTTTCCGACGCTGGATGCAATCCGAAGCTCTCCGCGATGGCGGTTCACGACATGCTGCACGATGGCGAGGCCGAGGCCGGTGCCGGATTTTTCGCCGGCCATCGCATTTGCGCGGTAGAAGCGCTCCGTCAGGCGCGGGAGATGCTTTTCGTCGATCCCCTCGCCGTCGTCGCGCACGGTCAGTAGATACCGCCCCTTGTCCGCATTCGCCCCGGCCTCGATACTCAGCCAGACATTGCCGCCGTTACGGCCGTATTTGACGCCATTGTCGACAAGATTGGTGATGACCTGCTGCAACTCGTCCCGGTCGCCCATGATCCAGGCGGGATCGGGCAGAGCGGTAAGGTGAAACGTTACTCCGGTCTGCGCGCCGAGCGGTTTCAGATCGGCAAGGACCTGCCGGGCGATTTCGTTGAGATCGACGCGCGTTTGCGGCTTCAGATGCAAGCGCATTTCGATCCGGCTGAGCGAGAGCAGGTTCTCGATCAGCCGCGCCATGCGGTAGGCCTGGCGCGCCATGATTTCGAGGAACTGCTCGCGCACCGCTTCGTCGTTGCGCGCCGCGCCGCGCAGCGTGTCGATGTATCCGATAACGGAAGCGAGCGGCGTGCGCAGCTCATGGCTCGCATTGGCGACGAAGTCGGTATAGAGATTGTCGAGCCTTTCCTGCTCCGTCAGATCGCGCAGATGGATCATGATTGCAGGCTCCGCGCTGAAGGGCGCAGGCTGGGCGCGCGCGATCCAGCTGACAGTCGCTTCCAGATGACGCTCGACAGGCACGCGCTGTTCGAAGCGCACCTGCACACGCCGTGCCTGCGACAGAGCGGAGTTCGCTACGGCCTCCAGTACGCCGGGATCGCGCAGCACGCCGGAAATATGGTCACCCTTGCGCAGAGCCGGCCATAGATCGGCGGCGAGTTCGTTGAAGCTGACGAGCCGGCCCTGGGCGTCGAGCAGAATGCTCGGCGAGGGCAGAGCTTCGAGCACGCTGCGGGCGAAATCGGCAGGCGAAGCCTCACCGGTGTCGAGAAACTGCAACTTGAGCGGGCTGCGCACGCCTTCGCGCGGAATGAACGCCGCGCCTGCGAAAATGGCCGCAAAACCGGTCAGGGCAGGCAGAAACGGGAGATCGTACAGGGTCACGAACAGTAAGATCACGGCGATGCTGACGATCAGCAACCAGCGCCGCCGGTAAAGACGCTGCATGACGTCCTGATCGGAGGGTTCCACTTCAGATGGTAAATTCGCCAGCACAGTTTCCTTCTCCGCGGCTGCGCGATTGTGATTCCGGCCTCGCAGCTCCAAACGGCTTGCATGAAAAGCCGCACGGCTGCGAAAGAGTAACCGGATACCGCTTGCAGTTGAAAGAGTGCGCGCTTGCTATCATGAAATTGCGACAGTTTTTTTACTTGTCACGTAATGTTGGGGACTGCCGCCAGCCGAAGGCCGTCCCTGCCTTCAAGACTCGCGGCTGAGCCCGAGCCGTTCCAGTTCTTCAAGATAACGTCGCCAAAGCGCGTCCTGGTCTTCTCCAATTTCATAGAGATACGCCCAGGAAAAAAGCCCCGTATCGTGTCCGTCGCTGAAAACCGGGCGTATCGCATAATTGCCAGCGGACTCTATTGTGAATATTAACACTTTTTTCTTGCCGCCGACAGTCTTCCTCTCCTTGGGCGAATGGCCTTTAACCTCGGCGCTGGGACTGTTCACGCGGAGGAACTCGGCCGTGAACTCGAAGCTACGGCCATTGCTGAACGTCACTTTCAGCATGTTCCTGTCTCGATTGAGCCGGATCTCCGTCGGCCTGAAAGTCTGTTCGTCGGTCATGGCGCATTCCCGGGAGCTTGTGGACGCGGTGATGCCGATAGTGCGCCTTTTCGGGCGGCGCGGAAAGCCTCCGTTTCCGCCTGAGATCAGCCTTTGCGGATCAGCCTCGCGGCGAAAAATCCGTCCATCCCGCTCAGTTGCGGATCGCTGAGCTTGAGGAAATGCGGCAGGCTGCGCAACATGCCGGAAGCCAGCCAGTCTCCGCGTCCGCCGATCTCGTCCGCCAGGACCGGGACGAGCGCGAAATCGCTGCGTGCGGAGAGCAGCCGGGCGATGCGGTCCGGCCCTTCGGCGGGTTCGAGCGAGCACACCGCGTAGACCAGCGCGCCGCCAGGTCTGACGAGGTTGGCGGCAGCATCGAGGAGTTTTTCCTGCAACTGGAGCAGCGGCGGAATATCGCCCGGCCCCTTGATGTAGGGTAGATCCGGATGGCGGCGGATCGTGCCCGTCGCCGAGCAGGGCGCATCCAGCAGCACGGTGTCGAATTCACGGCCGGGCCGCCATTCAAGGGCGTCGGCGGCGACGCTCTCTGCCTCGAGGCCGAGCCGGGCCAGATTGCCCTTCAGGCGCTCAAGGCGTTTTGCGGAAATGTCCACCGCCGTGACTGCGGCGCCGGCATGGGCGAGCTGCGCGGTCTTGCCTCCCGGAGCGGCGCAGATATCGGCGACCCGCTTGCCTCTGACGTCGCCCAGCAACCGCGCAGGCAGGCTCGCCGCGACATCCTGCACCCACCATTCGCCCTCGCCGTAGCCTTCCAGATCCTCGATCCGTCCCCTCGGCTTCAGACGCACGCCGCCGACGGGCAGAACCACGCCCCCGAGGCGCCCCGCCCATCCCTCGGGGTCGGACTTCACGGTCAGGTCGAGCGGCGGCTCATCAAGATGCTGGGCGGCGATCAGGCCGGCGGTTTCCAGCCCGTAGGCGTCCGCCCAGCGCGCCCATAGCCAGTCCGGCGTGTTCAGCCGCGCCGCATCCTGCTGCATGGCGAGCGCGGCGCCCTGTTCGGACACCCGTCGCAGCACCGCATTGGCCAGATTGGCGAAACGGCGTGCATGGCGATCCTCCCGCGCCTGGTGTACGGCCAGATCGATGACCGCGTGCGGGGGAGATTTCAGGAATATCAATTGCGCCGCCGCGCAGAGCAGGATCGCGTCGAGCCGCCCGCGCTTTTCGGGCAGCGGCTTTTCGATGAAATGCCCAATTATGGCGGAAAGCTGTCCCCTGCGGCGCAGCGTCGTGGTGACGACGGCGCGGGCGAATGCACGGTCGCGCGCCTCCATCGCCCGGAAGCGCTCCTCGCGTGTCAGGGCGTCGAACGCCTCCTCCAGCGGGGTCCGGCGCGCCAGAACGTCGGATAGTGTGCGAACGGCGAGACGCCGCGCATCGAGCCCCGCACGGTCGGCGGCGCTCAAGCGATCCTCGTCAGCGCTGAACGAAAACAGGCCGAACACGTCTCCCGCCATTTCGAGAGCTTGCAATCTCCCCCGTGATTGCAAGCGCAACACGCGCCTTGCAAGCCTGAACTCACCCCCACGGGCCGTTTTCCCCCGCTTGCGGCCGGTTCCAGGGGCCTTCGCGGCCTTCCGTACCGGACGCGCCGCCCCCCTGTCCCATCTCGTTTGCCATCCTGCGTAGTTCGGCGATCCGGTTCTCGGTGTTGGGATGTGTCGAGAACAGATTGTCCATGCGTTCTCCGGAAAGCGGGTTGATGATGAACATATGCGCCGTAGCCGGGCTGCGCTCGGCGGCCTGATTGGGAATCCGCCGGGCCGCGCTGGAGATTTTCTGAAGAGCGGAGGCCAGCCAGAGCGGGCGCTGGCAGATTTCCGCGCCGAGCTTGTCGGCCTCGTATTCCCGGCTGCGGCTGATCGCCATCTGGATCA
>CAYOUE010000046.1:0-19077 GCA_964407075.1 uncultured Hyphomicrobiaceae bacterium
AGACCAGATCTACAGAGGATTCGGGAAGTTTTTTCAATTCATCAAGGCAATCGCCGGAAATGATGCGGTCGGCGAAGGCGGGAGACTCAGAACGGGACGCAACCATCAAATGACTTTCCGCACGCAACAGGACAATGATGCTCGATTCTTAAAGCCTTGCCGGGTCAAGGCAAGCCGGCCTGCGGCAGAAACCACAACCGGAGGGCGATTTAACATTTAGTCAGGAATGGTTAACAGGACGTTAATTCCAGCGGCTTTTTGAAGGCCGCTTGACAGGCGGTGGGTTCAGAAGGATATAAAGATATGTTTATATCCTAAATGAGATGCTCATGACCCTGGCCGTGCCCTCGGCGACATTGGTGGACATGCTGCGCGCCGCGGGCGAACCGACCCGGCTGCGGCTCCTTTTGCTTCTTGCCCAGAGCGAGTTCAACGTCAAGGAACTGACCCAGATTCTTGGCCAGAGCCAGCCGAGACTCAGCCGGCATCTGAAGCTTCTGGCGGAAGCCGGCCTGATCGAGCGTTTTCAGGAGGGCAGCGCCGTTTATTACCGCCTGTCCGAGCGCAGCCCGAACGCGAGGCTCTTTGCTCCGCTGCTCAAGGCCCTGGACACCTGCGACACGCAGTTCGCGCGCGATCTAGGCCGCGCCGAAGCGCTGAAGGAGGAGAAGACGCTCGCCGCGCAGGCCTATTTCAAGGCCCATGCAGGCGTCTGGGACCAGATCCGCGCCTACCATGCGCCGGAAGAAGCCGTGGAAGCGGCCATGCTTGCCGCGATGGGCAAAGGGCCTTTCGAGACGCTCATCGACCTCGGAACCGGAACGGGCCGCATTCTGGAGCTTTTCGCGGACCGCGCTTATTCGCTTGCGGGCTATGACATCAACCGGGAAATGCTTGCCCATGCCAGGGCGCGGCTCGATGCGCGCGGGGTCGCAAACGCCCAGCTCAGGCTCGGTGACATCGCCAATCTCGGTGTCGAGGACGCCAGCGCCGATGCCGTCGTGATCCATCAGGTCCTGCATTTCCTTGAAGACCCGGCGCAGGCCGTCGCCGAGGCGGCTCGACTGCTCAAGCCGTCCGGGCGGCTGCTGATCGTCGATTTCGCTGCGCATGACATCGAGGCCATGCGCGAAACTTATGCGCATCGCCGCCTCGGCTTCGAGCGCGATGCAGTCGAGGCGTGGATGCGCCAGAGCGGTCTGCGCTGCACGCATTTTCAGGCGATCCGCCCGCAGACCGACAACAGGGACAAGCTGACGGTGTCCTTATGGCTGGGCGTGAAGGCGCTGCGGCTCGTGCAGAACGCCGACGGTCAGACAGAAACGATAAAGGAAGGCTTAAGCCCATGACGACGGAAACGAGGACGCCCGGCCGGACGGACAGGGCCGCCCCGGAGTTGAACATTTCGTTCGAATTCTTTCCGCCCAAGACCGAGAAGATGGACAAGGCGCTTTGGGCCGCAATCGAGAAGCTTGCGCCGCTTCGCCCTGAATTCGTCTCCGTCACCTATGGCGCGGGGGGCTCGACGCGCGAACGCACTCATGCGACGGTCGCCCGGATCATTCGCGAAACCGATCTGACGCCTGCGGCCCATCTGACCTGCGTCGACGCAAGCCGCGATGAGGTGAACGCCGTCATCCGCAGCTATCGGGACGCTGGCGTCCGCCATATCGTCGCCCTTCGCGGCGATCCGCCGGACGGCGCGGGCGGCGCCTATGTTCCGCATTCGCAGGGCTATCAGAATGCGCGCGATCTCACGCGAGGCATTCATGCGCTTGGCGATTTCGAGATCTCCGTCGCCGCCTATCCGGAAAAGCACCCCGACTCGCCATCCGTCGAAGCTGACATCGACAATCTGAAAGCCAAGATCGACGCGGGCGCGACTCGGGCGATCACGCAGTTCTTCTTCGATAACGACCACTACTTCCGTTTCGTCGACCGCGCGCGCAAGGCCGGCATCGAGGCGCCGATCGTGCCGGGGATCATCCCGATCCACAATTTTGCGCAGGTCGCCCGCTTCGCAAGACAGTGCGGCGCCAGCATTCCGCAAGTCGTCGCCGATCGCTTCGAAGGGCTGGAGGACGACACCGAAACCGCGCATCTGCTCGCCGCGGTTGTCGCCGCCGAACAGGTCATGGGGCTGGCCGAACAGGGCGTCAGCGCCTTCCATTTCTACACGCTCAACCGCGCCAACCTGGTTTTCGCGATCTGCCGCTGTCTGGGCATTACGCCCGAAAGCCGCAGCAAAACGCCCAAGGCGGCGTGAATCCGCCCGGCAGGAACGACAGAAAAATGACGACCAAAAATCCGACCGAAGTCCTGAACGCCGCTGCGCAGGACCGCATTCTGTTTCTCGACGGCGCGATGGGCACCATGATCCAGCGTCACAAGCTGGACGAAAACGGCTATCGCGGAGAGCGCTTCGCCGACTGGCCTTCGGACCTGAAAGGCAATAACGACCTTCTTGTCCTGACGCAGCCCGGCATCATCCGCGAGATTCACGAGGCTTATCTGGAGGCCGGAGCGGACATCGTCGAAACCAACACATTCAACGCGCAGCGTATCTCGATGGCCGATTACGGCATGGAGGAGTTGAGCTACGAAATCAACCTCGAAGCCGCACGCCTTGCGCGCGAAGCCGCCGATGCGTGGACGGCGAAGACGCCGGATCGCCCCCGTTTCGTCGCCGGAGCGATCGGCCCGACCAACCGCACGGCCTCGCTCTCGCCCGACGTCAACAATCCCGGCTTCCGCAATGTCACTTTCGAGGAGTTGGTCGCCGCCTATGGCGAGCAGACGCGCGGGCTTATGGACGGCGGCGCGGACGCGATCATGATCGAGACGGTTTTCGATACGCTCAACGCCAAGGCCGCCGGTTTCGCCGTTCTCGAAGCCTTCGAAGCGAAGGGACGCGTCCTGCCGATCATGATCTCCGGCACCATTACCGATCTTTCCGGACGCAATCTGTCCGGACAGACGCCTGAGGCATTCTGGTATTCAATGAGGCATTTGCGGCCGTTTTCGATAGGGCTGAACTGCTCGTTCGGCGCGGAGCATCTGCGCCCGGCCGTGGCCGAGATCGCCGCGCTCGCCGACTGCTATGTCTCGGCTTATCCGAATGCGGGCCTGCCTAACGAGATGGGCGAGTACGACGAGACGGCCGAAGAGATGGCGGGCAAGATGGAAAGCTGGGCGCGCGACGGGCTGGTGAATATCGTCGGGGGCTGCTGCGGCTCGACGCCGGAGCACATCGCCGAGCTCAAGTCGCGCCTGTCGAAATACCCGCCGCGCAAGCTGGCCAGAGTGGAGCGGAAAATGCGGCTCTCCGGGCTGGAGCCCTTCGTGCACGCATAATCCGTCCCGCTCGGGAGTTTTCCGTATCCGGTCAGTTCACAGTTGCTGACGAGGGTGCGGCTTTAGCAGGAGCTTTCCTGGCCCTGGGAGCGCGCTTTGCGCCATTGGCCTTCGCGCTTGCGGCGCCTGCTTTGGACGTTTTCACGTCCGTGCCGCTTGCCGGCGCCTTCGTTTTCGGGGCTGCTGCTTTCGCCTTCTTGTTGGCTGCAGCGGGAAGCTGCTGCTCCATCCAGCCGATGAAGGCGTCCCATTTCACGAGCACGTCCTTGGCCGTGCCGTTGCTCCAGACAAGACCCTTGCAGGTTACGGCGATGTCGCCGATCCGCTTGGAGCCGCTCCCGTAGACGCCGAAAGCGATGGCGGGGTTTCTGATTTCGTGGGCTTTCCGGGAAGCCGAAGATTTGGCCTGCATTGTTTTTTTCCTTGTTCTTGTGTTCATGATGTCCGGGATCGCCTTTTTCTTTGCGGTCGAAGCCCCGGTTTGTTGCTTGGCAGCGAGGCGTTTATCTTCGATTATGCTTAACGGCGTATTCATCGCATGAGGCGAGTTTTACCTTATGTTTTAACCATTTACGCGGCTATGAATGGAGGCTTGCAAAGCGGGGGCCTTGAGGAGAGCCGCTCTCGGCAGGCAAAGCTGCGGCGGGAGGCGCTAGCGTTCTTTACATTTTGTCGCGCAGGCTGAAATTTTATTGAAAAAATAGTAGGTTACGGAAGAGTTGTTCGCGATTCGAGGCGTCAGAGCCACAGCTTGATCGCGATGGCGGCCAGTGCGGCCGCCCCCAGCCAGAGCGCGCCGTTCGCCAGCCGGCGTCCGGGCGCAGACTCGTATCTCGCAGCGGGTCCGATATGCAGCAGACCGTTCTGTTCGGCCTCCGCGAAGGCTGCTGCGGCGCGGCGGGCCTGTTCGGCGAGCTTCGGCGCGTCGCGGACGAGGCCCGCCAGCGCGCTGACGCCTTCGACCGCCTCGCTGATGCGTGCGCGCGGTCCGATCTGCTCCTCCATCCAGCCTTTCACGACAGGCTCGGCGGCGGTCCAGATGTTCAGCCTCGGATCGAGCATCCTCGCCACCCCTTCGACCGCGACCATCGTCTTCTGTAGCAGAAGCAGTTCAGGGCGCGTCCTCATGTCGAACAGCTCGGTGATCTCGAAGAGCTGGCTGAGCAGCCGCGCCATCGAAATGTCCTCCGCCGTCTGGTCCTTGATCGGCTCGCCAATCGAGCGCAGCGCCTGCGCGAAGGCTTCGACGCTGTAATGGGAGGGCACGTATCCCGCTTCGAGATGCATCCGCGCCGAGCGCCGGTAATCACGCATGATGAAGCCATAGAGGATTTCGGCGAGGAAGCGTTTTTCCTGCGGGCCGAGGCGTCCCATGATGCCGAAATCCACCGGTATGAGCGTGCCGTCCTTGTCCACGAACAGGTTGCCCTGATGCATGTCGGCATGGAAGAAGCCGTCGCGCATGGCGTGGCGCAGGAACGAACGGATCACATGATTGCCGAGCGCCTCCCGGTCGATCCCGGCGCGGTCGATGGCCTCCAGGTCGGCGATGGGAATCGCGTCGATCCATTCGATGGTCATGACGCGGGCCGAGGTGCGCCGCCAGTCCACTTTGGGCACGCGGAAGCCTGGATCGCCTGCGCGCGCGACGTTTTCCGCCATTTCGGACATCGCCGCGGCCTCGAAGCGCAGGTCCATTTCCAGCCGGGTCCATTCAGCGAGCGTATCGACCACGGCGAGCGGCCTCAGGCGCCGGGACGGCGGATGAACGCGCTCGATCAGCCGCGCTGCGAAATAGAAGCTGTCAAGGTCGCGCCGGAAGCGCCTTTCGATGCCGGGACGGAGGATCTTGACGGCGACGTCTCGCCCGGCTCTGTCGGGGTCGCGCACGCGCGCCTTGTGAACCTGTGCGATCGAAGCGGCGGCGACCGGCTCGCCGAAGGACATATACAGTTCGTCCGCGTCCTGTCCCAGCGCTTCGCGGATCGCGCGTTTCGCCTCGGCCATCGAAAAGGGCGGCAGCTTGTCCTGCAGCTTGCCGAGATCTCCAGCGAGTTCCGGGCCGATCACGTCGCGGCGCGTCGCCAGAAACTGGCCGAGCTTGATGTAGCTTGGGCCGAGCGAGGCGAGCGCGCCGGAAAGCCGGTCAGGCTGGCCGCGCCGGTTGCGCCTCAGCGGCGCGAGCAGACGGTGCGCCAGTCTGAGCGGAGCGGGCGCGTCAGATGGCGCGGGCAGCACATGCACGCCGTGCCACAGGAGCGTGAGGCCCGCCCGCCCGAGCCGGAACAGATTTATGACAGCGCCGAACATGGCCGCCTTATAGCAAGCCGTAAGTAAATTTTGCGCGTGAATTTGAAAAAAAGCGCTTTATGCCACAGAGGTTTGCACCGCGCACGCTGGCCTGAGTCGGATGCGCGCGCAATCTCGCGCCGCAAGGACGCATTCTCCAATGTAAAAGATGCAATGCAATTCAGCCTATGCTAGGACAAATGACCGGAATATAGTTTGAACCCCAATATTACGCTTAACTGCTTTCAGGATCGGGATTGCTGCCGATGCAGTAATCTGTCTAAAAATCGGCGGTGGGAGTTATGAATTGGTCTGGGGAGGACATTTCCATCAGAGCCGCAGCGGGAAATCGCTCGGCAAGGGAAATGGGGGAGTATCACGCCTGGTCTGTTACGGGCGTTGTTGAGGGGCTGGAGCACTGGTCCGAACCGGATTATGGCGAAGACTACGAATCCGGGGGAGAGGACGGCGGGGCGATCCACATCGCGTCAAGCCTTGTCGAGCGTCAGAAGTTCTTCATCCGCAAGCCCGACGGGCAGCAAGTCGAAATGCGCCTGACCGACAGCAACATGATGCTGCGGAACGGCCATGTCGTTAGCGCGATCTGGGCGGCGCGGCGCGGCGCAAGGCACGGCTATTGCCTGCTTCTGGACAATCACACGACGGGAGCGCAGGCGCGCCTTGCCCACAATCTCGGCAAGATACGGCCAAGGATCACGCTTCTGCGCACGGCGAAGTTCGGACTGTTCGCGACGATACCGGCGGCGCTTGCGCTCATCATGTGGCTTCTCATTCCTGGCAGTCTGCAGAATGTCGACATCAACACCTTCTTCATTGCCTCGACGGTCGCGCTGGTTGTCCTGTTCCTCATCGGCCTCGTGGTCGCCAAGCTGGTGCTCGACTATTTCCAGGCCGACGACGATCAGAAGATCTGGCAGGCGGCCGAAGACGTCTCGGCCGACGTCAAGGCCTATCTGATGCAGCCTCGCCCTGCCACGCGCCGGTAGCAGCGCGTGCGGCTGCGCACGCCAGGCTGCGCGATATTGCTCCGTCCCGCGACTATTCTGCGTCCGGGTCTCGTCCGAGCCTGTCGCGCAGGAATATCAGCCCTATCACGAATGTGAGCAGCGCAATCCCGACAGGATACCAAAGCCCGTAATAGATGTTGCCCGACGCGGCGACCATTGCGGTGGCGATCAGCGGCAGCAGTCCGCCGAACCATCCATTCCCGATGTGGTAAGGAAATGAGAGCGAGGTATAGCGGATGTGCGGTGGGAACAGATCGACCAGGAACGCCGCCATCGGGCCGTAGACCATGCAGACATACATCATCATCAGCACGAGAATGCCGATCACAAGCGGCATGTTCATTTTCGCGACCTCGGCCTTTTCCGGATAGCCGCGTATGCTCAGTGAGAGCTGGATATATTCGGCGCGGTTCTGCGTCACCCAGTTGTCGATCGGGAGGGGCGTGAGATTGCCGAACTGCACCACGCCCGTCGATCCCGGCGCATGGACGACGTCAAATGACAGGCCGCGTTTCGTAAGATAGTCCTTTGCGCGATCACAATCGGTGAACTCCGTCCACGGACCGACGAATATGTGAAAATTGCATTTGTCCGTATCGGTAGCCAGCGTGATCGGCGTCTGCTGCTGAAAGGCCACGAGATCAGGATTAACGGCTTTGGTCAGCGCCGAGAACAACGGGAAATAGGTCAAAGCGGCGAGCAGGCAGCCGGTCAGGATGATGGGTTTTCGCCCGATCTTGTCCGACAGCCAGCCGAAAAAGACGAAAAACGGCGTTCCCAGAATGAGGGCGATCATCATGATCTTGTAGGCCACATCGTAATCCACTCTGAGCGTGATCTGCAGAAAGAACAGCGCGTAGAACTGTCCGGTGTACCAGACCACGCCTTGCCCCGCTGTCGCGCCGAGCAGCGCGAAAAGCACCTTGCGGCCATTGGTGCGCTTGAAGAAGCTCTCGGTGATCGGCGCCTTGGAGATCTGCCCGGCTTCCTTCATGCGTTTGTAGAGCGGCGACTCGTTGAGCCGCAGGCGGATATAGGCGGAGAAGATCAGCAGGAAGATCGACAGCAGGAACGGGATGCGCCAGCCCCACTCCTTGAACTCCTCGTCGGGAATCAGCCCCCGGCAGATGATGATGACCAGCAGCGACATGAGGAAGCCAACCGTCGCCGTCGTCTGGATCCAGCTCGTCGCGAAGCCGCGGCGGCGGATCGGCGTATGTTCGGCGACATAGGTCGCCGCGCCGCCATATTCGCCGCCGAGTGCGAAGCCCTGCGCAAGCCGCAGAAGCACGAGCATGAACGGCGCGGCCCATCCGATATGCTCGAAAGTCGGCAGCAGGCCCACGGCGAAGGTCGAAGTTCCCATCAGGACGATCGTGATGAGGAAAGCGTGCTTGCGTCCGAGCCGGTCGCCGATCCGGCCGAAGTAGATTGCGCCGAAAGGGCGGATCAGGAATCCTGCGGCATAGGTGGCAAGAGCCGAGAGCAGCGCGGCGGTATCGTTGCCGGGCGGGAAGAAGAGGGAAGCGAAGAACGGCGCGAGCGTGGCATAGAGGTAGAAGTCGTACCACTCGAACACCGTGCCGAGCGAGGATGCGAACACGACTTTGCGTTGTTCTGCGGGACTGACAAATACGACCGACGGCCTGCGAGGCGCGGCGCGCGCATTCATGTGACGCATTGCAATCCCCCCGAACGCAATACTGTCCCGGACAGCCCGCAGCGCGCGCATGGCCGAGACTTGTTTATTCAATATTTATTGAATTCAGAATTAGCCAATCGGCGCAAGAAAGGCCAGCGCCCATTCGTAAAAAAGCGTCAGAAACCGAATGATACGAAAGTCTTAAATCACACCATCGCATAAGGTGATGCATAGCGGCGAAGACTGCAAATACCGGATGGTGGCAAGAAGCATTGCTGGCAAACGCTGCGGCGTATATCGCCTACCTGCCTCATGCCGAAACAAGTTGGCTTGGCGCAAGGGTATTAGAACTTCAACGCGCTCTGATGCGCCGCCGAGGCCGCGGCTTCCAGCGCCTGGGCGATGTCGCCGACGACGGACGCGACAAGCGCCTCATCGTCGCCTTCGGCCATGACGCGGATGACCGGCTCCGTGCCCGAGGCGCGGATCAGGATGCGGCCGTTCCCGCCGAGCCGGGCGCGGTTCTTCTCGATGACGGTCTGCACGCCCTCGTCCTCCAGCGGCCGCCCGCCGTTGGTCGCCACGCTGAGCAGCATCTGCGGCACCGGGTCGAAGCGCTTGCACACCTCGCTGACCGGCTTGCCGCTGGTGACGACAATGGCAAGGATCTGCAACGCCGTGACGAGGCCGTCGCCGGTGGTCGTGTAATCGGTCATGACGATGTGGCCGGATTGCTCGCCGCCGAGATTGAGGCCGTCCGCGCGCATCCGCTCCACGACATGGCGGTCGCCCACCTGCGTGCGCAGCAATTCGAGGCCGTGGCCCTGCAGAAAGCGTTCGAGGCCGAGATTGGACATCACCGTCGCCGCAATGCCGCCGCCTGCAAGCCGCCCGTCGGCTTTCCAGGATTCCGCTATGGCGGCGAGGATCTGGTCGCCGTCGATGATCGCGCCGGTCTCGTCCACGATGATGACGCGATCGGCGTCGCCGTCGAGCGCGATGCCGATGTCGGCCCCGGCCTGGCGGACCTTGCGGCAGAGGGCGTCCGGCGAGGTGGAGCCGCAATTGAGGTTGATGTTGAAGCCGTCGGGCGCGGCGCCGAGCGTGATGACGTCCGCGCCCAGCTCCCAGAGCGATTGCGGCGCGACTCGGTAGCCCGCCCCATGCGCGCAGTCGATGACGACCTTGAGGCCGTCGAGCCGGATCGAACGGTCCAGCGTGCGCTTGGCGTATTCGATATAACGCTCGAACGCGCCTTCGACCCGCTTGGCGCGCCCCATGCCGTCCGGAGGCGCGAGCAGGGCGGAACAGTCGCCGCCGACCATCTCCTCGATTTCCTTCTCGATGGCGTCGGAGAGCTTGAAGCCGTCGCGCCCGAAAATCTTGATGCCATTGTCGTGATAGGGGTTGTGGGAGGCGGAGATCATCACGCCGAGATCGGCGCGCAGCGAGCGCGTCAGCATGGCGACGGCGGGCGTGGGCATCGGGCCGAGCAGGAACACGTCGATTCCGGCCGAGGTGAAGCCCGACATCAGGCCGGATTCGATGGCATAGCCGGACAGGCGCGTGTCCTTGCCGATCACGGCGCGGTGGCGGTGATTGCCGTTCCGGAAGATGTGCCCTGCAGCCATGCCGACCTTCATGGCGACTTCGGCCGTCATCGCGCCGGAATTGGCCCTGCCGCGTATGCCGTCCGTGCCGAAGAGTGATCTGGACATGAATCCCCACGCGCCTGTATTTGTTTTTTCAACAGATAAATCTATAAGATTTGCCGGGATGTGCAAACTTTATTTGCAGAATATAGCTGCCAAGTCTTGATGTCCGGGCAATGTATACAAGACCTGATCTCGGCTGGATTGCAGCCACGGCAAGGTGATTAGCATCCGGACGAAAGGGCGGCCAGTAAACTCTTTTGTCAGATCGTTACAGGCTGCGGCACGGAGCATCCCGCAGCTTCGTCCTTGCGCGCACGCCTCCGGTACTCTTGCCCGAAATCATTTCCATAATGTTCCATCAATGTTTAGCTTTTGACAGGTCAGCGCCGCAAGTGAGAAAAGAAAGCCTTGGATCGCAAAGCAGCCGGCCTGTCGACTTCAGGCGAAGCGACAAGGAACCGCACCCGGGTTTTGCAGCCGGGAACAAACGCCGCCGTTTGTCTTTGAGGGATATTCAGGGATACGGGAGGAAACCCATGACGCCGCGATTCGCAATGCCGCCTGCTTTCGGGAAGGCCGACCTTTCGAATTGCGAGCGAGAGCAGATCCAGCTTGCAGGTTCGATCCAGCCGCATGGCGCGCTGCTGACCGTCCAGGAGCCGGGATATTTCGTCGTGCAGGCCAGCGCGAACGCATCCGCCTTTCTCGGCATCAGCGGCACCCTGATCGGAAGGCCGCTCAGCGAAATCGACAGCGGCCTGCTGGAGCGGATAAGGCCCGTGCTGACCGAGTCGCTCAGAACCATACCGCGCGCCCTGCGCTGCAAGGTCGGCGCCAAGGGCAAGGAGTTCAACGCCCTGCTTCACCGTCCGCGCGGCGGCGGCCTGGTGATAGAGCTTGAGCAGGCCGGCCCTCCGATCGACCTCACCCGCGACGTCGAGCGCGCCATCCTCAGGATCCTGGCTGCGCCATCCCTGCGCGGGCTGTGCAACGAGGCCGCACGCATAGTGAAGGGACTCACCGGCTATGACCGCGTCATGCTTTACCGCTTCGACGAGGACGGCCACGGGCAGGTCTTCTCCGAGGAGCGCGAGCCAGAGCTCGAGCCCTATCTCGGCAACTGGTATCCGGCGTCCGACATTCCCCAGATCGCGCGCATCCTTTACGAGCGCAACCGCATGAGAATGCTGGCCGACGTCGAATACAAGCCGGTACCGCTCGTTCCACGCTATCTGGCCGGGACGGGCGAAGAACTCGACATGTCGCTCTGCTTCCTGCGCAGCATGTCGCCCATGCATATCCAGTATCTTAAGAATATGGGCGTCGGCGCAACGCTTGTGGCCTCTCTGGTCGTCGGCGGAAGGCTTTGGGGACTCATTGCGTGTCATCATTACAAGGTGCGATCCTTGCAATACGAGCTGCGCGCCGTTTGCGAGTTGCTGGCGGAGACTATCGCCACGCGGATCGCGGCACTCGAAAGCTTCGCGCGCGCTCAGCACGAGCTTTCCGTGCGCCGGCTCGAGGACCGGATGAACGAGGCAATCTCACGGGAAGGCGACTGGAAGAGCGGTCTGTTTGCGACGCCCGAACCGCTGCTGACCCCGCTGAACGCGACAGGGGCGGCGCTGCTGTATGAAAACCAGATATTCAGCACCGGAGAAGTTCCGGGCACGCACAAGCTGCGCGAGATCGGCCGCTGGCTCGACGGCAGGGCCGAGCGTGTCATCACGACGACGTCCCTGGGCGTGGACGAACCGGATTTCGCCAGCCTGACGCCGGTTGCGAGCGGGCTGATCGCGGTGCCGGTTTCGAACTATCCGGGCGAGTATCTCATATGGTTCAGGCCGGAGCGGATCCATACGGTGACCTGGGGCGGCAATCCGTACAAGCCTTTCATCATTGGAGAAGATCCTTCGGACCTCTCCCCCAGACGGTCTTTCGCGAAATGGCAGCAACTCGTCGAAGGCACATGCGAGCCCTGGAGCCCGGCCGACCTGGCGATGGCTGCGATGATCGGGGAAACGGTTTCCGACATCGTGCTGCAGTTCCGCTCGCTGCGCATTCTGATCATCAAGGATCAGATGGAGGAACTGACCAGACAAGTGCGTCCCTCTGACGATCTGCTCATCATTGCCGATTCCAACGGCGATATCATTCTTGCCAACGAGGCTTTCCAGGAATTATCGGACGCCCCCCGCTACAAGTTCGGCAACATCAAGGAGATCGCGCCCCTGTTCTCGCAGCCGGCCGAGTTCCGCGAACGCCTGATGGATATGCTGAGAAACCGCCGTCCGATACGCGGCGAGTTCGGACTGGAGACGGGCGGAAGCCCGAAAACGCTTCTGCTCAGGGCCGATCCTGTGATTTCGCCGCAGGGCAGGGTCTCCGGCTTCGTCCTCATGTTCGTGGACGTAACGGAGCGCAAGGCTGTAGAAAGCGCAAGGCGGCTCCTTCAGGAAGGGATCGTGCAATATCGCGAGATCCGGTCTCGCCGCTTTGAAGACGAAGCCGGCCTCGATCACCAGAAACTTCTCACAGCGCTTGTCGAGAACGCTCAGCACGCCGCTCTGGAAATTGCCGACGGGGTCGATGTCGCGCGTGTGCCGGAGATGCTCGAAAGCGTGCGCTCCTCTGTCTCCCGGACCGCGGAACTGCTCGAACATCTGATCTTGTACGCGAAAGAGAAATCGGACGAGCAGTGAATGCGCGAACGCGCTTTGCGGCCTTTGCACGCGCGGATTTTCATGACCGGTTAAAACAGGCCCTGCCCGTTGGGACAACATTGCGCGGCATCGGGCAAGACTGTGCCATCCTGGTGCAAAACGCCGCATTTTTGACATATTTACCAGTGGATACGCTTTACATTACATTAAAATTCAATAAATATTATTTTATTCTCAATACTTGGCAAGTTTTTATCCAACTATAAGTATGTGAGGATTATTCAATTACATCGTTCTGGAAGGATCTTTTTTTTACGTATTTTTTACGTCCTATTATGCTACAGCATCCCTTCTTAAACTGCCCTCATTTCGGAGCAATTGCTCTTTATTCCTGTTCCGGTGAGGAATGTTGCAAGGATGGATGACACACATGAAAATTGCGCAAGTCAGCCCCCTCATCGAGAGCGTTCCGCCGAGGCTCTATGGGGGGACGGAGCGAATCGTCTCCTATCTGACCGATGAACTGGTCAGGTTGGGGCACGACGTCACCCTGTTCGCGAGCGGCGACTCCACGACCGCTGCGGAACTCGTGCCGTGCGCGCGCATGGCGCTGCGGCTCGACGCCGACGTCAAGGACCAGTTCCCCTACTACATGACCATGATCGACAAGGTCCGCGAACGCGCGGACGAGTTCGACATCATTCACTTCCACATTGATTACTTCCAGTTCCCGCTCTTCAAGGACATCGGCGACAAGACCGTGACCACGCTGCACTCGCGGCAGGACGTGTCGGATCTGAAGACGCTTTACGCCGCATTTCCGGAATTGCCGCTCGTATCCATCTCCGACGCCCAGCGCCGTCCGGTCGCCAGCGCCAATTTCGCGGGGACCGTGCATCACGGCCTCCCGATCGATCTGCATACGCCGAACCTCAAGCCTTCAGGCGATTATGTGGCGTTCCTAGGCCGGATCTCTCCGGAGAAGCGCGTCGACCGAGCCATCCGCATCGCGCGCGCCGCCGGCATCCCGATCCGGATAGCGGCGAAGGTCGACAAGGCCGACCGGGAATATTACGAGCACGAGATCAAGCCCATGCTCTCCCTGCCGGGCGTCGAGTTCATCGGCGAGATCAACGACCGGCAGAAGCCCGAATTTCTGGGCAACGCCCGCGCCATGCTGTTCCCGATCGACTGGCCGGAACCGTTCGGCCTCGTCATGATCGAGTCGATGGCCTGCGGCACGCCGGTTCTGGCGTTCAGAAACGGTTCAGTTCCCGAGGTTATAGATGAAGGACTGTCCGGATATATTGTGGATAGCGAAGACGAGGCAGTGAGCGTTCTCAGGCAAACCGTTACTCTAGACCGCCGTCAGGTCCGGCGCCGGTTCGAGGAACGTTTTTCTGCTGCGCGCATGGCCAAGGACTACGTCAACATCTATTACAAGCTGCTTTCGCAGCAGGATCGCCCGGCCCACAGCCGCGTAGCCGCAGGCCATCTGCGGGCAGGGAGGCATACGCAAAGTCTGAACTGACGCCGGGAGAGACATGACTGCCGAGAGCTTGTTGGAGACGCAGAAAAGTCCTGACGGGTTCTCGGAAACCCCGTTCTACATATCCGCGCGGGTGCAGACCGCCCGCGCGCGCCGTACGCTCAAGCATGACGACGCTTTCATCGTGCTGGACAGTCACGGCGATCTCGGCGCCTCGGCTGGCGGCCAGGACGGACTGTTCCACCGCGACACTCGCTTCCTGTCCTATCTGGAAATCGTCATTGACGGCGTGCAGCCGATGCTGCTCGGCTCGAACGTACGCGACGACAATTCGCTGCTGACCGTCGAGTTGACCAATCCAGACATCTTCGCCGACGGCGAACTGGTCCTGCAGAAGGATACGGTCCACATCACGCGCAACGTCTTCATCTGGAAAGACACCGCCTATCAGCGCGTGACCTTCAAGAATTACGGCGAAACGCCCGTGAAGCTTGGCGCGACCGCCTATTTCGGCAGCGATTTCGCCGACATCTTCGAGGTGCGCGGAATGCGGCGCGATCAGCGCGGCATCATGAAACGCCATATCGCAGCGCCGGACACCGTCGTGCTGACCTATATCGGCCTCGACAGGAAGACGCGCCGCACCACGCTGATGTTCGATCCCGCCCCGAACGAGATCACGACCAACTCGGCCGCGTTCAACATCGAGCTGAAGCCGGACGAGGAAAAGGCCTTCTTCATCACCGCCGGCTGCGACAAGCCCGCGGACGAAAGGCCGGTCAGATTCATCGCCGGATTCCTCGCCGCGCGCCGTCAGCTCCGCGCGCCGATCCGCGAGGCAACGACCATCGAAACGTCGAACGACATTTTCAATGAGATCCTGTCGCGTTCGATGGCCGACCTGTCGATGCTGTTCACCGGCACGCCGGACGGACAGTACCCCTATGCGGGCATTCCCTGGTTCTCGACCACTTTCGGGCGCGACGGCATGATAACGGCGCTGCAACTGCTGTGGTTCAATCCGTCGATCGCCAGGGGCGTGCTCCGCCGTCTCGCGCGCTTCCAGGCCACCGAGACGATCGCCGCCTCGGACGCCCAGCCCGGCAAGATCCTGCATGAGATGCGCGGCGGCGAGATGGCCGCGACAGGCGAAGTACCTTTTGCCCATTATTACGGCGCCGTCGACTCCACGCCGCTTTTCCTCGTGCTGCTCGGGCGCTATGTCGAACGCACCGGAGACATGGACACGCTGCGCGAATTGTGGCCTTCGGCGATTGCGGCGCTGCAATGGATCGACGGCCCCGGCGACCCCGACGGCGACGGTTTCGTCGAATATCAGCGCGCCACGGATGACGGCCTCGCCAACCAGTGCTGGAAGGACTCTCACGACAGCGTCTTTCACAGCGACGGCAGGCTCGCCAAGGGGCCGCTCGCGCTGTGCGAAGTGCAGGGCTACATCTTCGAGGCCAAGCGCCGCATGGCCCGCTGCGCTCGCCTGCTCGGACATTACGACCACGCCCAGCAGCTCAACGCCGAGGCCGACCGGCTCGCCGAACGTTTCGAGGAAGCCTATTGGCTGCCCGACCTGCAAACCTACGCGCTGGCGCTCGACGGGGAGAAGAATCCCTGCCGCGTCCGCTCCTCCAACGCCGGTCAGCTGCTGTTCTCCGGCATCGTCCGCCCCGACCGCGGCGCAATCGTCGCCAGCGAACTCATGCGGCCGCGCTTCTTCTCGGGCTGGGGCATCCGCACCATCGCCAATGACGAGTCGCGCTACAATCCGATGTCCTATCACAACGGCTCGATCTGGCCGCATGACAACTCGCTGATCGCGCTGGGCCTCGCCCGCTACGGCGCGCATGACGCCGTGGAGCGGGTTTTCACCGGAATCATGGAAGCGGCGGGGTATATGGACCTGCGACGCCTGCCGGAGCTGTTCTGCGGTTTCCAGCGCGGCAAGGGACGCGGGCCGACGCTCTATCCGGTCGCCTGCGCGCCGCAGGCCTGGGCCGCGGGCGCGCCTTTCGCCTTTCTGGAGGCAGCGCTCGGCCTGGAATTCGATCCTGGCGCGCGCGAGGTGCGTCTGCGAAATCCGCGTCTGCCTGAATTTCTGGACGAGGTGCTCATCAAGGATCTGCGGCTGAAGGGATCGAGCGCCGACTTCCAGATCCGGCGGCACGGCGCCGACGTCTCGGTCCGCCCGCTGCGGGGCGGCGACGATCTGCGCGTGACCGTCGTCTTCGGCGCCAGGCCTTAATCGGCGACGTGGCGTTCGGCGTCGGTGATCGTCGCGGCGTCGGGAAAGGCCGGATAGACGCCCGCCATGCGGCCCATCTGCTGGGTGAGGCCGAGCACGCAGTCAATATAGGGTGTGTCCAGATCTACGATCCGGCCCATCTCGCGCACGGCGCTCAGGATAGCGTCAAGCTCCAGTGTCTCGCCGCGCTCCAGGTCCTGAAGCATCGCCGTGCGCTGGCCCTTAAGCTCGGCCGCGGAGTTGATCCGGCGCTCGATATCGACGCGGAAATGTACCCCGAGCCGCCGCCCGATGCGCTCCGCCTCCTGCATCATGTTGCGCGCCACCGACCGCGTCGCCGGATCCAGCGCGATGGCGTCGAGCGGGGCGCGGGTCAGCGCCGAGATGGGATGGAAACAGAGATTGCCCCACAATTTCAGCCAGATGTCGTTGCGGATTTCCGGATAGATGCGCGGCTTGAGACCGGCGTCGGAGAAGACGCCCGCCAGCGTCTTGATGCGGTCGGTTTCCTTGCGGTTGGGTTCGCCGAGGCCGAAATTCTCGCCTTCGACATACTGGATCACGCCGGGCTCGACGCGCTCCGCCACGACATAGGGCGTGCAGCCGATGATGCGCTCCGGCCCGATGGCCCGCCACTGCCGGTCGCCGGGATCGAGGCTTTCCAGCCTGATATTGGCGTACTGGCCCGGCAAGCCGTAGAAATACCACCAGGGCACGCCGGACAGCAGCGTAACGACCATCGTGTCGCCGCCAAGCATCGGCGCGAGGCTTTCCGCAGCTTCCCAGCTTTCATGCGCCTTGAGCGCGAGGATCACGCAATCCTGGGGTCCGAGTTCGGACGGCGTCCCGGCCGCGCGCACATCGGCCTGCGTCTCGGACCCGCCCTCACGGATCCTCAGGCCGCGGCTGCGGATCGCGTCGAGGTCCGGCCCTTGCACGACAAGCGAAACGTCGGCTCCGCTCCGTTTCATCGTGCCGGCCAGATAGCCGCCCACTGCGCCCGCTCCAAAAATACAGATTTTCATATGACCGCGTCCTAGCTGAGGCTCCGTTGCGCGCATTCCGCCAGAGCGGCGTTTAGCGCGTAAAAGAATAAAATAGCCTTTCGAGATCAAGAGATAAAAGACATATCTGCGCTAAAGGCGTTCATAAGCCTGTCAGATCAGCGGAACCGAACGGCTTTCGGGATCGTTGTGGTCGTGAAGCCGGAAGGCGGCGGCTCTGGCGAAACGCAGCGTTATGGCCTTGCGGCGCGCAGGGCCAAGCCGGTCCTCCGGGGAGTCCCGCAAGATCTCGGCGCCAAAACGGTCGGCCAGAATCAGTCCGCAATCCTCGGGTATGAGGTCGAGCGGAAAGCCGGCGCCGACCGCGAAATAGAAGCGGTCGCACCAGTTCAGATAGTCGGGCCACTTATGGTCGGCGCGAAAATCGGCGACGGAGGATTTGATTTCCACAATCGCAATCGTTCCCTGGCTGTCCAGCGCGATCAGGTCGCAGCGCCGTCCGTCCGCCAGCGCAAGCTCCGCGATGACGGCCTGGTTCATGGCGCGCAGACGCCGCGCCACGCCGCGCGCGATCTGGCTCGCGACGGCGTCTTCAGGTTGCGTGCACGGTAAAAATTCCCGTTCACTTCGGTTGACGTCTTCGTATGTTCTACTATTGTTCTCTTTCATGAGTGCGTCTTCGCCGCTTATCTGGCCGTAATTATGGCGGATTGGTAAAACCCACCTGGCAAGGAAGCAGGTTCCCATGCCCCTCGACGAAATGACATTCTCCAGTCCCGCAACTGCGCCTGCGGATCTCGGCAGCCGTATGTTTCAGACCCGGAAAGTTTCGCTCTGGATCACGGATCCGTTGAGCGAGGAGGAACAGATCGTTCAGGCCATGGACGACGCCAGTCCGGCGAAATGGCATCTCGCGCACACCACCTGGTTCTTCGAGGAGATCGTCCTCAAGCCTCACGATCCGGAATACCGGGTTTTCGACGAGCGCTTCGGCTATTGTTTCAATTCCTACTACGAAACCGTCGGGCCGCGCCAGCCGCGACCGAAGCGCAGCCTGCTGACGCGGCCGAGCCATGCCGAAGTCATGGCCTACCGCGAGCATGTGGATCGGGCGCTGGAGGCGTTTCTGGAGCGCGGCGAAGGCGGCCCGTCCGCGGAGGCGCTGGCGCTCATCGAACTCGGCGTCAATCACGAGCAGCAGCATCAGGAACTCATGCTGACCGACTGCCTCGCGGCTTTCGCAGGCAATCCGCTGCGCCCGGCCTACCGCGAGGAGCCGGAAACCGCAGCCCGTGCGCCGGCGCGGACCGCACCGCTCGGCTGGACGGCGTTCGAAGGCGGCGTCATGCCGGTCGGCCATGACGGGAACGGCTTTTCCTACGACAATGAAAACCCCCGGCACGATCAGCTCATCCGCCCGTTCCGCCTCGCCGACCGGCTGGTGACGAACGGCGAATGGATGCAGTTCATGGCCGACAGGGGCTATGAGACATCGACGCTCTGGCTCTCCGACGGCTGGGCTACGGTTCAGTCCGAGGGCTGGACCGCGCCGCTTTACTGGGAAAGGCGTGACGGTGCCTGGTGCCAGATGAGCCTTCGCGGCCTTTTGCCCGTCGATCCCGCACGCCCGGTCTGCCATGTCAGCTATTACGAGGCCGACGCCTTCGCGCGGTGGGCCGGCTACCGGCTGCCGAGC
>CAYOUE010000047.1:0-18167 GCA_964407075.1 uncultured Hyphomicrobiaceae bacterium
TTTCGACAAGATCTGCTATATCGGCTGCGGTGTGACGACCGGCATCGGCGCGGTCATCAACACGGCGAAAGTCGAAGCGGGCGCGAACTGCGTCGTCTTCGGCCTGGGCGGCATCGGCCTGAACGTCATCCAGGGGCTGAAGATGGTCGGCGCGAACATGATCGTGGGTGTCGACACGAACCCGAAGAAGAAGGAATGGGGCGAGCGTTTCGGCATGACGCATTTCGTCAATCCGAGCGAGGTTCAGGGCGATCTCGTCCCCCTATCTCGTCGATCTGACCAAGGGCGGCGCGGATTACTCCTTCGAATGCATCGGCAATGTCAACGTGATGCGCCAGGCGCTCGAATGCTGCCACAAGGGTTGGGGCGAGAGCATCATCATCGGCGTTGCCGGAGCCGGTCAGGAAATCTCCACGCGCCCGTTCCAGCTCGTGACAGGCCGCGTCTGGAAAGGGACCGCGTTTGGCGGCGCGAAGGGGCGCACCCAGGTTCCCAAGATCGTCGACTGGTACATGGACGGCAAGATCGAGATCGACCCGATGATTACGCATGTCATGCCGCTGGAGGAGATCAACAGGGCGTTTGATCTGATGCATTCCGGCGAGAGCATCCGCGGGGTGGTACGCTTCTGAAATATAAAAAGCCGCGGCTGCGATTGCAGCCGCGGCGATGTGCAGTTTCGGTTCTGGTAGGAACTTACGGGCTGCCGCCCTCGTTCAGCCACCGCTCGACCTGCCGCTCGGCGTCTTCCTTGGCGATGCCGTAGCGTTCCTGAAGTTTGCCGACCAGTTCGGTGCGGCGTCCTTCGATCTTGTCCAGATCGTCATCGGTGAGCTTGCCCCAGGACTGCTGGACGCGGCCCTTGAGCTGTTTCCAGTTGCCTTCGACCTGATCCCAATTCATGGCGTATCTCCTTCAGTCAGATTTTTTCAAACTTGAATGCGTGCGCAGCCTTAGTTGCTGACGCGTTCTTTCGCATCCTGGTAAGCCTTGGACGCCTGTTCCTTGGCCTTGTTGTACTGCTCGATAGCCTGATCGGTCAGTTTCTTGCTCACGCTTAACGGCTCATTGTCGATGCCGCGATAGTCTGGCGCAGCTTCCAGCTCGGCTTTCGTAGCTGCCAGCCTTACGACGACCTCATCGTCTTCGGATTCCAGCCGCATGTCGTCGTAGGAGATGGCGACATTCTTTTCGCCTATGCCCAGAAATCCACCAACGCCGATAACCGCGCCGGTAACATTCCCATTCGGGCCGACAACCAGATCGTTGACGCTGCCGATATTCTCTTCAGCGGCGCTATGGACATTGAGCCCGATCATGGCCGTGGCCAGCACTTCGCCGGCCTGCTGCTGGGAAATGAATTCAACCGCACGGTTCTCCATCTGCGTCTGCGTCTGCATCCGGTTTTCCGTTTCGGTCTGCGTCTGAGCGATGCTGACGCCTCCAGCGGCAAGCATGGCTGCGATGACGGCGCCTGAAAGTATGGTTTTTCCAGTCATATGAGTTCTCCTGGTTTGAATTCCCATCGGGGTAAACCCGACGATTGGTTGTAAAACACAAGAAATCAGAAAATGTTCCAGTAAAATTTTTTCGTTCTATTGAATTTTTTCAGCCATTATTCTGACAAAATTGTATTCATGAATTTTTGCAAAGTTAAAATATCGAAAATTGCTTTGAGGTCAAAAAGATCAATTCGCTCATATTATTGGTGATTTTCGCGTTCATGTTTGAAACGCTCGAAAGCCGCCCCTGTTCCATGAGGAAGGCGGCGTGCGCGTGACCGGGCTGAATGGAACGGATTGATGACCGAAACGCATGAGACGGAGCAAGCACTTGGCGAGCAACGCTCCCCGCATTCCCTGCTGCAGATCATCGACCGGCTCGGGGAAGCGGGCGAGGATGAGAATGTGACGGTCGCAGATCTTCTGTCTGCGTTCGACAACCGTTCTTACGGGCCGCTGCTGCTGATCCCGTCCCTTCTTGCCCTCGGGCCGACCGGCGCGATCCCCGGCGCTTCGATGGCGATGGCTCTCCTCATCATACTGATTGCCGGTCAGATGCTGCTGTCACATGGAAAGCCCTGGCTACCGGAACGCATCCGGGCGGTCAGCTTCCCGCGCAGCGCGCTCGAAAAGGGTCTGCGAATGGCGCGGCCGGCGGTCGGCGCCGTCGAGAGATGGATCGGGCCCCGTCTCGTCCCGCTCACTGTCAAACCCTGGAGCTACGGCATTCCGCCCGTGGCGATCCTGTTCGCACTGACGATGTTTCCGCTTGCCTTCGTCCCGTTTGCAGCGGCAATTCCGGCTGCGGCGTTGACGCTGCTGAGCCTTGGACTGATGCTGAAGGACGGTTATCTGGTGCTTGCAGGCTATGCGATCGGGGCAGCTTCGCTATACGCCGTCCTGGCGGTGGTCTGAACGGCGTCAGGCCGCGGAGGCGGAGACGTCCCTGGCGATGATGCTGGCGATATGGCTGTCCGGGCCGTATTCGCTGACGCTGGACAGGTCCAGGATCTGTGCGAGCCGCGCCCGCGCCCGGTTGATGCGGCTTTTCACCGTGCCAACCGCGCAGCCGCAGATTATCGCGGCTTCGTCATAGGACAGTCCTTCGGCCGTCACGAGAATGAGCGCTTCGCGCTGCTCGTCGGTCAGCATACCCAGCGCCTTTTCCATATCGGCCAGGTCGATGCGCCCCTGTTGCTCCGGATGGACGGCCAGAGACTCAACGAAGGTCCCTTCGCTGTCGGAAACCTCCCGTTTGGCCTTTCTGAGCTGCGAATAATAATGGTTACGCAGAATCGTGAACATCCAGGCTTTGAAATTCGTGCCCGGCCGGAAGCTCTGCCGGTTCGCCCAGGCTTTCGTCAGGGTTTCCTGAACGAGATCGTCAGCCCTGTCGCGAGCTCCGCAGAGCGAAAAGGCGAAGGCTCTAAGGCTAGGGATGATTTTGATAAGATCGTCGCGAAACGCCATATTAAGCTTTGTCTTTCTGATCGTCTGATCTTTTCGGCTCATCATCAATATTGTTGTTCGACTCAAGCTGATCAAGAAGGTCAATCAAACGATCCGGCACAGGCTCCGCCACAATATCGGCATAAATCTGCTTCAGCTTATTGCCTACTTGCTGATTTATGACCTTGTTTGCTTTCCCCGAAAGTGTCTTTTGTTTATTCACCACAAGCTGCATATTCCATTTTCTCAGAGTGTTAGTATCTGAACCTGACATGAACAGGTTCGCCGTTCGAACATAGAACGCACCCCGCTTTTCAATGTTCCGCTATGTCTAATTTTATAGACGATTTTTTCTGCCGGGTGATAGTTTCAGATCATAAAACAGAATATGTGTGAATCGAGGACAAGAATGAACACCGTTGTCAATGACTTGCGATCCCATCTTCCCTATGCGCGCCGCTTCGCGCGGGCGCTGTGCGGAAGTCAGGAAAGCGGGGACGCCTACATCATGCAGACGCTGGAAGCGCTGATTGCGGATCGTTCGGTTCTCGACGTTTATGAGAGTCCGAAGACCGCGCTCTATGCGGCGTTTCTCAAGCTCTGGAACTCGGTTCCCGTCAATGCCAGCGCCGATCCTGCAGGCTTCAATCCTGCCGCGGCTGCCGCGGATCGCAATCTGCAGGCTCTGACCCCGAAATCCCGGCAAGCCTTCCTGCTCATCAGCATGGAAGGGTTCAGCACCGCCGAAACAGCCCGCATTCTCGATGCCGAACTGAGAGAGGTCAATGCGCTGATCGATCAGGCCACGCGCGAAATCGCCGATCAGATTCGCACCGACGTCCTGATTATCGAGGACGAGCCGCTGGTCGCGATGGATCTCGAAGCCGCGATGCAGGAGATCGGCCACGCCGTCATCGGCGTCGCGAGCACACATACGGAAGCTGTCAAGCTGGCTATTGAGAAACGGCCCGGTCTTGTGCTGGCCGACATCCAGCTTGCTGACGGCAGTTCCGGCATCGACGCCGTCAACGACATGCTGAACGCATTCGCCGCGCCGATCGTCTTTATCACCGCTTTTCCGGAGCGGCTGCTGACGGGCGAGAAACCGGAGCCGGCTTTTCTTATCACCAAGCCCTTCGATCCGAATGTCGTCAAGGCGATCACCTCGCAGGCGCTGTTCTTCGATCAGAAGGCGGGCAGAGGAGAAGTGGCGGCCTGAGCGCCGTTTACGGGTTTCGGGAACCGGAAGGCCAGCGATGCGTTTTCTCCACACTGGCAACAATGATGGAGTTGACTATGCTCAGTTGGGCCCTGGTATTCTTTATCGTCGCGATTATCGCAGCAGTCTTCGGATTTGGCGGTATTGCGGCGGGTGCGGCAGGCATCGCGAAAATCTTATTCTTCGTATTCCTGGCCCTGTTCCTGGTGTCGATCATCGCCCAGGTGGTGCGGGGCCGGAGCCCGCCCGTTTAATGCAAAGGCGCAAAGCCTGTCTGAATTGCGGGTCGCCTCGCGCGGCCCGCTTTTCTTTTGCACGGCGCGCATCCGGCGCCGCCGCCGCATCGGGACGCCCGACATGCTGTCTTTGACCCTCGCCTCGCAACTGCTGATGGGCGCCGCTTTCCTTGCGGTCGCGGTCACGATCATCGCGGCGATCTACCGCCAGGTGAACCTGCATCCGCGCTTCAGGACCGCGGTCCTGCTCTTTGCCGCCGGCATGATCCTTGTCACGGTGGGGATCGTCGCTCCGATCGTTCTCCCCGACGTCAGCGACACTCCCTTCGAGTTGCTTATCCGGTTGACGCCGCCGGCGGTCATCCTTATGGCGAGCGCGATGGCCTGGCCCTTCGTGCGGCAGGCGGCCCAGCACAAGAAGCTGCTCGCCTCGCTTTCCGAGACCCAGCTGCTGCTGCTCGAACGCGACGACCTGGCGGCCGCAAAAACCCAGTTGGAGAAGGAACTCGTCAAGGGCGCCTATCAGCTTGAGCGCGCAAACCGCCAGATGCGGCTGGCGCTGCTCGGCTCCCCGATCACGATTTTTCACCAGAACAATGACGGGGAGTACACCTGGATTTTCAACGCCCCAGCTCACGCCGACGAAAGCGCCTTCATCGGCAAGACCGATCATGACGTTTTTTCCCCGGAAGTCGCTCTGACCATCTCGGAGATCAAGAAGGCGGCGATAAAGTCCGGAGAGGAGCAGTCCGCCGAAGTGCGCGTGAGCCATCCGCACGCAACCTACTGGTATATGCTCCGCACGCAGCCCGATTACGACGAATACGGACATATAATCGGCACGCTCTCCTGCGCGGTCGACATCACCGCGCAGAAGCGCGACCAGAGCCGGCAGGAGCTTCTGATGCGCGAGGTCACGCATCGCTCGAAGAACCTGCTGGCGGTTCTGCAGAGCATTGTCCGGCAGACCGCACTGCGCACGAAGGACATCGACGTTTTCGTCGCCCAGCTCACCGCCCGCCTGCAGGCCATCGCGAAGTCGCATGACCTGCTCGTCAACGACGACTGGAGCGGGACGTCGATGCAGAAACTGTTCGAAGGCCAGCTTGCCGTGCTCTCGGAAGTCGGCTCCGACCGGATCCGCCTCGACGGGCCGGATATTCTCCTCACCGCCGTCGCGGTTCAGAACCTCGGGCTGGCTTTTCACGAGCTGGCGACGAATGCGGCCAAATACGGCGCGCTGTCCGAGGCGGACGGCCATATCGAGATCGGCTGGTCTCTGCAGCCAGGAGGCGCGGCGAATGGTTCAGCGCAGGAAGAAGCCATGCTGCGGCTAGTCTGGCGGGAGGTCGGCGGCCCGCCCGTGGAGGCGAGCGAGGAAAGCGGCTTCGGGCGGATGCTGCTGGAGCGCGTGGTGGGCCAGGCCCTCGGCGGCCAGGTCGCGCTCGATTTCGCCCGCGAGGGTCTGGTCTGCACAATGCTGCTTCCCGTCTCGCGCACCGTCGCCGACGGCTCCGCCGATCCTGGCCGCGGGGAAATCGCCGCCGCGTTCAAGGACACGGTCTGAGCGGGGTTTCAGACGAAACGCTCTCCGCCGGCGTAGTTTTCGCATCAGATGAAGGGCCGTCCCGTGACTTTTTCCTCGTCGAAATCGGCAATCTCGATCAGCGCCTTTTGATTGAGAAACACCACGACGCCCTTGTTCCAGGACAGCAGCTTCGCCGCCTCCATCCGCTTCAGCGTCTTGTTGGTGTGGACGAGCGACAGCCCGAGCAGGTCGGCAAGGTGCTGCTGGTTGAAGGGCACGAACATGCGGTTCGCCCCGGCCAGCTTCACCGGCTCGCAGCGGCGGTAAAGATGCAGCAAAAGGAAGGCGATGCGGGCGCGCGCCGTCCGCTGCCCGACGGCGGTAAGATGCGCGCCGAGCATCCGCTCCTCCTGCGTCGCCAGCCAGGTGACGTCGAAAGCGAGGCTCGGGTGAGAGGTGAAAAGCTCCCAGATTTTCTTGCGCGTGAACACGCACAGCGTCATGTCCGTAAGGGCGTCTACGGAATGATCGAGTTCGCCGAACATCGAGCCTTGCAGCCCTATGAAATCGCCCTGCAGGGCGAAATTGAGGATCTGGCGATTGCCGTTCTGCAAGGTCTTGTAGCGGAAAGCCCAGCCTTCGAGCACCGTGTAGAGATGCTCCAGGTTCGCGCCCTCGGAAGCGATGGACGCACCGGCCTCCACGTGAAATTCGCCAACCTTGAATTTCCTGATGAATTCGAGTTCGTCCTCCGAGAACGGGCGAAAACATTCGATCATTCGTAGCGGGCAGTTTATGCAATCCGTTTTTACCGGCATATCCTCTTGTTCGGACAATCCCATCGGCGTCGATGCTCCCGTCATCTGATCCTCGGCGGTGATGCCGCCCGGATCTGCATGATGCGGCAAAATATGGCTCTTTCACATACAACGCGCAGCGGTCGAATTCGTTCATCCGCTGTTCATGCGCATCACGGAGATGGGCGCATGACAAGGCTCCGCTCCCTTGCCTGAATTTGGCGGCATGGTGACGTCCGGCGGTTGAGAATATACCGCCGGAACGCCTTGCGCGACGGTGCTGCGCTTGCCCGGCCTTCGGCCGGCTAATGGGCGGCGCGGATGAAATTGCCGGTGCGCAGATCCTGCATGGCCTGCATGAGTTCTTCGCGCGTGTTCATCACGATAGGCCCGTGCCAAGCGACAGGTTCGCGGATCGGCATACCGGAAACCAGCAGAAAGCGGATGCCTTCATCGCCGGCCTCGACCTTGACTTCGTCGCCAGTACCGAAGCGGACGAGCGTCCGGTTGCCGGTATTGTCGCGCATGAGGACCTCCTCGCCCATGACCTCCTTTTCGGTCAAGACGCCAACAGGCTTTGATGCGTCGGCGAAGCGGCCGGAGCCTTCGAAGATGTAGGCGAATGCAGTCCGGTAGGTGTCGATTTTGAACCTCTTGGTCCGGCGGGGCGGCACGGTCACGTCGAGATATTGCGGATCGGTTGCGATGCCGTCGACAGGTCCCTTCTTGCCCCAGAATGAGCCGGTTATGACGCGCACGGTCACGCCGTCGTCGTCCGTCACTTCAGGGATGTCCGCGGCGCCGATGTCCTGATAGCGCGGAGCCGTCATCTTCTGCGAGGACGGCAGGTTGGCCCAGAGCTGGAAGCCGTGCATCCGGCCGGCGGGGTCGCCTTCGGGCATCTCCTGGTGCAGGATGCCGGAACCTGCGGTCATCCATTGCACCGATCCCGGCCCGAGCGTGCCTGCATTGCCCAGGCTGTCCTGATGGGTGACGTTGCCTGCGAGCACGTAGGTAATCGTCTCGATGCCGCGATGGGGATGCCAGGGAAAGCCCGCTTTGTAGGCGCGCGGATCGTCGTTGCGGAAATCGTCCAGCAGCAGGAACGGATCGGACTCGCTGGTGTCGCCGAAGCCGAAAACGCGGTGGAGTTCGACGCCTGCGCCTTCCATCGTGGGCTTGGCGTGGCTGAGAGAAGTGACTGGGCGGATCGACATATGTGTCTCCTTGCTGCGCCGTCCGGATCGGGCATGGCGCGAAAAACGGGTTTCGCATCATCATATGGACAGAACAGCGGGAAAAACAAGATGCGTTTGCATCCATATGGCGATCACGTTGTCGCGGACGCTTCTGCCGGAGCCGATGGCAGCGTGACGAGGACCCGCGCGCCTCCCTGGGGGCTTTCCCCGATTGTGATGCGTCCGCCATGATCCTCCACGATCTGACGCGCGATCGTCAGGCCGAGGCCGCTGCCGCCTCCGGAACGGTTCCGCGAAGCCTCCAGCCGGTAGAACGGTTCGAATACCGCGGACCGCTCCGCTTCCGGGACGCCGTCGCCGGCGTCGTCCACCGTGATCCTGAGCGCGCCGTCGCGCGCGGACAGCCGCAGTGCGGTGCTGCCTCCGTAGCGCAGCGCATTGCCGATCAGATTGCCGAACAGCCGCCGTAGGGCCATGTCCTCGCCCCTGACGCAATGCGGACCGCCCTCGATGTCGAGCTCCAGCCGCGGATCCTCCCGGACGGCGATTTCATCCTGCAGCAGACGGCCGAGATCGATCCGTTCGCGCGGCCCGGCCTGTGACGCGCCGCGTGCGACGGCGATGGAGTCCTCTATAAGCCGGGTCATGTCGTCGAGATCGGCCGCCGCCTTGACGCGCTCGGTTTCGGTGGGCAGCGCCTCGATCCGCAATTGCAGCCGGGTGATATAGGTCTTCAGGTCATGCGAGACCGCGCCGAGCAGGATCGTCCGCCCCCGGATCAGAGCGGAGATCCTTTCCTCCATCGCATTGACCGCTTCCGCGAGACGTCTAATCTCCGGCGCACCCCTGACATCGACCGGGCGCGGCTGGCCGTCGGCGCTAAAGGCTGCGACCGAGCTGGCCAACTGGCGAAGCGGACGCGCCTCCCTTGCGATTCCCCAAAGCGCGAGCGCGGCGAAAAGGATGCCCGATACGCCGAACCAGAATCCCGCCGGGATGCCGAACAGCCTGTGAGGAGACGCCCCGCCGATCTCGAACAGGGCGTAACCGCCGTCCCGAAGCGCGACCGCGATGCTGATCCGGCGCCGGCTCAGGGGCGATACGCGGTCGAACAGGCGCAGCAGCGGACGCGTCTCCAATATCCCCATGTCCACCGCGCGGACTGCGCGCTCCGGCCATTTGTCGAGATATTGCGCGACCAGCCACTCTATGCCGGGCAGACGGTCCTCTTCGGGCGGGGACGGGGGGAGAGCCTCGACGATGCTGACCTGAAACTGCTCCCTCCCGACCGCGCGAAGCATTTGCAGCCGTTTTTCGGCCGGAAGCGTATCCAGCAGATCCACGATGGCGGCAGCCTGTCCAGGCAGCGGAAACCGCGCCTCGTCGGACTGCCTCGATTCCTCGATCAGCATCAGCCGCGCCGCGTTGACGCCGAACAGCGCGATCAGCAGCAGGATCACGATTCCGGCGATGCGCCCAAGAAAGCCGAGCCGCATCATGACGTTACCGCCGTTCCGCGTCGCTGACCGGCAGCGTCAGTATATAGCCCGCATTGCGCACGGTCTTGATGAACGGATCGCCCCCGCATCCCAGCTTCTTGCGCAGCCGGCTGATCTGGACGTCGATCGTTCGGTCGAGAGCGTCGGCCTGCCGCCCTCTGGTCCAGTCCATGAGCTGATCGCGCGAGAGCACGCGGTTCGGACGCGTCACGAAACAGGCAAGCAGGTCGAATTCGGCCCCGGTCAGCTCGATTTCCTCGCCGCCTTCGCCGAAGACGGTCCGCGCTTCGAGATCGACGAGGAAAGGCCCGGCAAGAAGACGCTTGCGCTCCTGCTCCGGCGAAGGCTCCATCCGGCGCAGGACGGCGCGGATGCGGGCGGCCAGCTCGCGCGGATTGAAAGGCTTGGGCATGTAATCGTCCGCCCCGACCTCAAGGCCGACGATCCGGTCCACATCCTCGCCGCGCGCGGTCAGCATGATGACCGGAATCCGTGAGGACGCACGCAATCTCCGGCAGATGGACAGCCCGTCCTCGCCCGGCAGCATGAGATCGAGCACGATCAGGTCGGGCGCGCCGAAATGGGTCAGGTGACGGTCGAGCGCCGCACCGCCGTCGGCTGCGGTGGCGCGGAATCCTTCACGCGTCAGATAGCCCTGAAGCAGGCTGCGGATTTCCGGGTCGTCTTCGACGATGACGATATGCGGGCGGTCCTTCATATCCCGGAGCTTATCCGATCGGCCTTGCGCTCAAAAGCAGGCAGCGTGCGCCGTTTACAATTCGTTACATAACATGCCCGCCGCTGCAAAATGCGGGCAAACTTCGCGGCGCATTCTTCCTGCAGCCGCACCGTGGGGGAGCGGCTGCAACACAAGGAGATGGACCATGAAGCGCATGACATGCATAGCCGCGATCGGAGCCGCGATGACGCTGTTCGCCGCGGCAAGCCCGGCTTACGCCGACGGCTGGAAACGCGAACGCACCGTGATAGGCCCGCATGGCGGGGTTTCGACTTTCCGCGGCAGCGGCTATTGCGACGACGGCGAATGCGCATCCAAACAGAAATGGACCGGACCTCATGGACGCACCGTCACGCGGCGCGGCTCGACAAGCTGCCATGACGGCTATTGTGAGGGCACCGCAGAATGGACCGGCTCGAGAGGCAACACCGCCGTCGTCAAGCGCCGGTTCCACCGGTATTGACCACGCGTGCGCCGGTATGTTGCATCTCCATGAAAGGATGAACTCATGCAGCATGGCCCCGCATATACCGAAGGCTCCCGGCGCAAATGACTTCGCGATGATCCGGAGGCGGCTGATTGAGCCGCCTCCATCCGGCTTTCCTTCAGACCAAGGAGTATGAAACGCATGAAAAGTCTCTCTCGCGCCGCCGCCGTTCTTTCCGCCGCCGTCCTCTTGCCCCTGATGGGGCCGGGAAGCGCTCATGCGCAGGACCGTCCCTGGATCTGGGGCGTGCAGTTCGTGAAGGAGGGGCTTCGCGCCTGCGGCGGGGACATCGCCGAGCTTTGCGGCCGCACCGTGCCCGGCCAGGGCCGCATCGCGCAATGCCTGACGGATCATTATGACGAACTCGCGCCGGCCTGCCAGCGCTTCGTCGACCGTTCCTTCGACATCAGAAACGCGATGTTCGCCTGTGCGGCCGATGCCGACCGCCATTGCGCTGGCCTTGCGCCAGGCGGCGGCCGCATCGCGGTCTGCCTGCTTGAGCAGCAGGACGTGATTACTGATGCGTGCCGTGACGCGCTGACCTCGGTGATGGGGGAGCGCTGACAGGCCCTCGCCATATGAGGCCTGCCTCCGGCTCGGAGACTTTATTGCGTGGTCGCGGGAAGGCTGGACGAGCGCGCGCCGCTTCGTCCGGCGGGCGGCGCGGGCGGCGGCGCGGTCTGCTGCTGCCCCGGCTGGTTGAACTCGAAGATCTGCCGGAGGAATCCCGGCGCGACCATCGACATCGGATTGACAAGCACCTCGGGTTTGGAGGTTTTGCCCTTGACCGCGAAGGTGATGCCGAACAGGCCTTCGCCGCTCCGGCTGATGAGCAGATCGCCAAGGATGGGAACAAAGCCAAGCGCGCCGTTGATCCCGTAGAGCGGAACATAGGTGCCGCCGAGACTGATCGTCTCGTTGGGAAAGTCGATGGAGCCTCGCAAAGTGGCGCCAAGCAGAGGGCCGTTGATGAGCGCGTCCTGGATGACGAAACGGCCGCCGCCTACAGCGAAACGGATGTTCATTCGGTCGAATTGCAGTTGCTGCGCCGGAGCCTGCCCAGCGCCCTGCGGCTTGGTGAGTACCTCGTCGACAACCTCGTCGTTCACGATGACGAAGTTCTGGGCGTAGAGCCGCCCCGCTTTCTCCGCGCCGCCGGAGGCGTCCATGTTCACATTCAGCGTGGCTTCGCCGCCGCGCGCCGACGGATAGAAGCCGACAAGCCGGAACGCGGCCCCGGCGTCGGTCGCCTGCGCCACGAGCGTTCGCGGACCGCCGTCCTTCTTTTCCAGGCGCGCTGCGAACGGACGGTCGCCGTTGAGTTGTCCATGTAAATCCAGCGCGACCAGCGCGTTGCCGCGGCGGCTGGCGGACATCTTGACTGTGTCGAGTGTCGCGTTGAAGAAGCCTGTGATCCGGCCGAGTTCGACGTCCATGTCGAGGCCAGGGGCATCGTCGGGGATCCGGGGCTCGTGCTCCGTGATCCTGCCAGCCGAGAGCAGCGAGCGAAACAGATTGCGCCCGTCGAATTCCGCGCCGCGCACCTCCACGGCCCAGACATTGTCGGTGCGCAAGTGTCCGCGGGCCTGGATCTGTGTGCGCGCGTTCAGCTTGATGACGGGAAGGTTGAAGGCCACCGGACGCCGCTTCTCGTTGAGGCGGAGCGCGCCGCTGACCTGAAAGTCGTCGCCCTGAAAGGTTATGTCGCGCAACTCGACCGCTTCGTCGCCGACCGGTTCGAGTTCGAAGCTCAGCGAAGCCGGAACGCCGGCAGGCTTGTCCCAGCCGGGGGCCGTTATGCGGGCTTCATTGAGATTGACGCGAGCCGCCATGCGCGGCGGCGCGCCTTCGCGGAAGTTAAGCGAAAATTCTGCAGGGGCCGGCCCCTGCAGCACATGGGCCGCATCCATGCCCAGCTCTTCGCGCGCCCTGGCGTCGAGCACCGTCCGCAGGATCAAAGGAGGCTGTTGTGCGTCCGGCCCGGCGAAACGGTAGCCCCAGCCGACGAGCACGGGTATTCCGTTCAGGCTCAACTCGCCATCGGCTTCGATGCCTTCGCTCGACACGTCGAACTTCAGGCTGCCGCCATGCGAGCCGAAACCCCCCGGCAGGTTCGTCGCGCGCACATCGTTCAGCAGCGTCCGCCCCGTCATGCGGATATGCTCGAACTCCAGATCCTTCACCAGCTTCATGGACATGCTGAAAGCGCTGGATGCGGACGCATCGATCTCCGGCAATGGCATATCGAGCTTGCTGACATAGCCGAGCTTGGGATGATCGAGAATGCTGAGAATGGCGCTGGCGCTGCTCTCGCTCTTGAAATGGATTTCCCCTTCGGGAATGAAAGGCCTGAGATCGCCAATGATGAACTGCCCGGCGGAGAAGCGCAGCGGCTCGCCGGAAGGAGCGATGACTTCGCCTTCCGGCGCGTTGAAGAAGAAACGCTGACCCGCGACACGCATGGTCCCTTGTGCGATCTCCATCGGGGGAAGGCCGGGGATATAGTGCATCTGCAGATTGCGCAGATCGAGCTGGAAGTCGACGGCTTCCTGCGGAAGCGATCCCCCCGTTTCCAGGCGCGCCAGCATATTGGCGGGAATGTCGACATTAAGCGTGCCGCCCGCGATGCGCCCGGCGGTTATCCGCTCACCGATCCATTCGCGCGCGTCATGAGCGATGAATTTCGGCCAGATCAGCTTGAAGAAGGCGACCGGCATCGCGCTGACCTGACCGGCCATCCGGATGGCCGGCGAACGTCTGCCCTGCACGATCTGTCCCGCGAGCGCGATATAGGCGTCCGCGGCCTGCACGAAGAACCGATCGAACAGGATTGCGCCGGCTGACGGGTCGTATTCTCCCTGGGCGGCCATGCGGTCGAGGGGAATGACGGGCAGGCCGAACTGCTCCGCGCCGAGCGCGAGCTCGTCCGAGATGAAATCGAATGCCCAGCGTCCGGTCTGAGGCTGGCGCTGCATCTGGCCGCTCATGCTCATGCGGCTCTCGCCCCAGCGAAGCTCGGTATTCACGAGCCGGATAAGTCCGTCTTCGCGCGAATAGGTCATTCTGACCGTTCCGCTGTCGATGGCGGCGGGATGTCTTTCATCCCAGGGCGCATAGAAATTGCCCTGTTTTAACTCGCCTTCGACCGCGCCTGTGAGGATGTCGCCGTTTTCGGCCAGCTGCATTTCCGCTGTGAGAGTGACCGGCATGTCCCACATCTTCGGCAGGCGCAGGTTCGGAAACTCGCCGCCGAAGGCGCGGGGCACGAGATCGTCGACGCCCACGCTGAGCGTGATCTGGCCGTTCCCAAGATCCTGGCGCGCGCCAAAATGGACATCGAAGGTTTCATTGGCGGCACGTATGGTGGCGTTGCCCCTGACTTTGCTGCGGCTGGATTCGTGATCCAGATCGATTTCGACCGAGGCGATCTGCCACCTGCTGATCTGGCTCCGGCTGTCCAGATAGACCATGGCGTCCTTGATGCCGAAGCTTGTTAGGTAGGCGGACTCGCCGCTGCGCGACCGCTCGAAAAGCTGGGCGAGCGCCCTGGTCATGTTGACCGCGCGTCCGCGCGCCTGCCGCACGATGCCTTCTTCTTCGCCGTCGACGAAGACAGGCGAAGCCGCGTTTGCAGCAGGGCGGTCCGCAGCCGCTCCCGGGGCGGCCTCCTGCGCAATCGCCAGATCGCCTTTGCTGTCGCGCGGATCGGAAAAAGACAGCGCAAGCCCGCTCTCCTCGGAGAAGTGGACGTAGAGCTTGGGGCCGATCAGTTCGATATGGCTGGCCGCAAGCCGTCCGGACAAGAGGGCCGAAATGCTGAAACTGCCGGAAGCGAAGGGCGATTCCGCAATGGGGTCCCCCTCACCATCGAGCAGCCTGATGCCGGCCAGCCGGAACTCGACGCCGAGCAGATGAGTCTGCGAGCGCTGGATCACGGCGTCGCCGATTTCGAAGCGCATCCCCTTGAGACTGGCGTTGACCGCGTTCTCCACGGTCGGCGTCACGAAGCTCAGGGATATCGGTGAATGCGCAAGGCGCGCATGTAGCAGGGCGAATCCTATGGCGCAGATCGTCAGCGAAATGGCTGCAGCCCGCAGGAAGACCTTGGCTCCCCGCGCAAACGGCGAGCCTCCGCGGCCGGGGAAATTCTCGTCGTCGAACATCCGGGCCGGAACGAGTTCGCGGGAAGCGGAGGCCGGTCCGTAATCCTCCTGATGCGGCCATGACGCCGGTCCGTTCCTGAAAGGTCTGCGGCCGTTCATCCTGCGATCATCCGAAGATTTGCTCCGCGGCGCGACCCGCCGTCAGGCGCAGGACATGCGCCTGCCAGATCCGCCTTGCGAATATGAACCGGCAATCCACTGTCATTAAATGCCGAATGCGATCCTGATGACAAATTCCGCCCGCCTGTCTATTCAATGCATTTCAATATCAAAAATCGACCAAAGGAAGGCCAGAACGAACATGCTGAAAGACGGCGACAAGGCTCCCAGCTTTACACTCCCGCGTGATGGTGGAGAGACGGTTAAATTGAGTCAGTTTAAAGGCAGGAAAGTGGTGCTGTTTTTTTATCCAAAGGACGACACGTCGGGCTGCACCAAGGAAGCGTTAACCTTTTCGGAGCTTATCGGCGCGTTTCATGACGCGGAAGCCGAAGTCATCGGAGTTTCGCCGGACAGCGTGAAGTCTCACGACAAATTCCGCGACAAGCACGGCCTGAAAGTCATCCTGCTCTCGGATGAAAGCAAGGAAACGCTTCAGGCCTATGGCGTTTGGGCCGAAAAATCCATGTACGGCAAGAAATACATGGGCGTCGAACGATCGACCTTCATTATCGGCAAGGACGGCAAAATCGCCAGGATATGGCGAAAGGTGAAAGTGCCGGGCCACGCCGAGGAGGTTCTCGAAGCCGTCCGTTCGCTGTAAACGCTTCGGCAGGCGATTTTTCTTGTCGCGGCCAGGCATAAATGCAAATTTTGATGCCTTCAGCGCAAGGTGCCGGAAAGTTACTGCCGTTAATCGGTCTTAAACCGTCATTACCCTACGCTGAGCCCTGTGACGCATTCGTTTTAGGGGACTTTGGGCAACAGTTGCGAATCACTTCGGCCTGCAGGCTTTGCAGTTTCATTCTGGGGCGGAAATCTCATTGAAATGCGCAAATGGCCAGCTTAGAACGAAGACACGCTGCCCGTCGGATTTCGGAGTAGGTGCAGATGTTTAGTAAAAAGCCAGAAAAGTCAGATAGCGATATGAGCACGTTCGACTCGCAAAAGCCTATTACGAAGACAACCAGCAAAGCTGTCGGCGGCCCTCAGGGCGGTCCCGTGACGACGTCGGCCGTGCCTTCGCAGGCGCCCAAACCGCAGGCTCCCGGCATGAAGCCGGCTGGCGCGACCCCGGCCTATCGCGGATCGGATCGCATGGCTCCGTCCATCATCGGCGAAGATCTTACGGTTACGGGCAACGTGCTCTCCAAAGGGGAAGTTCAGGTCGACGGGCAGATTCAGGGCGACGTGCATTGCTCCTCGCTCATCGTCGGCGAAAAGGCGGAGATTACCGGCGGCATCGTCGCATCCGACGTCGTTGTCCGCGGACAGGTCATGGGGTCTATTCGCGGCGAGCGTGTAACGCTGCAGTCCAGTTCGCATGTCGAGGGCGACATCTTCCATCAGTCGCTCGCTATCGAGCAGGGCGCGTTCTTCGAAGGCAAGTCGCGCCGCGCCGAGGATCCCATCGCATCGGCGCCCAAGATTGATCTGCTTCAGGGACAAGCCGCCGAATAGACTGCCACCTTCAGGCAAAGGATTACGAGCGTGAAACGTTTTCGCGCTCGCCGCCATTTTTGTTCCGCCTGTTCCTGGTTCACACCGGTTTCGTCGTGCCTGGAGCACTCCATATCCTGCGAGCCAAAGGCGCGCACCGGCCTCGGTTCCCGGCGAACTCCGTTATAGCCACTTCCATGCTTAACCTTTAAGTTTCAGTGCATGGCGGCTTTCGCCAGCCGCCTTATGCTGAACCTTTCCGGCTTCCTGTAGCGAAAGAATGCACGCAAACCAGAATTCCGGCTCCGCTCCGCGCCTTTCCGTCGAGGAACTCGCCGCGCAGATCCGCGAAGGACGGCGCGCTGCGCTTGCACGCGCCATAACGCTCATCGAAAGCCGCAAGCCGGAGCACCGCGAACGCGCCAATGCCCTGCTCGCGGCGCTGCACGACGCAACAGGCGCCGCCAGCCGCATCGGCGTGACCGGCCTGCCCGGCGTAGGCAAGTCCACCTTCATAGACCGTTTCGGCTCCAACCTCGCAGCCGAAGGGCGCCGCGTCGCGGTCCTTGCCGTCGATCCGAGTTCGCAGCGCACGGGCGGCTCCATTCTTGCCGACAAGACGCGTATGCACACCCTCGCGGCTCGTTCGGACGCCTTCATCCGCCCGTCGCCCGCAGGCAGGACGCTGGGCGGCGTCGCCCGCGCAACACGCGAGACGATGCTGCTCTGCGAAGCGGCGGGGTACGACGTCATCATCGTGGAAACGGTCGGCGTCGGGCAGTCGGAAAACGCGGTTGCCGGGATGGTCGATTTTTTCCTCGTATTGCTTCTGCCGGGCGCGGGAGACGAATGGCAGGGCCTGAAAAAGGGACTGATCGAACTGGCGGACATGATTGCGGTCAACAAGGCGGATGGCGACATGGCGAGGCAGGCGGCCGCGACCGCGGCCGACTACAACGCTGCGCTGCACATCCTGGGCAGGAGCGAGTCCGGCTGGACGCCTGAAGCGGTCGCGATCTCGTCGCAGGAGAACAGGGGGCTCGACGATCTGTGGGCGGCCATTCAACGCCACCGGCGGCTGCTGGAGACGTCCGGCGCGTTCGACGCCAAGCGGCGCGAACAGGCCGTCGCCTGGATGCATGAAGTGATCGAGGACCGCCTGCGCGAGCGGCTTCGCGGCGATCCGGCGCTGAAAGAGCGCATCGCCGGCATCGAAGCCGACGTCCGCAAGGGCGAAAAGCTGCCCGGCGCGGCCGCCGACGAGATCCTTGCGCTGGCGGGTATCGGATAGGCCGCGGCAACCCTCGCTCTCAGCGTCAGAACCTCAACCTGTCCGCGCGCATCACGTTCGGCAGGCCGCGCACCTTCGCCATAAGTTCGTCGCCGATCGCTTCATCCACGCCGAGCAGAGCGATCGCCTTGCCGCCGCGGTCCTGCCGGCCGAGGTTGAACGTCGCCACGTTGATGCCCGCATCGCCGAGGACCGTGCCGATCGCGCCGATATAGCCGGGCTTGTCGTTGTTTTCCGAATAGAGCATGAACGGGGTCAACTCCGCCTCCAGATTGATGCCGTGGATCTGGATGAGCCTGGGACGGTTATCGGAAAAGACCGTCCCTGCAACGGACCGCGACTGCCGCTCGGTCGTGAGCGTCACGCGCATATAGGTCTCATAGGCCCCGTCCTGGCCGCGCCTGACCTCCTCGACCATGACCCCGCGCTCCCGCGCCACGACCGGCGCGCTCACCATGT
>CAYOUE010000047.1:18177-18936 GCA_964407075.1 uncultured Hyphomicrobiaceae bacterium
ACCATGTTCACGTCCTGAAGGAGAGGACGCAGCACGCCGTACAGCGCCGCGGACGTCAAGGCCCGCGTATTCATGTCGCCGATGTCGCCGGCATATTCGATGCGGATCTGCTTCACGCCGGTCTCCGTAAGCTGCCCTGCGAACAGGCCGAGCTGTTCGGCCAGCTTGACATAGGGCTGCAGGCGCGGCGCCTCTTCCGCGGTGATAGAGGGAAAGTTTATTGCGTTGGTGATCGCTCCGTTCAGCAGATAGTCGGCCATCTGCTCCGCGACCTGAACTGCGACGTTCTCCTGCGCCTCGGTGGTGGACGCGCCAAGATGCGGGGTGCAGATCACGTTGGGCAGACCGAAAAGCGGGTTTTCCGTCGCCGGTTCGGTCTCGAACACGTCGAGCGCTGCGCCGGCGACATGGCCCGTGCGAACGGCATCGGCAAGCGCCCGCTCGTCGACAAGCCCGCCTCGCGCGCAGTTGACGATGCGCACGCCCGGCTTCATTTTCGCAAGCGCTTCGGCGCTGATGACATTCCGGGTCTTGTCGGTGAGCGGAGTATGCAGGGTGACGAAATCGGCGCGCCGGAAGAGCGTTTCCAGATCGACCTTCTCGACGCCGAGATCGATCGCCCGCTCCGGCGTCAGGAACGGATCGTAGGCGATCACCTTCATCGTCAGACCGCGGGCGCGGCTGGCGACAATGGAGCCGATATTCCCGCACCCGATCACGCCGAGCCGGATGCGGCTGTTCGCGGCGGCCGCTAAGCGG
>CAYOUE010000048.1:0-18711 GCA_964407075.1 uncultured Hyphomicrobiaceae bacterium
CCTACCCCTATGATCCCGAGAAAGCCCAGGCGCTATTGAAAGAGGCTGGCGCAGAGGGCGCTTCGCTGACGTTCTACGTGACCGAGGGCGGCTCCGGGATGCTGGATCCGATCGCCATGGGCACGGCCATTCAGGCGGACCTTACCAAGGTCGGGCTGGACGTGAAGATCGAGACCTATGAATGGAATACCTTCCTCGACAGGGTAAATCCCGGCCTCGAAGGCAAGGCCGACATGGCGGAAATGGCCTGGATGACCAACGATCCCGATACCTTGCCCTATCTCGCCCTGCGCTCCGAGGCGATGCCGGAGAATGGCGGCTTCAATTCGGGCTATTATTCGAACCCGAAAGTCGACGAACTGCTCGAAGCAGCGAGGCGCGAGACCCAAAGGGACAAGCGCGCCGAACTCTACAAGGAAATGCAGACGATCGTACAGGAAGATGCTCCGTGGGCATTCATTGCGAACTGGAAGCAAAACGCCGTGACCAGCACGCGCGTGGAGGGTTTCCGGCTTGAGCCGTCATTCTTCCTGCTGCTGGATGATGTGGTGAAGAACTGATCCCCTCTCCCATGAGAGGCTTCTGTGAAACAACTTCTTGTCGCTCCGGATGGAGCGTAGCGGAAGTCCGGGGTCCATTGGACATGCATCAAATGCAGTGTCGTGCTGATAGGCGAGTGGATCCCGGACAAGTGCTCTGCACTTTCCGGGACGACGTTATCGTTTTTCCGCATTTCACAGACATCTCCACCGGGAGAGGTGATACGGAGGATAAGGAACCACGTTGAGCTATATCGGCAAGCGCCTGCTGATCGCCATTCCGATCCTGTTCGGGCTTTCCATAATCGTCTTCGGCATGATGGCGCTTATTCCCGGCGATCCGGCCACGGCCATTCTCGGCAGCTATGCGACACCGGAAAATGTCGAACGGCTCAACCGGCAGCTCGGGCTCGACAAATCGCTGATCGAGCAATATTTCGTTTGGCTTGGCAATCTGCTCCAGGGCGATATGGGGCGGTCCTACTCGCTCAACCGTCCGGTGACGGATGAAGTCTTCGAACGGTTCGGCGCGACGCTGATCCTTGCTGGAACGTCCCTCGTTCTCTGCTCCATCCTTGGCCTTGTGGCAGGTATTGCGTCGGCAGTCCGGCAATTCGGCTGGACCGACCGGATCGTGACCTTCCTCGTGCTGATAGGCATGTCGACCCCTTCCTTCTGGCTTGGTCTCCTGCTGATCATGTTGTTTGCGGTGCAGCTTCAATGGCTACCCGCTTCGGGCATGTACGCGATCTATGGCGGCGGCATCTGGGATCTGCTGGCGCATCTCGTCATGCCTGCCTTCACGCTCGCGGTCGTGGCGACCGCGGTCATCGCACGACTGACCCGCGCCGCCATGCTAGAAGTGCTGCGGCAGGATTACATCCGCACGGCCCGCGCGAAGGGCGTCAGCGAGAGCCGCGTAATCTACCGGCACGCCTTCAAGGCCGCGCTCGTCGCCGTCATCCCCGTCATCGGCATCCAGGCGGGCTTCGTGCTCGGCGGCGCGGTCTATATCGAGACGGTCTTCCAGTGGCCGGGCATCGGGCGAATGCTTGTGAACGCCATTTCCACGCGCGACCTGCTGCTCGTACAGGGCGGCGTGCTCGTCGTAGCGGCGAGCTATGTACTGTTCAACCTGCTGGCCGATGTCGCACAGACGATCGTCGATCCGAGGTTGCGCTGATGGTCACAGCCGCGTTTCCCGCAAAGGAGCAGAAAGCAGAAAAAAGCGGCCGTCCGTCACCTTTCGAGCTGCTGATCGCCAATCGCCTTTCGGCGGTGGGGCTAGCTCTGCTTGTCCTGATTTTCGGCATTGTGCTTATCACGCCGATCCTGCTGCTGCCGGATCCGGATCTCACCGAGCTGACGCAAAGACTGCTTCTGCCGGGGGCGGAGGGTCATCTTCTCGGCACCGACCATCTAGGACGCGATATTCTCGCGCGGCTCCTCTGGGGTACGCGTATTTCCATCGCCGTCGGGTTGGCGGCGACACTGATCGCTGCAATCGTCGGCTCGCTGATCGGATTGACTGCAGGTTACGCCGGGGGCTATGCAGACAGTACGCTGATGCGCGGGATCGACCTGCTCATGGCGTTTCCCTATATCCTGCTTGCCCTCGCGATCGTCGCCATCTTGGGGCCGGGCCTGCTGAACGCGCTTTACGCCATTGCCATCGTCAACATTCCGTTCTTCGCCCGTAACGTTCGCGGCATTACGCTCGGCTTGTCGCGGCGGGAATTCGTGGATGCTGCGCGGCTTTCCGGCGCATCGCATCCGGTGATCCTGTTTCGCGAGGTGCTGCCGAATGTGTTGCCGACCATCGTCGTCACCATGTCCACCACGGTCGGCTGGATGATCCTTGAAACGGCGGGGCTTTCCTTCCTCGGTCTCGGTGCGCAGCCGCCACAGGCCGATCTCGGCTCCATGCTCGGCGAGGGGCGCAAGCTGCTTTTCACCGCACCGCATGTCTCGGTGATCCCGGGTCTGATGATCTTCGCGCTGGTGATGAGCATCAATCTCGTCGGCGACGGCGTGCGCGATGTGCTAGATCCGCGGCTGAAATCCGGTACTCTGCTGGCGCCCGGCGCGGCAACGGTAGTTGATCGCAAGACGGTTCCGCAGGCTCCGGTTCCGGATGCGATAATGGCGGCAGAAGATCTGCAGACGGAGTTTCATGTCGGCGATCGCGTGGACAAGGCGGTCAGCGGCGTCGATCTGGTGCTAGCTCCGGGCGAGCGCGTCGGCGTCGTGGGGGAGTCCGGTTCCGGCAAATCCGTGACGGCGCTTTCGCTGATGCGTCTTGTACCCTCGCCACCCGGCGTGATTACCGGCGGGCGCGTCACGATCGACGGCGAGGACCAGCTCGCCACCCCTCTCGACCGACTCCGCAATCTACGCGGCGGCAAGGTCGCCTATGTGTTCCAGGATCCGTTGACGACATTGCACCCGCTGTTCACGGTCGGCAACCAGATCGTCGAAGTATTGCAGGTGCATCAGCCGCTCTCCCGCCGCGAGGCGGTGGCCAAGGCCATCGAACTCCTCGAAAAGGTCCAGATCCCATGAGCGCGGGCACGGTTTTCCGCCTATCCGCATGAATTGTCGGGCGGAACGCGTCAACGCGTCTGCATCGCGATGGCGCTCGCCAACGATCCCGATCTCATCATTGCCGACGAGCCGACCACCGCCTTGGACGTAACTGTTCAGGCGCAGGTTCTCAAGCTGATGCGCCAGCTCTCGGAGGAGCAGGGCTCGGCGGTTCTGTTCATCACTCATGATTTCGGAGTGGTCTCCGAACTCTGCGACCGCGTTGCAGTCATGTATGCCGGAAAGATCGTCGAGATCGGCCCGACGCAGGATGTGTTGGAAAATCCCGCGCATCCCTATGCTCGCAAATTGATCGACTGCGTGCCCATTCTCGGCCAGCCGGAGCGCCGGCTTGACGCCATCGAAGGCTTGCCGCCGCCGGTCGATCGCCTACCGCCGGGCTGTGAGTTCGCCGACCGCTGCCCGTATGTCGAGGCCCGTTGCCGGGAAGGAGACATCACGCTCGATCCGCTTACGGAAGGACGCGCCGTTCGCTGCATCAAGCCATTGGGAGCCATTGCATGACCGCCGCTGTGGAAGCCTCTGATCTGACCCGCACATTCGGCGGCGGCTGGTCGCCGTTCAGCGGCCGTCTGCCCAGCGTCCATGCGGTGCAGAACGCCGACCTGACAGTCAAGACCGGCGAAACGCTGGGCGTAGTCGGAGAGTCCGGCTGTGGAAAATCCACGCTCGCCCGGATGCTGGTCGGCCTCGATCGTCCGACGAGCGGCACGATCCGGCTCGATGGCCAAGACGTCACGGCTATGGCAGGCAGCAATACGCGTGCGCTGGCAAAACATATTCAATATGTCTTTCAGGATCCGGTCACGTCGCTTAATCCGCGCAAGACAATACGTCAGACGCTCGAAGCACCAATGCACCGCCTGCTCGGCCTCGATGCCGAAGCTCGCGAGGAAAAACTCAGCCAGCTCATGAGCGCCGTCAGCCTGCGCGAAGAATTTCTCGACCGCTACCCGCACGAGTTTTCCGGCGGTCAGCGGCAGCGTATAGGGATTGCCCGCGCGCTGGCCGCGGACGCCCGCGTGATCGTGCTCGACGAGCCGGTCTCCGCCCTCGATGTCTCGGTTCAGGCGCAGGTCCTCAACCTGCTCGACCAGCTGAAGCGCGACTTCGGCTTGACTTACATCTTCATCAGCCACGATCTGAGCGTCATCGAAAGCGTTTGCGACAGAGTGGCGGTGATGTATTTCGGACGGATCGTTGAAATCGGCGATGCGCGGGATATCTATGCGCATCCGCGGCACCATTATACAGCGCTTCTCATGCGTTCCGCCCCAACCCCCGGAAAACGCCGTATCGAAGCAGAGCTTGAACCTGCCGAAATGCCCGATCCGCTCAATCCTCCGCCCGGCTGCGCCTTCCCCTCACGCTGTCCGCGCGCCGACGCGATCTGCCGGGAAAAACGGCCGCCGCTGGAGACCATAGGTAGGCAGGCTGCGACGTGCTGGCATCCTCTGGGCATCGATGACTGAGACAACCGAATCTGGCAAGAGAGCGGCACATTCCCGCCGCCGCCGCGAGGAAAGCATCAGCGAACGCATCAAGGAAATGATCGTCGAGATGCGTCTGCGGCCCGGCGACCGTCTGCCCGCCGAACGCGAACTGATGGAGATTTTCGGCGCATCAAAGGGCTCGGTACGCGAGGCGCTCAGCGCGCTGCGCTCGCAAGGACTGATCCGTACTCGGACCGGTCCGGGCGGCGGCGTGTTCCTCGCTGAGATCGGTCCGGAACGCACCATGTCGCTGCTGTCGAACTATTTCCTGTTCCGCAAGCCGACGATCACCGACATTTACGCCGTGCGCTGCGAACTCGAACCGGAGCTTGCGGCGTCCCTCGCCGGACATCTCACGGACGAAGCCTTCGCCCAGCTAGAGCGAACCATGCGCATCTATGACGCTCCCCCCGAAACGGCGGAGGAAGAATATATCCAGCGCATGGCCGAGCTTGATTTTCACTGCGTTCTGGCGACGCTCTGTCCCAACCCGGTGCTCGGACTGCTCTGCGGTTTCCTGCAGAAGCTCTTGCGCGAGTTGGCGGTCTGCCGCCGGATCTATGCCGCGCCACATCCGGAACAGCGAGATACCGCCTTGCATTACCAAATTCTGCTCATTCGCGCTTTCCGCAGAGGCAATGCTGAGGAAGCGCGTCGCATCATGGCTGAGCACATGATCGCTGCGCGGGATTACATGGTGCAGATGGAAGCAAACATTGCCTCCGGCTTCCTGCGCGCCGGGCCGCCCGGACGGTAAACTGGAGGCGGCACTCTGCAAGAACCGTCCTTACGCCTGCAGACAGCAGGTTCTGTCTACTCGGCGTTTCGAATACGGATAGCATTCGATAATGAAGGTTTTCCGGCTTCTTCAAGCATTGCCGATCAGAATTCCTGCCGCAAAGACCAGCGAACCACCCAGCACGACCTGAAGCGCGGCGCGCACGAACGGCGTTTCCATATAGCGCTGCTGGATCCAGGCGATGGCCCAGAGTTCGATAACGACGATAATCATCGCGATTGTGGTGGCGGTCCAGAAATCCGGAATGAGGTAAGGCAGGGCGTGACCCAGTCCGCCGATTGTGGTCATGATCCCGCAGGCGAACCCGCGCTTGACCGGCGAGCCGCGGCCGGAAATCTTGCCGTCATCGGAGACGGCTTCTGTGAACCCCATCGAAATGCCGGCTCCGACAGATGCGGCCAGGCCGACAAGGAAGGTCGACCATGTCTGACCGGTGGCGAATGCGGCAGCGAAAATAGGCGCGAGGGTGGAGACTGAACCATCCATGAGGCCTGCAAGACCGGGCTGGACGTAGGTAAGAATGAATTGCCTGTGGGAAGCGCGATCCTCTTCCTCGCGCCCTTCCGCATCCAGATGTTCCTTCTCGAATTGTTCGGCCTTTTCGTGATGGCGTGCCTCGGCCTCTGCGAGATCTCCCAGAAGTTTGCGGGTGTCGGCGTCGGTGGATTGCTGTGCCGCGAGTTCATAGAAACGCCGCGCGTCCGTCTCCATCGCCGCAGCCTCGTCCCGGATCCGTTCGAGACCTAGATTTTCGATCAGCCAGACCGGACGGCGATTATAGAATCCGGCGACATGCTCGCGCCGGATGAGCGGGATGGTCTCGCCGAAGCGCTTCTTGTGGAGTTCAATCAGGCGCCGGCGATGCTCGTCCTCTTCTTCGGCCATGGAATCAAATATGACCGCGGTATGGGGAAATTCTTTACGGAGACGTTCGGCATATGTCCGGTATATGCGCGCATCGTCTTCTTCCGCTGAAATCGCCAGGGCCAGAATGTGTTGTTCATTCAAATCCGAGAAGCGTCGTCTCGAAAACACGCCGGGAATCATGCGCAATCCTATTAATTAGAATAATTCTAATTAATAGGATTTGGCTTGGCAATCAAGGCGTAAAGGAGGGTCAGCGTGATTCCGCCACAGGCGGCGCGCCGATACGCGAGCAATGCGGCCCGAAGAGGCAGGCAAGCGCCAGTATGACGCCGGATACCGTTGCGATCATCCCTGCCGCGCTGACGGCGTTCTGACCGCCGAGCCAGAGCGGGCCGTATCCTGCCAGGACATACCCAAGGACCGCCGACAGCGTTGCAAAGAGCAGGCTTAACCAGATCTGCGCATCCATACGGTTGGTCATGAGGCGTGCGGCTGCGGGCGGGCAGATGAACATGGCGATGACGATTATGGAGCCTACGGCGTCGAACGCCGCGACAGCAGCGATGGCCGCCACCGCCACCAGGCCGAGACTTACAAGCCCCGAAGGGACGCCCATCGCGTCCGCAAAGCCTTCGTCGAATGTGGACATCACCAATGGCCGCCAGAAGATGAACGTCAGTATCGCGATCATGAGCGCGACAATGACGACTCGGGGCAGTTCAGGCGGTAAGGCCGCCAGCGCCGCAGGATCGAGAAGCGAGTTCCAGCCTTCAGCGGCGAACCAGATCAGGCTTTCCAAATTGCCGTAAAGGGCGTGCTCGACGTCGATATGCACACTGCTCGTATCGCTCTGTTCAAGCAGCAGCACGCCCGCGGCGAACATCGAGGTGAACGCAACGCCCATCGCTGCGCCCGGCTCAATCCGGCCGAGCCGTTTGATCGCCTCGATGAGGATGACTGCGGCGAGCGCCGCTCCCGCCGCGCCGAGCATCATCGGCCAGGCCGAGATGACGCCGGTGACAAGGAAGGCTGCGACGATTCCAGGCAGCACGACATGGCTGATCGCGTCGCCGATCAGCGCCTGCCGTCTCAGAATCAGGAAATTTCCGGGCAGGGCACAGGCGATGGAGGCGAAAATGCCGATCAGAAGAGGCGCGAGGCTGAGTTGAACGAATTCCGCGCCCATGATTATGCAGCTCCCACGGCTGCGGGTGGTCCGATGCGCCGGTCGATGTCCTCAATCTCGTCCCTGGTCAGGACGGCCTCGATTGGCGTCAGCCCGTCATAGCGCCCGCTTATGGCGTCGTCGCGATAGATCTCGCGGACCTTCTCCCAGCGCTTTTCGTCGCGAAGCGCCTTGGCTGCCAGCGCCCGGCCCTCGCCGGTTGCGACGCCGTCCGGGCGTATCAGGCCCTCGTTGCGCAGCACGCGCAGTGTCAGCGCGTCGAAGATCGCCTCGCCCCTGGCCATGGCGAGAAGCCCCTGCCTGCGATGTACGCGAAGGTGAAAGCGCCTGCGCCGGACGAGCGAGACCAGAACGCCGCGATTGGGAGCGAACAATAGCGAAAAAGTGAAGAGTGCAAAGCACGTCAACACGATGATCGGGCCGGTCGGCAGGTTGGGCGCGGAGGCCGAGATCGCCGATCCGATGAAACCCGAAGCGCCCCCGATCATGCCGGCGATCCAAATGACGCGGCTTGTCCGTTCGGTCCAGAAACGCGCCGTCACGGGTGGGATAATGAGCATGGCCACGATCATGATGAGACCGACCAGCTTCAGGCCGATCACTGTCACTCCCATGACGAGTCCCATCATGGCGAGGTCGATCCGCCGGACGTCAAGGCCGGAAGAGGAAGCGAATTCGGGATCGAAGGCAGTCAGCGTCATCGGACGCCGCAGGACGAAAACGGCCGCTATGGCCGCAACGCCGCCCGCTGCTATGATGACGGCGTCCTGAAGGAGCATTCCAGCCGTTGCGCCGAGCAGGAAGCTCTCCAGTCCCGCCTGCCGCCCCGTGGACATGGTCTGAATGACTGTGAGAAGGACGATGCCGAAGCCGAAAAATACGGAAAGCACGGCGCCGATCGCGGCGTCCTCCGTCAAGCGAGTGCGTCTGGCGATCCACTCCACGAGATAAAGCCCGGCCCCCGCCGTTACGGCCGATCCAAGCATCAGCCCCGCAAGACTCCGGCCGTCGCCGCCGAGCGACGTCATCAAGATGAAGGCCAGGGCGACTCCGGGAAGCGTGGCGTGGGCGACGGCGTCGCTTACCAGCGCGCGCTTGCGAAGAAACAGGAATGTTCCCGTGCTTCCGGCTGACACCCCGAGCAGCGCCGCCCCGATCGCGACGAGTGAAGCGTTATAGCCGGACTGGAGGAAAAGCGCATCGAGAAAGGCGTTCATTCAGCCTGCTCATTCCGCTGGGCTGGCTTGCAGGGCATCCGTCAGGCCGCAGGGAGGCTAAGCTGATCGATATGCGCCGACGCCAGCCGCCCGCCATAGGTCGCTTGCAGATTGTCGGCCGTGAACGCTTCAGCGACGGGCCCGTCCGCGATCCTTGTCCTGTTGATGAGAAGGACATGATCGAAATAGCCGGCGACGGTCGACAGGTCGTGATGCACGCAGACGATGGTACGGCCTTCGCGCTGCAACGATTTCAGCACGTCGACGATCGTTCTTTCCGTCGCCGCGTCCACCCCCGCCAGCGGCTCGTCGAGCAGGTAGAGATCGGCGTTCTGGGCGAGCGCCCGGGCAAGAAAGACGCGCTGCTGCTGACCGCCGGAAAGCTGCCCGATCTGGCGATCGGAGAAATCGGCCATGCCGACCCGCTCCAGGCAGGCCATGGCAGTTTCGCGATGGGCGGGGCGGATCAGGCGCAGCAGGCCCAACTCACGGTAAAGCCCCATCAGAACGACGTCGATCACACGCGCGGGGAAATCCCAGTCGACGCTGGCGCGCTGTGGCACATAAGCGATGCGATGACGCATCCGGGCAATCGGCTCGCCGAATACGCTCACCGCGCCTGACAGGCGGGGCACGATGCCGAGCACGGCCTTGATGAGCGTCGATTTGCCCGCTCCGTTCGGGCCGATGACAGCCGTCATGCTGCCTGCCTCGATAACCGCGTCGATCGAGAAAATCGCAGGCTTCTCGCCATAGGATACCGTCAGACCGCGAATCGCGAGAGGGCTCTCCGTCCCCGGTTCATGTCCTGTGGCGCGGCCGCCGTTCGCAGCGAGTTCTATTGCAGGCTTTTGAGCCATTATGCGCTCCTAGCTTCCAGTAGACAGGCGGCCGGACATCCCCCGCGCCGGGGCGTCGCCTCCGAGCGCACGTGTGATCGAGGTCACGTTGTGATCGATCATGCCGACATATGCGCCTTCATAAGTTCCCGGCTCGCCCATTGCGTCGGAGAACAGCTCCCCGCCGACGATGACCCTGTGGCCTCGCGCCGCTGCGCCTTCGATCAACGCGCGGATATTGCGGTCGGAGACAGACGACTCGACGAAGACCGCACCGATCCTGCGTTCGACGAGCAGGTCGACCAGTTCGCCGATGCGGTTCAGACCGGCTTCGCTCTCCGTCGAAATCCCCTGAATGCCGAGCACCTCGAATCCGTAGGCTGCGCCGAAATAGTTGAAAGCGTCATGCGCCGTGACCAGTACGCGGCTGCTCTCAGGAACGGTCGCTATCACTTTCGCCGCATAGTCCGAGAGCCGGGCTATATCTTTCAGATGCCGCTCGGCGTTGGCCTCGAATGCGGCGCGGGCATCGGGCTTGACCTCGATCATCGCATCGCGGATTGCGATGACCACCTGCGACCAGAGGCCGGGATCCATCCAGACATGAGGATCGAACTTGTTCCGATAGTCGTCATGCGCCCTGAGCAGATCCTTCGGAAGCGCCTCGGCGACCGCAACGACCTTCTGACGTTCTGCGAGCTTCAGCATGAACTCCTCAAGCTGGGCTTCCAGATAGAGGCCGTGCCAGAGCACCAGATCGGCGCGCAGCATGGCGGCGATATCGGTCCGGGTCTGCCGGTAGGCGTGCGGATCGACGCCCGGTCCCATCAGCGTTCTGACCTCGGCGAAATCGCCGCCGATCTGCCGGGCGGCGTCGCCGATCATGCCGGTCGTTGCGACGACGGTCAGCCTTTCGGCGGAGGCCTGCGAGGCAGGCGTCTGGATGAACGGCGCGGCCAGGGTGCACAGAACGGCGAAGCCGCGGACTGAAATGCGGCGCATGATACTCATCTTTCAGCGATCCAATCGGAGTGAGACGTTGTCCTTTGATGAGAATGATTTGCATAAGCAATTGAAAAAGTCAACGCCAATGAGAATTGTTTGCATCTGCAACTTGCAAATGCGTCGCAACTGGCTAGAATGAAGACATGAACAGCGTAGCGAATCAGGCCAAGGACTTCGAGAACGCATTGCGGGCGGATGGCGTACGCATCACGCGCCAACGTACTGCAATCCTTGCCGTTCTGGCTGAAGCGAGCGATCATCCCGACGCGAATGAGCTTCATCGCCGTGCGCAGCAGATCGACCCTGCCGTTTCACTCGCGACCGTTTACCGCACTCTGTCCGTTCTTGAGAAACAGGGCGTAGTGCAGCGGCACAGCTTCGCCGAGACATCGGCCCGGTTCGAGACGGCGGACGTACCGCATCACGATCACATCATCGACACCGACACCGGCAAGATCATAGAGTTCCGCTCGCCCGAGATCGAAAAGATCCAGGAAGAGATTGCCGAAAAATACGGCTACGAGATCCTGCATCACCGGCTCGAACTGTACTGCCGGAAAAAGCGCAAGCAGAGTTGAGCCGCCGCGCGGTTCCAGCCCCGGCTCAGAGCAGTCCGCGCCCCGCCAGATTGCGCATCAGGCTGGCCGCGCCGAACGTCCATTCCGGGCAGTTCGTTGACAGATCGACCGTATTGACGAGCGCGCCGAGCGCCGGCGTGCGGATCTTGACGATGTCGCCCGGCTTGTGCGTGAAGCCTTCGCCCGGCGCGCCGCGGTCCTGTGTCGGCGCGAACATCGTGCCGAGAAACAGCATGAAACCGTCCGGATACTGATGATGCCGCCCGATGGTCTGCCGGACCAGGTCTTCGGGATCGCGGCTGATCTCGCGCATCGAGGACTTGCCTTCGAGCCGGAAACCGTCTTCGCCCTCGACCGTCATGTCGAGTTCGGCCTCGCGCACATCGCCGAGCGCAAAGCCGCCCCCGAACAGCCGGATGAAAGGACCGATCGCGCAGGAGGCGTTGTTGTCCTTCGCCTTGCCGAGCAGCAGCGCCGAGCGCCCTTCCACATCACGCAGATTGACGTCGTTGCCGAGCGCCGCGCCGCATATGCGCCCCGCCCCGTTCACCGCAAGCACGACCTCAGGCTCCGGATTGTTCCATTTCGAGGACGGATGCAGGCCCACCTTCGCACCCCAGCCGACCGCCGACATGGGCTGCGCCTTGGTGAAGACTTCCGCATCCGGCCCGATGCCGACCTCCAGATATTGCGACCACATGCCCTCCGCCTGAAGCGCGGCCTTCACCTTCATCGCCTGGTCCGAACCGGGGACGATATTGCGCAGGCTGTCGCCGATCAGCCCCTTGACCTTGGCCCGGATCGCTTCGGCCCGCGCCGGATCGCCGCCTGCGCGCTCCTCGATGACCCGCTCGATCATGGAGCGCGCGAAGGTCACGCCGCAGGCCTTTAGCGCCTGAAGATCGCAGGGCGCGAGGAAGCGCGGCGAAGTTTCGTCGCCCGCGAGCGTCGCCTCGGCAATATCTTCCGCGCTTGCGATGGTCTCGCCTTCCGCCGCGCTCACATGGCCCGCAGGGTCATCCAGCGCCAGAACATCGCGCACGGTCGGGGCGGCCTTCGCGGTGATGTCGATGACGGCCCCGCCGCGCACCGTCACGACGGACGGACCTAAGGAAGGACGTTCGACGCGGCCCAGCAGGATTGCCGTACTGCCGGCCGGAAGGAGATCTGTCGTCATGTCGTGCACCCTGTCCGAACCGTTTCAACTCACATCGGAACTATAAACCGAAATTGCTGGCAATCCGTAAATTTGACGAAAACTGTCTGCAAGGCCCGCAGCGGCCCGACTTGGCGGTAGCGGGGCGTCCGGCCACGGATTACACTTGCCGTCATATGCGAAGAGCGCGGCAATGCGCCGGTGCAGGGAGGAAACATGCCGAGGCCACGAAGAAATGTCTCGAAGGATCTGCTTGCCGAAAAGGCGAAGATGATCCGCCGCGAGACCGTCAAGCTCACCGACATCTGCGGCTCAGGCCATTACGGCTCGGCCTTCTCGATGGCCGAACTGGTTGCCGCGCTCTATTACGAGTTCATGCATGTCGATCCCTCCAATCCGCAATGGGCCGACCGCGACCGTTTCACCATGGGCAAGGGCCACGCCGCCATCGGGCTGTTCCCGGTCCTTGCCGATCTGGGCTTCTTCACCTGGGACGAGCTTTACACCTACACCCGCCTCGGCTCCCCCTTCGGCGACCATCCCGACATGAAGAAGGTGAAGGGCGCGGATTTCTCCTCCGGCTCCATCGGCCATAATCTGTCCGTGTCCGTCGGCATGGCGCTCGGCCTGCGCCGCAAGGGATCGCCAGCCCGCGTGATCTGCATGATGGGCGACGGCGAGCAGGCGGAGGGCCAGGTCTGGGAGGCGGCGATGAGCGCTGCCCATTTCGGCCTCGGCAATCTTTGCGGGATCGTCGACATCAACAGGGTCGGTTCAGACGGCGAGGTGTCGGAGACGATGAACAACGAGCCGCTGCACGACAAATGGGCCGCCTTCGGCTGGGACGTGGAGCGCATCGACGGCCACGACCTCGATGCAGTCGGCGACGCGCTCGACTGGGCGCTGAACCGCGACCGCGACAAGCCCGCCGTGATCCTCGCCGACACCATCGCCGGCAAGGGCGTGAGCTTCATGGAAAACACCTGGCAGTGGCATCTGGGCTATCTCGGCCCCGCCGACCGCGACCGCGCGCTTGAGGAAATCGAGAAGGGGCTTGCATCATGAGCAGCGTTTACGACGCGATCCGCAACCCCGCCGTCGATATGAGCGAGTCGACCGTACAGCCCGGTTTCGACGAAAAATCGTGGGACATGGTCGGCAGCCTGAACCTGTCCATGCAATTGCCCACGGGGCAGGTGCTGATCGACCTCGCCGAGGCGGGACGCGACGATATCGTCGTATGCACCGCCGATCTCGGCCGCCCGACGCAGGTCATCAATTTCGGCAAGCGGTTCCCCGACCGCTATTTCAATTTCGGCATCGCCGAGCGCAACATGATCGGCGCAGCGGCGGGCCTCGCGACCACCGGCCATCTGCCCTTCATCAGCAATTACAGCTTCTTCCTCGCGCTGATGGGCGCGGAAAACATCCGCAACGACATCGCCTATCCGAACCTCAAGGTGCGCATGATCGGCACGCATTCCGGCATCGCGATGGGCTTTTACGGCACCTCGCATCATTGCAACGAGGATATCGGCCTCCTGCGCGCCATTGCCGGGCTGACCGTCATGGCGCCGTGCGACGCGAGCGCCATCCGCGCCGCGATCCCGGCGACGCTCGATCATGACGGGCCGGTCTATTTCCGCGCCGGGCGGGGCCGTGAAGCGCCGGTCTACGACGCGCCGCCGGAATGGCGCATAGGCGGCAGCCATCAGCTTCGCGACGGGAACCATGCGACGGTCTTCGCCATCGGCAATCTGGTCAAGGCTTCGCTCGACGCGCATGACATCCTCGCGAAAGAGGGCGTATCCTTGCGTGTCGTGGACGCCTATTCGATCCGGCCCATCGACGAGGCCGCAATCCTCGCGGCGGCGAAGGAGCAAGGCGTGATCTTCTCCGCCGAGGAGCACAATGTCACCTCAGGCTTCGGCAGCGCTGTCGCGGAGGTGCTGGCCACGCACGGCGCGGGCGCGAAACTCGTCCGCATCGGAATGCCTGACGAATACTCCCTGCTCGGCCCGCCGACGCATCTTTACCGCCATTACGGCCTCGACGGCGAAGGCGTCGCCGCGAAGGTGCGCGAGGCGCTCAGGGCGGGTTGAAGGCCTTTACGCACCCTCACGAACCGTCGCACGCACTCGCTGGCCCGCGGCGGATGCGTCAAGCGCGGATTGCCCCGCCGGACCCGGTCCGCGAGGTTTTTCCTCAGTCTCGCCGCCTTCCCTTCCGGGGCAGGCGCGGGCAGCCGTGAGGCTGGTCCTTATGGTTTTTTGTGTTCAGCTTCACGGCTGCCCACGCGCGGCGGTATTATGGACGCTTTCCGCGGCTCTTCTCGACGTTGGCGCGCCGGGCCTTGCCCATGCTTCACGCATCTTCCAGCCGCATCCCGAAAGACGCAGGCTTGCGTGGACGCCGCCTGTGACCTGCGCATCCCAGCGAACAGGTGGGTCGGACCGCATCCCCCGGGCTTGGGTTCGTTACACCGCCGCGCAGCCAGCCTATCTTCGCGAATCGGCCATCCCACGCGTACGCTTACCCGGGCGCCGCATGTCGCTTCCCAACGCAGGCGAGACGGTCTCGAGCCCCGTTGCCCCGGAACGGGAGGCGACTAGCGCGCAGTATAAGGGCGGCGCACGAGGGGGGAGACAAGTCTGGCGCGGGGATTTACAGGGATGGTTATTAAAGGCTTGACCTGTGCCGCCCCGTATCAAGCGCAGCGGAAGTTGGGTTCCCTACGCGCTACAAAAAGACGATCCGGCAGATATGAAGCCGGATCGCGCAACACTCTTTCGGTGAAGCTATCAATTCAGCTTCAAATTTGCTTTAAGTTTGACCTCGTAGAAGTCGAGATCGCCCTCAATAATTGCCGGTACGTCGGCAGAATCAGGTCCGGAGAATGTGACTTCATCAAAGTCATAATATAGGCCCTCGACACCAATTGTGAAATTGTGGGTCAAGGCATACTCAACGCCAATTCCGCCGAACCAGCCTTCAACATCCTCACTGTCCGACCATGTGCGGCAGCATCCATTTCCACCGTAAACATCTTGCCCAGCCGTAACATCGGCAATCGCATAACCGACTTTAAAATAATACAGTGTTTTATCGTCGGCCAAGCCGAGACGTCCGGCTATGGTGCTAAGATTGTCTAGCTCTGTTGTCGTATCATTGAAGTACATCGTATAGTCATTGTTTCCTTCAATGTTCGACCATGAATGTGTACCCTCAACGCCGATTACGACATTATCAATCTGATAGTTGAAACCAATTTGCCCGCCTAGCAGCGCTCCATCGGTATCATTGTCGTAAAGTCCTCCTGTTCCCCCAAAATAGTTGTCGTTCTTGTGTTCATACTCGGAATTTCCCCATGCATATCCAGCATGAACACCTAGATAAAATCCAGTCCAAGTATATACAGGTGAATAAACGGCTGTATCCTTGGTGCTACCCAAATTACTATCATAGATATCGGTGGCAAGTGCGGAAGATGAACCGAATAATACAAAAAAGGTACAGATTATCGATTTTGTACGCATGAAACTCTCCAATGACCCTACCCACAAGATTGACTTGTATGGCTGTTAGAACAGAGGAGAATTTCATATTGAACCAACTATAGATTGCGGGCCAACTGAAGCACTACCGATTCATTGCTCAACTCTGATTTTTTTATTTATTTTTCAGTCATTTACGCAGTTCAAGTTGATTATTTCACCTATTGTCAAAATGCCACTCTGGCTATGCTTTTCATAAACACGACGAAAATATTCAAGATCCATTGCAGATCGTGGCCATACGTCAGTCCATTTTTGCATCCCCTAAGCTATATCCGTTAGGGTCACTAATGAGTGGTTTTGGCGCGGGGGCCACTAGTTGCGTACGCTAGCAGCAAATCTAGCTCTGGTAAAAAGCAGCTCAAACCGTGCCCCCATTCTACGTTCTCGGACTTCGTTTCACTCCATCCGGGATGTGTGCTGGCGCGGGAAGTTGCCGGGATGGTTATTCAGGGCTTGACGTTCGCCGCCCCGCATCAAGCGCAGCGGAAGTCCGGGGGCCTCAGAGCCTTCAGCAAATGCGCCACCGGCGATCTGAACTGCTCCGCATCCGCCCAGCGCTCGCCTGACGGGCGGCGGATCGCCTGTTGATCGCCGGGGCGCAATCGGCCAAACTCTTTGCGCCGATCAACTTCTCGGCACGGATAGCGCGGAGGGCGGCATGAGATGTTGCTCGATCATTGCTGTGGCCTTCTGCTTCGCCCTTACGTGGAGCAGCGCCTGCCGCGCCGTTGGCCTGGAGGCTGCCGAGAAAGCGGAAGAGATCATCGCCTTCTGCAGGCAGAAGCCTCTTCTGGCGCGGCCGCACTGCCTGAGCGCCAATCTCAGCCGGAAGTGGCGCTATGAACTCGGCTATGCGGGCAAGCCCTTTTCAGCGGTCGGGCGCTTCGCGGAGGTCCGCCGGTCGATCGCCGGCAATGTCTTCGCTTTCGTGAGCGTCGGGGCGTATCGGGTGGCCTGCAAGGTCACGCGCGCGCAGGCCGAGAAGCTGCGCAGCCTCGAAGGCCGCCGCGTGCTGATCGCGGGCGCCGTGCAGGGCTACCACATCAGCTTCGACCTGCACCGGCTGCACCATCTGCGGCTGACGCCTTATTGTGTGGTGGCGGCGGTGGTTTGAATTGGGGTGTGGCTGCCACCCGGCACCGTCGCCCCGGACTTGTTCCGAAGCCTGATCCACTTCTCAGCCTGCACATACGTCGTTGTTTGGGCATTAGACCCCGGACTAAATCCGGGGCGACGCAACGAGGGCGTAATGATGCGTATGGCCCATGCTCTGCTGCCATCGCATGATCGACAGTCGCCCGTGCGAGCCGCCCTCATGTATTACGTCTACATCCTCACCAACCGCAAGCACGGCACGCTTTACACTGGGGTGACGAACAATCTCGCCGGGCGCGTCGATCTCCACCGCCGTGGTCTTGGGTCGGAGTTCGTGAAGAAATACAGCCTGTACCGGCTGGTCTACGCCGAACCTCTCGATGATGTCTCCGAGGCGATCGCTTACGAAAAGCGACTCAAGAAATGGAAGCGCGTCTGGAAAATCCGATTGATCGAAAAGCAAAATCCGGACTGGCGCGATCTCTATGAGGATCTGAATTCGTAACCCTGACGAACTTGCTTCTTGTCGCCCCGGATTGAGCGAAGCGAAAGTCCGGGGTCCAATACCCTGTCGTCAGCGTCGGAAGTTGCAGACAGGCCAGTGGATCCCGGCCCCCGGCACAAGACCGGGGCAGGCAACGCCTCCGGCGTTTCCGGGACGACAAGTATCCGTATCATTTCTGCTTAATTCAGATTGTCGCTAATCTCAGCAAGTATCTGAATTCGTAACCGGCCCGAACACGCCGTCTGGTCGCCCCGGATTGAGCGCAGCGAAAGTCCGGGGTCCAAGGCCCTGTCGCGAGGATAAGAAGTTGCGGAGAGGTCAATGGATCCCGGACAATGCCTTCGGCATTTCCGGGACGACACGGAGCGTGGAACTTTCTCTGTTCGGACACGGCCTCTTGTCGCCCCGGATTGAGCGAAGCGGAAGTCCGGGGTCCAATACCCCTGTCGTCAGCGTCGGAAGTTGCGGAGAGGTCAGTGGATCCCGGCCCCCGGCACAAGACCGGGGCAGGCAATGCCTCCGGCGTTTCCGGGACGACACTTGGCTGGTTAGGAATTACTCCCCCACCCCCAACTTCGCCCGCAAAATCTCATTCACCGCGCCGGGGTTCGCCTTCCCGCCGGTCGCCTTCATGACCTGGCCGACGAACCATCCCAGGGTCTTCGGCTTCTCGCGCACCTGCTCGACCTGCTTCGGGTTGGCGGCGATGATTTCGTCGACGACCGCCTCGATCGCGCCCGTATCCGTCACCTGGGTCAGGCCGCGATCCTCGACGATCTTCTCCGGCGCGTCGCCGGTCTCCAGCATGATCTCGAAGACGTCCTTGGCGATGCGGCCGGAGATGACATCCTTTGAAATCAGGTCGATCAGTGCGCCGAGGGCGTCCGCGGAAACGGGGCTGTCCGCGATGTCCCTGCCGAGGCGATTCAGCGCGCCGAACAGGTCGCCCGTGACCCAGTTGGCGGCCAGCTTGGCGTCGCGCCCCTTGGCGACCGCCTCGAAATAATCCGCCGAGGCGCGATCGGAGACCAGCACGCCCGCATCATAGGCGGACAGGCCGAACTGCTCGACGAAGCGCGCCTTCTTTTCGTCCGGCAACTCCGGCAGGCCCTTCGCCAAAGCGTCGACCTGCCTTTGCGTCAGTTCGAGCGGCAGCAGATCCGGATCGGGGAAATAGCGATAGTCATGCGCCTCTTCCTTGGAGCGCATGGAGCGGGTCTGGCCGGATTTGGGATCGAACAGCCGCGTTTCCTGGTCGATCTTGCCGCCGT
>CAYOUE010000049.1:0-10101 GCA_964407075.1 uncultured Hyphomicrobiaceae bacterium
CGCGGCGCGCACGTCGATTGCCGTGAGATCGCAGCCGGTCATGAACTGGCCGCTGCGGACGTCACGGAGGCCGCTCCATGGGTTCGGAGAAAACGTTAGGATACACGAGAACCTGGCCCGCAAGAACGGCGCGATAAAGGCCAACGCAGGCATCTGCATTGTAAAAGGCTCCATATCCATCACAGGGTAGTCTTTCGAACCAGGTCGAAGATGGTCTTCCGCCCAAATGACAGGATCGCAGCCTCGTTCGGCGTCCGAGGCGCGCGGTTCATTATTCTCGGCGAAGCGACCTTTCCCCGGTCCCGTTACCTATGGTGGAATTTTGTCGCGTGCATCGAAGTGGCCAAAGCCGAGTGGTGCCCCAGAACTGGTTTAAGGCAAGAGACACTTTGACACCGCCAACAAGCCTATCAACGGACGCGTCCGAGGCGAGCGCAAAACTATCCGACATTTTGGTAGCCCCTGAGATTCCAGGATTTGGCACCGAACTTGTTCTGCCTGAACTCGCCAACGATCAACCGCCGCTTGCGCCGTGTCTCTCAATTGGGACCGCGTATCCTAAACAGTTTCCTCACGACTGCTATGAGGCGAAACCCTCTGCGTTCATGCTCGCCAGTTGGCGGAGACAAGAGGGCGTCAACTCTACATCGTCGTACTGCGGCGGCCGGTCTTGACCTGGCTGGCGCATCGGCGCCGCTATGGGGGTGTAAACGGCCTCTCTGTTCCGAACCCGCATTCCAGTCTCGTGAATCGCCTTGGACGAATGATCAGTTCCTCATTCAGCCCTTGAAATTCCCAAAAGAAATATATATGTTTACGTAAATCGGAGATTGAGAAAATTTACGTTCATGTCCAAAAACTCTGCCTCGCTTGATATCCTTCCTGAAACCGCGGTGTCGGCGCTGGAGACGCTCGGCTCGCACCTGCGCATCGCCCGCGAGCGTAGAGGGGATAGTCTGAAGACGATGGCTGCGAGAATGGGCACTTCGATTCCAACGCTGCGCAGAATGGAGGCCGGCGATGCAAGAGTATCGATCGGTGTCTATGCCGCCGCGCTTTGGATTTTCGGCAAGTCCGAAATCCTCGCCGAAATTCTGAAGCCCGGTGACGACGAATACGCCACGATGCTCGACGTAAACCGGGCGAGCCGCAAGAGAGCATGACATGAGCGACTTCCGAGGAAATTCGCTTGCGGTCTGGTATCTCGAAAACCCTCGTGACCCGCGCCTCGTCGGACGGGTAAAGCTTGAGGCGAGCAATCGGCGCTGCCTGCTTGAGCTGGACGACGGCTGGAGGCGTTCGGGATTCCCCCTTTCGCCGGATCTCACCCATGACAAGAAGGTGCATGCACCCTTGAGGGACATGCTGGCTCCCGGCGCGCTCGACGATGCCATGCCGGACCGCTGGGGAGAACGCATGATTCGGGTGGTTTCGCGTCCGTCCCGCATGAGTCCCCTGGACAAGCTCTGGTATGCGGGCGACCGCCGTTTCGGCGCACTCGGAATGTCTTCCAGCTTCGACGAATACCGGCCCGTCGAGGTGCAGCCGCTCATGAGCGTCGAGTCCCTTCCTGAAGCGGAGGCGCTGATCGCGCGCGTCATCGAGCGGGATCCACTCAACGAACGCGAGAGGCAGCTCATCGCCAGTGCGGGCAGCATGGGCGGCGCCCACCCCAAGATGCTGATCGAGGCCGATGGTGAAGAGTGGATCGCCAAGTTTCCGCGTGGCAGCAATGTCGACCAGCTCCTTGTCGAGCACGCCTGCATGGAGCTGGGCCGCCGAGCCGGCCTGGAGGTCGCATCGTCTCATGTCCTTCCCGGAGGTATCGACCATATCCTGATGGTTCGGCGGTTCGACCGCGCCGGAGCGGAGCGCATTCATGCCGTTTCGGCACGCACCATGCTGGCGGCGGAGGGCGACGACAGCTACGCGACCATTGCAGCGGTCATAAGGCGGCATGCCGCCCCCGATCGCATCCGGCCGATGCAGCACGAACTGTTTCGCAGGATGGCTTTCAACATCATGATCGACAACACCGACGACCATTCGAAGAACCATGCCTTCCTGCGAGCCAAAGACGGATCATGGGACCTGTCACCGGCCTTCGACATTCCCACCCAGATGAATGGTCTCGGGCAGCAAGCCCTTCAGATTTCTTCCAATGCCAGGTTCCTGAACGATTTCAGCATCGATCACGCGGTGGCCACCGCTCCACATTTCGGAATGTCGAAGGATGAGGCGCGCCGGGAATGGAACGGGATCGCCGGCTGGGTCGGACGGTGGCGCGATATCTTCTCCGAATGCGGCGTATCCGGAAATGACATCGACTATCTCGGCGACTTCCTGGACTCGTCGCCAATGCTCAAACATCGCCGGGAAGCTATTGAACCGTCTGATGAGCGAGGATGTCCGCGCGGCTGATCTTGTCGTACAGGGCATAGAAGCGATAGTCGGCTTCAGCCTTCGCTTTAGAATGCAACGCCCTCTGCAGCTTCTGAACCGCTATTGTTGTCCTATCGCTTCGCTACTTGAGGACGATGTCGGAGTTGATAGGTTACCCAATCCCCGGGCCCTCACCACGTCTTGCGTCTACCTTGAACTGAGGCCCCTTCCCTCCACCGGCATTACCGGGCTTCAGCGGTACTACGAGCCTCTCCGCCACCCCATGCCGCCCAGCCTGTCCCTCACGGGCGTCCGGTTGGCCATCCCTGACCACGCTACGGGGTTTCCCGTGTTGCGTGCGCTTTCCTTGTGTACATGCCGCCGCCAGTACCCCGGTGCAGCGACTAGGCGTCGTCTTCGCTCTTATCGCCCGGCCATGTCAGCCTTCCCCGATACACCAGTCGGGTCGGCCTGCACATCGTCCTTTTCGAGGATTGGTCGGCGATTAGCATCAAGCCGAGCTTCGACACCGACCCTCCTGGAGCCGGTAGAGCCTCGTCGCCAAATGCGCCGACAAGTCGGTCCTGGTCATCGGTGTCAACTTCGCCGGACCACAACGTCCGCGTAGGCGCAGCGTTCAGCTTTGCGGAGTGGGACAACGAGCCCCACTCCCGTCACTGTGGACGCCATTCACTTGGGGAGCAGACCAACGCGTCTGCCCGCACAACCGGGCTTTCGTGGCTGCGGACCGCTTGAGCTCTGTATTGAACTCGTATTGCCGTCCGCGTCATCCACAAACCGTGCTGATCGGAAGGTCTTTCGGACCCACGTCGACGATTGCTGGCCGGGCTATTGAGCCGGACCGGTCGCCCTTTTGAATGCGTCCCGCGCGGCCTTATGCGCACGGTCGAAGTTGGCGCGCGTTTCGGCCAGCGCAGCGGTGAGGGCGGACCAGGATTCCGTTCCAGCCGCAGCGAGCTTTTGCAGCTTTTCTTCCGCGACGGTGGCGTCGGACTTCATGCGCGCGACGGCCGCCTCGATTTCCCGCCTGCGTTCGGTCGCGAATTCCTTCCCGGCCGTATTGAGCTTGTCCGCCGTGTCGCGCCATGCATTCAGCTGAGCGGTGGCCTGGCTTTGGAACAAGGCCTGCTGCTGCTTCATGTCCTTCCCGAACGTTTCAAGATAGTTCCTGGTTTCGGTTTCAAAGCCTTTCCATTCGGTTTCGAGCCTCGTCTTGGCGTTTTCGAACGCGGCCTCGCCTTCCTCGGCCTGCTTCTTCACGGTGCGCTCGAATTCATCCCGCCGGCTTTTCATGTCGGCGATGAACTTGTCTGCCTTGACGCGGGCCTCGGCCTTCGTCTCCGCGGCCTTGTATTCGAGCGACGCCAGCGTAGCGTCCATCTCGTCAATCCGCTCCTTGGCCCAACCGAGAAAAAAATGAGCGCTGCTGTCTTGCCTAGTCATGACTTGCCTTCTCCAATGTACAACTTTGCTATGGCTAGTTTCTGGCACGCAAATACGCAGCCTTCTGTTCGATTTCGAACATGAGCGGCAAATGAAGCCGGTCGCTCCTTTGACGCAAATCAAGGCATGACCTGCCGGCGTGTGCGCTTTATTTGTGTGCGAAAATTTGATCGAAGCACGTTCGTCCGGATGCAGTGCGCTGAATTGGGACGAAGACGGCGCCTGCAATCATCTTGAGCGGGCGAACTCCTGCGCATCAGCCAGTAGAGTCAGTCAAGGTGTGTCGCCATGCTTGTTAACTTGAACATTTCCGCCGACAACCCGGCCCGGGAACGCAAAGGCATCAACAATCGCCTTCTGCTTGCACTGCCACCCGCAACGTTGGACCGGATATTGCAGGTTTCCGAGCCGGTGAGCCTCGTCAAGGGGCAGCGAATCGACTGTGCCGACCAGCCGATCAGTCACATCCATTTCATCAACCGGGGATTGGTTTGCATCGCCAAAACTCTTAGGGACGGGCGGACTGTCGAGATAGGCGCCATCGGCATCGAGGGCGTCGCGAACCTGCTCCCGCTGGTCGGCATCGACAAGGCCATACTGGACGTGGTCGTACAAATTCCGGGGAGTGCTCTGCGGATCGGGTGCGACGCCATGAAGCGCGAGGTGGAGCATGACAGCGCCTTTCGCGCGTTGATGCAGCGTTATGTGCGCTTCGGGCTGAGCGAACTGGCCCGGCACATTGCGTGCAACCGGCTGCATCATATCGAACAACGATGCTGCCGCTGGCTGCTGATCGCGCATGACCATGCGCTGTCGGACGAATTTCCGCTGACTCACGAGTTCCTTGCCATGATGCTAGGCTACCAGCGCCCGGGCGTCTCGATCATCATAGGTTCGCTGGCAAGAGCCGGAATGATCAAGCACATGCGCGGGAAAGTGAGGGTCACCGACCGGACGGCTCTCGAAGCCGGAGCCTGCGAGTGTTATCGCGAGATGCAAGATGAACTCGACGAATTTCTCGCTCCGCGAAAAACAGAATAAGTGTTCGACTTCGAACAGAACGAAATTAAAAATAGACGGTAGCATTACCTCATCAGAGACAGAACAGGTTCGTCGTTAATAGCTGTTTATCGGCAATTTTTGTACTAACGAAAGCCATGTTTTCTGTCCCAGTTCATGGAGGTTGTGATGAAATATCGTTATCTGTTTTTGCTGGGAACGACGCTGCTTATGGCACCCCAGTTCATGCAGGCCGACATCGCGCGGTCCGCTTCGGGTGGGACGGAGGCGGCTGAGCGCAGCAGCGTTCACGTCTCGATCGATTGGGCCAAGGACCGCCTCGACGAGATGGACGCCACTTTGGCGTCGCTGGAAGATAAGCTCGATGATCTGAAGGCAGAGAGCCGGGCCAAGGCGGAACGCGCGCTCGTCGACATGCGTGAGCACCGCGACGCGCTGGAGGAAATCATCGAAGAGAAAATGGAAGCCGGCGAAGCCGAATGGGAACAGGCGAAAGCCACGATCGAGTCCCGGTGGACCGCTTTCGAAGCCGCCGTCCAGCAATGGGTGGATGCGACCGAGGAGCGTGTTGCGGAACGTAATGAAATATTCGTCGCTCGTGTCGAGGCCCAGATCGAGGCCTGGCAGGAGAAGATCGACGAACTCGAATCTTCGGCAAAAGGCGTGGCGGCAAAGCATAAACGCGAGATCGATGCCGCGCTTGAGAAAGCTCGCGCCGAGGCTGAGGCTGCGAAGGCGAAGCTCGAAGCCTTGAAGCAGTCAGGCAAGGAATCCTGGACCGCATTGAGCCAGGCGCTCGACGAATCGCGCACTGCCTTCGATCACGCCCATCAGACCGCCTCCGAGGCGTTCAAGCGCGCGATCAACTGACGAAGTAGTCCTTGATTTGGATCTGCCGCGCGCGAAACCCTTCGATATGGCGCTGGCAGCACATGGAGACTTTCCCATGAATACCTCAAAATCCATTCCCCGCGACGTGCAACTCGCCAGCGAAGAGATACGGTCCAATTGGGTCCTGTTTCTGGTCCACGGCGTGGTCATGATGATCCTCGGGGTTCTTGCACTCATATGGCCTCAAATCTCGACCCTAGCCGTGGATATCTATGTCGGCTGGATGTTTCTGATCAGCGGCATCGTGGGACTGGCGACAATGTTCTTCGCCCCGAATGCCCCCGCGTTCCTCTGGTCGCTGCTTACGGCGGCGCTGTCGTTGATCGTCGGCGTCCTGCTCCTCTGGCACCCTGTCCAGGGCACCGTCTCGCTTACTCTGGTGCTCATCGCCTTCTTCGTGGTCGAAGGCGTCTTTCAGATCGTCGCGGCGATCAGATATCGCGATGAATTCCCCGATTCATGGGGATGGATGGTGATCAGCGGGATCGCCGACCTGATGCTGGCCGGGTTGATCATCAGCGGCTGGCCGGGCACGGCAAGCTGGGCGCTCGGACTGATCGTCGGCGTCAACCTGATCACCTCCGGTTTCGCAATCACAATGGGAGCGATTGCCGCGCGCGGTCTCGTCGACTCCGTCGCAAGCGGAACGCGCTAGAGGTTCCACTGAGACTACCGCATCCGCGAGCCGCCCCGACCAGGCGCATCGCGAGCAGAGTATCGAACCGGGGAACCGGCAAGCGAACGAAAATGACCGCCATTGTTCGTAACCGGACAGAGCAACGGGCAACGGCAAGCTTATAGACATAGTATTGAACAAGAGCCGCGAAACAGGAGTTGGCTATGAACAAGATGATGGTTGCAATATTCGATAGTGAGACTGCAGCATTCCAGGGGCTGAGCGCCCTGAAGGATCTGCACAGGGATGGCGATATTACGCTTTACGCAGCGGCGGTCGTCGTCAAGGACAGGTCCGGACAGATCAGCATCCGGCAGGCAGCCGACGAGGATCCTGTGGGCACTGCGGTCGGGCTTCTCACCGGCGGCTTGATCGGCATTCTCGGCGGGCCGGCCGGGATGGCGCTGGGCGCTACCCTCGGCGGATTTACCGGCTTTCTGTACGACCTCGACCAGAGCGGCATCGGCGCGACGTTCCTCGATGACGTCTCGAAAACGCTTACCGCCGGCAAGGCGGCCGTTCTGGCGGAAGTGGAAGAGAGCTGGACAACGCCTGTCGATACGCGGTTGCACGAGCTTGGCGGGATCATTTTCCGGCGGCTGCGTTCGGAAGTCGTCGAAGATCAGCTTGTCCGCGAAAGCGCTGCCTTCGACGCGGATCTCAAGGCCCTGCAGGATGACCTGAATCAGAGCATCGCGGAGAACAAGGCCGCGATCCAGAAGGACATCGAGCAGGTGAAGAAGCAGGTCAAGGCGACGCAAGAGCAGGCCAAGGTCCGGCTTGATCTGGCCAAAGCTGAAGCGGACGCAAGGATCAAGGCGCTTCAGGAGCAGGCCAAGACCGCGACGGGCCAAGCCAAAGCGCGGATCGAGAAACGCATTGCCGAAGTTCGGGCGGATTTCGACGCACGCTCGAAGAAGCTCAACCAGGCCTGGTCACTGACCAAGGAAGCGCTCGCCGCGTAAGCTGCTCGCTGCACGCGACCGGGAACACCCGATCGCATCGTTGATTGCAGGGCTTGCCGCTGGTTCAGGCGGCAAGCCCTCGCGGCTTTTTGGCGGCGCTAATCGCCCCGGCGTTGAGGCCGCCGTCGCGGTCCTGGGCCGCCAATCTCGCCGGTATCGATCCTTTGATTCATCTCAAGGCATTTTCCTCGCTGTAGGGCATCGTTGTCGCCATGCAACTTGCCATCGATCGAGACGATGAAGGGACAGAGTGACCTGCATCGCGAATGGAGATCGAGGCGACGGCCTTGCGAAACCGAGCGGGGATGATGATGACAAAACTCAAAATTGGCTTGGCTTTGGGCAGCGGCGGCGCGCGTGGGTGGTGTCATATCGGCGTATTGCGAGCGCTGGCCGAGGAGGGCATCGAACCCGACATCGTTGCTGGCTGTTCCATGGGATCGCTCGTGGGCGGTGCTTATGTCGCTGGCGCGCTGGATGAGCTGGAGGAGTTTGCCCGTGGCCTGGACTGGCGCAAGATCGCGGGCTACCTCGACGTCCACCCGGGAACCGGCGGACTGATCGAAGGCCGACGCATCGTTGATCTCCTCCGCATGCTGAAGCAGGATGCTCCCATCGAGAGTTTTTCCAAAGCATTCACCGCCATCGCCAGCGACCTCGGAACCGGCCGCGAAATCTGGCTCCAGAGTGGCTCGATGGCCGACGCGGTGAGGGCGTCTATCGCCATCCCCGGAATTATCAGCCCACTGAAGCTGAATGGACGGTGGCTGCTGGATGGCGGAATGACCAATCCCGTCCCGGTTTCGGCGTGCCGCGCCATGGGCGCCGACATCATTATAGCCGTTAACCCCAATGCCGGTGCGTTTCGGCCGCATCTTCCTCACATCAAGGAGTCCGCCGCAGCCCATTCGGAGCGGTTGACCCCCGATATCGCCGATAGGGTATTTGGTTCCGTACCTGATGCTGTCGGCCGGGCCTTCAAGGCCGTGGCTCCGGAATTTCTAAGCTCGGAAACCGGTGCTCCAGGCTATTTCAACGTGCTCTCTACGTCCATCGACATCATGACAGGCCATATCTTGCGCAGCCGTCTTGCCGGCGAGCCACCCCATGTCATGATCAATGCGCAGCTCAGTCATTTGCGCGTCCTTGAGTTCCAACGCTCCGACGAGGCCATCGAAGAGGGGCGGCGACGCACGAAGCAGGCTATGCCCCTGATCCACGAACACCTATAGTCCTGGCAAGCACAGACGATTCAGCAAACGCTGGCTCGGCGGCGCCATGGAGGCCCCGCCGAGCGCACGTGAACAAATTGCATTGACACGCAAAGCTTTTACCTCGCCGACCGCGGCTTACGCGCTCTGCAAGACCCCAGCGGCGGGCGAGATCGCTTCCGAAGACGCAGGCACCGAAACCGGCTCCTTCACACGGAACCATGTCACATAGAGCGCGGGCAGGAAGAACAGCGTCAGCGCGGTGCCGACGAGAATGCCGCCCATCATGGAGTAGGCCATCGGTCCCCAGAACACATCCGCCGCGATCGGCACGAGGCCAAGGCTCGCAGCCGCCGCGGTGAGCATGATCGGCCGCACGCGCTCCTCGCACGCTGTAACGACAGCGTCCCAGGCATCGAGTCCTGCCTTACGCAGCGTTTCGATCTGCACGACCAGGATCACCGAGTTGCGGATCAGGATGCCGATCAGCGCGACGACGCCGAGTATCGCCACAAAGCCCAGCGGCGAGCCGCTCAGGAGCAAGGCCAGAACCACCCCGATCAGCGCCAGCGGCGCCACCGAGGCCACCAGGAACAGCCGGTTGAAACTCCGCAATTGCAGCATCAGCACGGTCGCCATGATCAGCAGCATGAGCGGCACAACCGCAATGATGGGGGCTTGCGATTTGGCGCTTTCGTGGACGGGGCCGCCGATGGCGAGGCGATAGCCAGCGGGCAGACTCTGCTCGAAGCTGCTTATGGCGGGCTGAAGCTGTTCGGCCACAGTTGCCGCCTGCCTGCCGTCGAGAATGTCGGCCTTGACAGTGATCGTCGGCAGACGGTTACGCCGCCAGATCACGGGCTGTTCCAGCTCGTACTGGAACGTGGCCAGCGCCGCCAGAGGCACCGGCTGCCCGGCGCTGTTCAGCAACTGCAAGTTCTCCAGCGTCTCGATCGCGCCGCGTTCTGCCTCTCCCGCGCGAACCGTGACATTGACAAGGTAGATGCTGTCGCGCACCTGGGTTATCGGCACGCCTCCGACGGTCCCGTTGAGCACCATCGCGATATCGGCCGAACTGATACCGAGCTGACGCGCCTTGTCCTGAAGGACATTGACCCTGACAACCCGTCCTGGCTCGTTCCAGTCGAAGATCGGCGAACTCAAGCCGTTATCGGCGCCAACAACACCTGCCAGCTTCAGCGACAGTTCACGGACTTTCTGCACGTCCGGGCCGCTGACGCGGTATTGGACGGCGCGTCCGGCAGGCGGTCCCAGCGCCAGCAGGTTCACATAGGCATCCATGCCAATGAAATCCTGTTTCAGCACATCCGCAAGCTTTGTCCGCACCCGCTCACGCGCTTCGAGGTCCTTGGTCACGATGACCATCTGGCCGTAATAGGCATTCGGCGGCTGGACATCGAGCGTCAGCAGGAAGCGGACGGCGCTCTGGCCGACATAGGAGCTCCAGCGGACGATGTCGGGCGCAATCATC
>CAYOUE010000049.1:10111-18410 GCA_964407075.1 uncultured Hyphomicrobiaceae bacterium
TGATGAAAGGTTCCGTTTCCTCGCCAAAGTCCGTGTCGGGATCGCCTTCGAGGATTTTTTCGAAACGGTCCATCTGGGCTTTCGTCTCGTGGATGGTGGAATTCTGCGGCAGCGTCCAGTCAACGAGCAGTTCGGGACGGTCCGAGGCCGGGAAGAACTGCTTCGGCACGGACTGCATTCCGTACAGGGAAGCCGAGAAGATCAGGACCGTTACGCCGATGGTCGCCCAGCGGTTGCGCATGGACCAGAGCAGCGCGTTCCGGAACATGGTGAAGAAGCGGCTCGGCTTTTCATGCTTGTGCATCTTGGACGGCAGCAGGACATAGCCAAGCAGCGGCGTGAAGATGCCAGCGACCAGCCAGGAAAGCAGCAGCGCCAGGGCGAGCACCACGAAGAGGGTAAATGTATATTCACCGGCGGAACTGCTGTTGAGGCCGATCGGGGTGAAACCGGCGATGATGACCAGCGTGCCGGTCAGCCTCGGGAACGCCGTGGAGGTGTATATCTGCAGCGCGGCCTGTCGCAGCGTATCCCCCTTTTCGAGCCGCGCGATCATCATTTCGATGGCGATCATGGCGTCATCGACCAGCAGGCCGAGCGCAATGATGAGAGCGCCGAGCGAAACGCGCTGAAGCGTCACGCCGAGATATTGCATTGCCAGGAACGTCATCGCCAGCACCAGCGGGATGGCCAGCGCCACGATAATTCCGGCGCGCGCGCCGAGGGCGATGAAGCTGACGATCAGAACGATGACCACGGCTTCGAACAGCGACTTCGTGAAATGGCCGATGGCCTCGTCGACGACATGCGGCTGGTCCGCCACGAGATGCACGCCGACGCCGATGGGCAGGTCGGCCGTGACCTTTTCAATCTCCGCGTTCAGGGCTTCGCCGAATTCCAGGAGGTTGGCGCCCGCTTTCATGCTGACGGCAAGACCGATGGCGGGCTCGCCATTATAGCGGAACAGCGTCGACGGCGGATCGGCGTATCCGCGCTTGATCTCGACCACATCGCTCAGGCGGAAAAAGCGGCCGTTCACGCGCAGATTGAACGCCTTGAGACTTTCCTCGGAAGCGAACTGGCCGCTGACGCGCACGCTGACGCGCTCGGAGCCGGCCTGAATGACGCCGGAGGGCACGATCGCGTTCTGCGTGTGCAGCGCCATCATGACAGCCTGCTGATCGAGGCCGAGATTCGCGATCTTGCGCGGGTCGAATTCGAGATAGATCACCTCGTCCTGCGCGCCGATGAGATCGACCTTGCCGACATTCGGAACCGTGAGGACGCTGGTCCGCGCTGATTCGACATAATCGCGCAGTTGCCGATGGGTCAGCCCGTCGGCGGTGAATGCGAAGATGTTGCCGTATACATCGCCGAAGCGGTCGTTGAAAAACGGCCCGATCACGCCGAGCGGCAATTGCGCCTGCATGTCCTCGACCATGTGCCGCACCTTGGCCCATGTGGGCTGCACGTCGCGGTTCGGGATCTTGTCGCGCAGATAAACGTAGATGGTCGTCTGGCCGGGAATGGTGACGCTCTTGGTGTAGTCGAGTTCCTCAAGCTCCTCCAGCTTCTTCTCGATGCGGTCCGTGACCTGATTGACCGTGTCGTCCACCGAGGCGCCGGGCCATTGCGCCGCGATCACCATCGTCTTGATGGTGAATTCCGGATCTTCCTCGCGGCCGAGGCTGAGATAGGCCATGACGCCCGCGACCATGCACACGATCATGAAGTACCAGATGACCGAGGGGTTATCGAGGGCAACCGCGGAAAGATTGAACGTCTTCTTTCCGCTATCGTCTTTGTTTTCGGGTAAAGTGCTCATTTGGCTGCCTCTTCGGGGATTTTGACGGATTGTCCTGGATCAAGCGAATGCACGCCCGCGGTAACGACGCGGTCGCCGGGTTCGAGGCCGGCTATGACGGCAGCCGTCCCGCCGTCCCTGCTCGAAACACTGACTTCGCGCAGGGCGACCGTCCTTGATGCCGGATCGACGATCCAGACCTGCCGCTTGCCCTCGCGTTCGAAGACCGCCGCTGACGGAATCGTTATGTGGTCCGCTTTCCGCGCCAGCGAATAAGCGGTTACAGTCGCGCCGAGACGGAAATCGGCCGGGGGGTTTTCGAGCGCAATTTTCACGCGCCGGCTGCGGGTCAGCGGGTCAACGCGCGGGGCAACTTCGTAGACCTTGCCGCTGACGCTTTGCGACGGGGCGATCTGCAGTTCCACCTCGAACGGAGAGCCCGTCTGCACATTGACGTCTTCCGGCACGTCGATAACGGCCTCGCGAGCATCCGGCTGCGCGATCGTGATCACGGGCTGGCCTGGCGAGACGACCTGACCGACCTCGACGTCAACCGCGGTCACGACGCCATCGTACTCGGCAGTCAGCTCGGCATAGCCACGCAACTCAAGCGCCTTGTCCAGCATGCTCCGTGCGCGCATCACTGCCGCTTCCGCCTCTTCCAGTGCCTCCTGCGCCGCTTCAAGCTGCTGCGAGGGGGTATGATTTTTCGCAAAAAGTATTTTGTGCCGCTTTTCCGTCGCCATGGCGTTGTCAAGCACTGCCGTTGCGTTGGCGAGGACGGCTTGCGCATCCTTGACGGCAAGATCGAACACGAGCGGATCGAGCGCGGCGAGACGCTGGCCCTGTTTTACGCTGTCGCCATCATTCACATCGCGCGCCGTGACGCGGCCCCCGGCGCGAAACGCCAGAGTTGAGCTGTAACGGGGCTGAATCGATCCCGCGAACGCGCTGTTGACACGGGGCTGCCGTTCGGCAACGGCAAACAGCACCGGACGCACGGGGGGCGGGGGGGCGATTTCGCCTTCGCACCCCGGCAGCAGCGCCGCGCCGCCGATTGCCAGTAAGGCGCTACATAAAATACTCATGGGTGTTCCTCCACGATTGCCACCTGCTGCTCTGGCCGCAGGAAATGCGCTCCGACAGTCACCACGGCCTCACCTAGGCGCAGTCCGTCGCGAATAACGATGTCCGAATTCTTGTAAGCCTCGATCTCGATCCTGCGGAGCGAGACGGTCCGGTTCTGCGGATCCACCACCCAGACAGACGGCTTGTCGTCCTCGGCGTAGAGGGCGCTCCAGGGCAGGATCACTCTCTCATGCGGCCTGGCATACGCCGTCACCGTCACCGCGGACCCCAGCACCATCTCCGGAGGGGTTTCGACAAGGCCGATCTTGACGCGCACGGCTCCCGTCGCGTTGACGACGGGGGAAATTTCCCTCACTTCGCCGCGGGCCTTGATGCGGGGATCGGAGATCAGCGCAATTTCAATACCGTCGTTGTAGCCGGCGGTCAGGACGGATTCCTGAACGTTGAGGACGGCGTCGCGCGGACCATTCTGAGCCAGTGTGAACACGGGCGTGCTGGCCTGAACCACCTGGCCGATCTCCGCGGAGCGCGCGGTAATGACGCCCGGAGCAGGAGCGCTCAATACGGTCTGGGCAAGCTGATCGCGCGCGGTCGCGAGTTGCGCCTTCGCGCTGTCGAGCATGGCCTGCGCGCTTCGAAAGCCTTGTTCCGCCCGGTCATAGTCGCTGCGGCTGGTAAAACCTTCCGCAAGCAGAGTTTTCTGGCGCTCGAACACGGCCGCCACCTGGCGTAGCTTGGCTTCGGCGGCATCCACCGCAGCGGCAGCGCCTTCGACGTCGGCTTCCTGCACCTTCGGGTCCAGCCGCGCCAGCACTTGGCCGGCCTCCACATGCGAGCCGACCTCCACCTTGCGTTCGATGATCCGGCCGCTGAGCCGGAAGGAAAGATCGCTTTCGACGCGCGCGGCGATCTCGCCGCTGAGCGTAGCCGACGGCGTAATTTTCACCAGCCTGGCCTGCTGGACCTTTACGGGCAGCGGCTGGTATTTGACCTCCTCCTGCTGGCATCCGCCAAGCAGGGCGACGCCGAGGCAGCAGGCCAATCCTGCCATCCTTAGCCCGATCTGCCGCTTCGGGAGAGCAAGTGCAAGTGCTTCCGGCATCGCGGAATTCTCCTTTGCTTCTATACTTTTATGAATTTGGCTTTTGTGTTCGTGCTTCAGTTTTTTGCTGCAAAACTCTTTTCCAGATATTCGCAGATGCTGGAAACCGAGAGGGGCGCCGGCAGGATGTCCTCAACGCCCCACTCCAGCGCGTCCCACCAGAGCTCGGACGTCATGGCTGGACTCACAAGCGCGACCGGAACGGACTTTCCGAGACGCCTCACTTCTTCCATCAGGTCCCTCCAGTTTCCATCCCTGAGGGCCAGTTCCGTGATGACGACCGTTTCCCTGGGCGCGGAAGCCAGTACAGCGGCCGCAGCCTTGATGGTATGGACCCACTGCACTTTGATACGATGTGCTTCCACCGTTCTCTCGATGCCAGGTTCTGTGCTTACAACAATCATGAGCCTTGCTTCTTCCGTGTGCATCGCCTCACCGCGTGCATCGTTTCTCTGTCGATTACTGATAGGCGTGCGCACGCCGGACGTGCCCTAAGCTGCCGTAAGCTTCCCGTTACGTGGCTGCCGGTTGAGGTGTGATATTCAAGCGTGAACGCAGATGGCGGACTGTCAGCCGGGGCGTGGACGTGCTTTTTACAGAGCCGTGCTATAGTGAACTGAACGCAATGGAGGATGCATCAAACGCCTCAGAGAATCGCACATGCCGGGTTCGTCGTCCGAAGAAAAGCCTGCAAAAACTGGGACAAACGCGGTGCCGGAAGCGGCTGTTTGCGAGCAATTGGCGCGGATTGTGGACAGCCGGAAATTTGCGTCTTCAGCCCGCCTGTGCCGGTTTCTCACCCATATTGTCAATCGGACCCTCAGCGGAGATCTTGCCAGTCTCAAGGAATTCTCCATCGCCATGGAGGTCTTCGACCGTGGTTCCGATTACGATCCGAACATCGACTCCATCGTACGGGTCGAGGCGCGACGGCTAAGAGCGAAGCTGAAGGACTATTACGAAGGTCCGGGGGCGAAGGACCCTGTCCTGATCGGTCTCCACCCCGGCGGCTACGTCCCCATTTTCCGCTGGTTGGATTCCCTGCCAGACAGCCAGGGCCGGGAATCCGGCGTCGTGGTTCAAGCGCGCGCCGCCGTAGCCGTGCTGCCGTTCGTAAACATGAGCCCTGAGCCCGAGCAGGACTACTTTTGCGACGGGATCTGCGAAGAAATCATCAACTCGCTCACGCACATTGCGGGACTGAAGGTGATCGCGCGCACGTCGGTGTTCCAGTTCAAGGGAACGTCCTTCGACATCCGCGAGGTGGGCCGGCGTCTCGACGCGGATATCGTCATCGAAGGCAGCGTCAGGAAAGCGGGCGAGGAGCTACGGATCACGGCGCAGGCGATCGAGGCCGCATCGGGACATCACCTCTGGTCCAAAGTTTTTCGCCGTGAACTGAAGGACGTCTTCGCCATTCAGGAGGAGATCGCCCAATCGGTCGCCGGTCTGCTCCGCGTCGATCTTTCCAAGCTACGGCCACGCGCACGCGCGTCTGCCAACGAACTCGAACCCTATACCAGATATTTGAGAGCCCGCTTCCTCATCCATCAACAGTCCCCCGAGACCCTGCGCGCGGCGCTGGAGCAGCTTGAGCAACTCACTCGGCAGTTTCCCGATTACGCCCTTGGCTATAGCGGCATGGCTGCGGCCACCGGCTTTCTTTCGCATTTCGGGGTTGTGTCCGGGCGTGATGCGTATCCGGCAGTCAGGGCGAATGCGGAACGCGGGTTTGCTCTCGATCCCGACTCGGGCGAAACCTGCGCCATCCTGGGCGGACTACGCGGCTGGTTCGAATATCGCTGGGATGAAGCGTCGAGGCTGTTCGATCGCGCGCTGGAAGTCCAGCCCGGCCACGCGACAGCTCACTTTCTCCGTGCCATGACCTTGCTGTGCCAGGGGGATGTGGAGGCGGCAGAGGCAGGGCTCCGACGCTCCGTCGAACTGGATCCCCTGTCGGCCAGCGACTGCGCAAGACTGGCGTACCTTCATTACGTCAAAGGCGAGTATGAAGCGGCCGAGCAACATCTTGAAAAATCGTTTGCGTTGGATCGCGACTACACGGAAGCGTCATTCTACAAGGGGCTGTTGCGCTTCCAGCAGCGGGACTACCACGCTGCGGCGAAGGGCCTTAGCACCACGCGGCTCCCGTTGAATATCGGCTTGCTTGCCGCAGCGTACGCAAGGCAGGGCGATCTCCAGCACGCCAAGCAATGCGTTGGGGAGCTTCGCCAGCTCAGCGCGAGCCAATACATCACGCCTCTCGCAGAAGCCCTGGCCGCGATCGGGCTTGAAGATTTCGACCTGGCATTCCAGCGTCTCGACGAAGCGATCGATGACAGGACAAATTTCGTAGCGCTGCTGGGCGTCGAGCCGTTCTTTAACCCCCTCCGGCGCGATCAGCGTTTCACCGGACTCTTGAAAAGGCTCAATCTCCTGGCCTGACCCGATGGTGTCAGCCGGCGCTCAGCTCAAAAACGCAGAAAGAGACATCCCGGCGGCCGTAAACTCACGAGAGCTCACACCCTCTTAACTTCCGCATTAGAGGTGAATTCGCCCATCAGCGGATTGATCGTGTGCGGAGAGATCTAACCCATTCTGACCGTCGTATCTCGGCGATCAGTTCAACCGAACTGCGCTGGAAGCTGCCGTTATGATTGCAGACTGCAGAATGGCTATTTTCCCGGGAACCGGACGCCACCACATTTCATCCAAAGTCAGTCATGACCCTCGCACGGACTGCCAATCGAGGCCAAACAGGGAGAGATATTTCTTTAACCGGTCGGCATCGTAAGGCTCAGCTTTGCGGTTGCGGGAGGGGGCGAAGAGGCGGCGACCTGCTTCGCTGAGCTTACTGCAACTTCGGCAGATCGCGACGATCTCGCGCAATCGCACACGGTCGAACAGGTCGAGCGCGTCAATCTGGTCTTGCCCTAACAGCTCCGTCAGCAGATCATCGCTATTGCTCGAACCACGCGCCCGCCATCGCCGGTTTAGCCGCTCGATTTCCTCGGTCACCGCCGCTTCGTTAATCCTGCCGGCGGCCGCAAGTGTAGCCATGGGCGTGATCGAAGCGCCGAGGTCGCGAAAGTTGGCTGACCATTCCGCTTCCGGCGCACTCGCGAAACACAGATAGCGCCGCTGCGCCTCGAGGTTGAACGTGATATTGACACCTTCGCGCTCGGCGAAACGCTGCAGCTCGATGTCCTCGCGGCGATCCTTCAGGCTCGACAGCTCGAAGGTCCAGAGATTGAGGCGGGCGTAAAGGTCTTCGCGTAAATGGTCCTCGCTGATCGCCTTGCCGAGATCGCGATTGGTCCCTGCGATGAGCTGGAAGTCGCTCGACGCCTCACGATCCGCGCCGACTGGCAGGAAAGTCTTGTCTTCCAGCGCGCGCAAGATCATGGCCTGCTCGTCGCCGCCCAGTTCGCCGATTTCGTCAAGGAAGAGCGTCGTCAACCTCGACAACAAGATATCGCACCGTGCTTTCGATTTTCGAATGTCCGAGCAGTATGCAATCGTGCTCTGATCGACTGAACATGTCTCGGCGAAAGCGGCGATTTGGGACCAATGAATTTGCCTCTGTTCCACGAGCGAAAAGGTCTGGGCGGGGAAGTTGGGTCTGATGGCATGATCGTTTTCCCTAAGAGGCGAAAGACCATTCTGATGCAGAAATCGCCGTCACGGCATAACTTACGGACGGAAAGACTGCGGTGATGCTCTCCGTGGGCCGTTTGAGCAAAGGGACGCTTACGGGGCGGGCCTTATCGCTGGATGCTCGTGGTTTCCTGAAACGCGCCAATAGCGTTATCAGATCACGTCGGAGCGGCGGTGGATTTTGATCGATCTGGCCTTACGGTAGCAAGCCGACTTGCCGAAACAATTCTAGATCATGCGCCTCGCGGCTATCAAAATCCCTTTCCGATTGTGTGGCCCACAGCACTCGAAACTCGGGCGCGGGACGCAAAGCTGTTTATGTATTGAAAGCATCGTTTTGGACCCTTAGCAGAACCTCAATTGCGCGCCTGTTGTAGGGCGTCCTCGCCAAAGACGACGAAGGGCGCCGAAATGGCTGGATGGGCTTGGCGAGCATTGCCGCTGTCGGTGTGGTTCAGCATCGCCTGGCAACGCTTCCTCGCGGCCGGTTTTCGCATCGCCTGCGATCTCCTGCATCGCTTCCGTGATCAGCTCGACAGCGGCGAGCGACGAGCCTGAAGGAGACGCGCTAGCTGATAGCGGTATGAGCTGATCTGCTTTTCCTTGGTCGGGCTATTATTTACTCGTGTTGCATGATCCACGGCGGC
>CAYOUE010000050.1:0-18409 GCA_964407075.1 uncultured Hyphomicrobiaceae bacterium
AAGGCCGCGATGGACATTGCGTCCGACGGCGAGGGGCTTTCGGTGTCGAAGCGCCGCATCACGCTCTCGACGTCCGGTGTCGTGCCGCTCATCGAGCGCGCCGGCCGGGAAATGGGCGTGATGCTGGCCATCTCGCTGCACGCCCTGCGTGACGATCTGCGCGACGTGCTGGTTCCGATCAACCGCAAATACCCGATCGCAGCCCTGCTCGACGCCTGCCGCGCCTATCCGGGTTTGTCGAACGCACGCCGCATCACCTTCGAATATGTGATGCTGAAAGGCGTGAACGACAGCGTGGCCGAGGCGCGGGAACTCGTGCGCCTGCTGGCTGGCATTCCAGCCAAGATCAACCTGATCCCGTTCAACCCCTGGCCCGGCGCGCCCTATGAATGTTCCGACTGGGAGCAGATCGAGCATTTCGCCGAAATCGTGAACCGCGCCGGTTACGCCAGCCCGATCCGCACTCCGCGCGGCCGCGACATCATGGCCGCTTGCGGCCAACTGCGCTCTGCGAGCGAAAAACTGAAGGCGGCCATGCGCGCCGGTCCTCCAGCGCCGTCCGTAACCCCCGGTCCGGCGGCATGATCCGGCGCGTGATCTTCCGAATCATTTCGACCGTTTTCGGTTTCATTCTCGCGGTTGCGGCCGGCGGTTTCACGCTTTTCGCGCTCGGCATGAGCTGGGCGGCGGCGGAGGCGGCCGGAATGCCGGCGGAGCATCCCGACGAATTCGCCTACAGGCTTCACGAAGGACTCGGGATGATCGCATTCTTCATGACGGTCGCGCCAGTCCTTACGCTGCTGCCCGCCATCGCCCTGGCCGTGGCCGGGGAACTGGCGCGGATCCGCTCGGCCTTCTACTATATTGCGGCGGGCGGGATCGCCGCTGCGCTGATGCCGTTCTTCGCAAGCCGGGAAACCGGCGCGCAGGGGGGATACACGGCTGAATATTTCGCCATTCTCGCAACGGCCGGCTTCGCAGGCGGTTTCGTCTACTGGCTCATAGCCGGACGCAACGCCTGAAACTCAAGTCAGATCTGCATCACGACGCCGTGCCCGCGCATCATGGCGTATGTACGACGCTTATCCCGGAAACGCCGTCTTGGGACAGCGGCATGTGAAAGGAGCAGGATTATGGATGGATTGCTCGGCGCGCTGCTGCCGGTCATGCTGCTGTCGGTAGGGGGCGTCCTCGTGCTCGGCCTCTGGAACATGATGAAGGGTGGCAATCCCGGCCGAAGCCAGCGCCTCATGCGCTGGCGCGTTATTCTTCAGTTCGTTGCAATCGTCATAGCCATGGCGGCGCTTTATTTCGCACGCTGACGCATCCCTGCCGCCATGCCAGGCATGTGTGACATTTTTTCGCCTTATTTTCGGAAAGCTCGCCCGGGATGATTTTTCGGCTTTTACCTTCCGGCGACACCCGACAAATATGCCCAGCATTTTTTCGGATGATATTTTATGCGCATTTTCAGACCGTTGCGAAATATCCTCGCTACTGGAGCCGTTGCAGCCGCCATTTTCGCGTTTTCCGCCGTTTTGCATAGCTTCGCCTTACATGCCGAGGAGGTGCCGCTGTTCTCCGAAATCCGCTTCGGCGTCCTGGCTTCGGATCTGGAACCGGGTGGAGGCAGCGATGGCGACGTAGCCTTGTCCATGGAGTTTCTTTCGCCGCGTAACGATTATGCTGGCCTGTCCCTGATGGGTCGCCTCTTCAGCCCGCGCATCCATGCCGGAGGCGTTCTGGCCCTCGAGGACGGCGTCAATCAGCTCTATGCGGGTTTTACGTGGGACGTTTACCTGATGGAGCGGGTATTCGTCGAGGCGGGCCTTGGTGGCGCAGTTCATGACGGCGAGACGGCGGAGCGCGACGGCGATTCCTATGGCTGCGCGCTCAATTTCCGGGAATCCCTGTCGGTTGGGGCGGACCTGACCGACGATATGTCCATCATGGCCACGGTCGACCATATGTCCAACGCAGGCCTGTGCGGAGAGAACTAGGGCCTGACGAATGCGGGTGTCCGCCTCGGCTATCGGTGGTAATCTGCCGGCTTCGATGAAGGTGGGAGCTGTGCATGGTTGTCCTTACGAAGATCTACACGCGAACCGGCGACGACGGGTCCACCGCGCTCGGCGACGGCAGCCGCCTGCCGAAATACGACGCGCGCGTCGCCGCATACGGGACTGTGGACGAAACCAACGCCGTGATCGGGATGGTCCGTCAGGCGCTGGGGCCGGAACAGGCCGATCTCGACAGCACGCTCGGCCGGATTCAGAACGATCTTTTCGACCTCGGGGCGGATCTGTGCGTGCCCGATCGCGGCGAGACGCTACCTTACGAGCCGCTGCGCGTCACCGAAGCCCAGGTGTCGTGGCTGGAATCCGAGATCGACCGGATGAACGCCGAGTTGAAGCCTTTGACGTCCTTCATCCTGCCGGGCGGGAATGCAGCAGGCGCCGCGCTCCATCTCGCGCGCACGGTTTGCCGCCGCGCTGAGCGCCATATTGTGGAACTCGCCGCGCGCGAAGGGGAGCCGGTCAGCGGCGCGGTGCTCAGATATGTCAATCGCCTGTCGGATTTATTGTTTGTAGCCAGCCGCTTTGTGAACGATAAAGGAAGCGGCGACGTCTTGTGGCGTCCCGGCGAGAACCGCTAGCTGCGAGGCTGTCCGGCAAGCTCGACCGGTCCGGCAAGACAAAGGCGCAAGCCGTCAGGTAAATCACCCGCCAGGGGGAGAATTGACAAGGTGTTGTTCGTACCGCTCTGGGATATGAACCCCGTCAAGAGGGTTCGCTTTCAGTTCGTGACCGTCTCGCTGATCCTCGTGAACTGCGCGGTCTTCTTCTTCTTTCAGATGGGTCTCCTCGTCCCGCTCGGCGATGTTCTCCTGATCGAATTTTCCATCAAGCCCAGCGAATTGCTGCGGTTCGCCCAGGTGCCGCCGGCAGCGGAAACGTTCCCTGACGCCGAAATCGGAACTCGAACGTCGTTGATCCTGCCGCAGGAGATCACGCTCATCACATACATGTTCCTGCACGGCAGCATCCTGCATCTTGCCGGCAACATGATCTTTCTCTGGGTGTTCGGCGACAATGTCGAGGATTGCATGGGCCACATGCGCTTTCTCGTCTTCTACCTGCTTTGCGGCATTTTCGCCGGTCTCGTCCATGCGCTTGTGAGTGTACCCTCCAACATTCCCATGATCGGGGCGAGCGGCGCGGTAGCCGGCGTCATAGCGGCCTATCTGATGCTGCATCCTCGGGTGCGCGTCTGGGTGCTGGTTCTCTGGCGCGTCCCCTTGCGCGTCAGCGCCGGTCTGGCGCTCGGAATCTGGATCGCGCTCCAGATCGTGAGCGTGTTCACGGACACCGGCGGGAACACCGCCTGGTGGGCGCATATCGGCGGGCTCGTCGCCGGGGCCGTACTTATTATCTTCATGCGCAAGCCCGGCGTACCGCTTTTCGACCGGGAAACCGGCCTGAAGCCGAGCGTCTAGTGGAGCGAATTTGACATTTGAGTCCCGGCTGCGGCGAGGTGCATTTTCAAATGTCAAATTCAAAAGCTCCACTAGAATCAATGGATTTCTAGTGGTTCTTGAGATTCAAACATTTGCAAATGAGAGCGCCGCAAATGGGATGCAAATGTTTGAATCGAACCACTAGGCGTGGCTCCGGCGCGCATTGACAGGGTTGCGGACGCGTTTTAGCTTCGTGGATATTTCGCGTATGCAAAAACATGGATGGGTTTTTGGCGTTGCGTCATATCTGCCGCGGCGCATCAGCGCCGTGTTTGACGGTCCCCGCCGCGCCAGATGGAGTTTGCCTGAATGAAGATACTGATCCCGGTCAAACGTGTCGTCGACTACAACGTCAAGATCCGCATCAAGCCGGACGGCAGCGGCGTCGAGACGGCCAATGTGAAGATGTCGATGAACCCGTTTGACGAGATCGCCGTCGAAGAAGGGATCCGGCTCAAGGAAGCCGGGACCGCAAGCGAGATCGTGGCGGTGTCCATCGGGCCGGTCAAAGCGCAGGAGACGCTACGGACGGCGCTCGCAATGGGCGCGGACCGTGCTATCCTGATAAAGACGGATATTGCAGTGGAACCACTCACCGTCGCCAAGATACTGAAAAAAGTCGCTGAAAAGGAAAGTCCCGAGCTGATTATTCTCGGCAAGCAGGCTATCGACGACGATTCCAACCAGACAGGGCAGATGCTCGCCGCCCTGCTGGGCTGGCCGCAGGGGACCTTCGCCTCGAAAGTCGCGCCCGCAGACGGCAGGCTCGAAGTGACCCGCGAGATCGACGGCGGGCTGCAGAAGCTCTCGCTTGCGCTTCCCGCCGTGGTGACGACCGATCTGCGGCTTAACGAGCCGCGATACGCTTCGCTTCCGAACATCATGAAAGCGAAGAAGAAACCGCTGGAGGAAATCGAGGCGGAGAGCCTCGGCATTCCACTTGATCCGCGCCTGAGCGTGCTGAAGACGCAGGAGCCGGAAGAGCGAAAGGCCGGCGTCAAGGTCGAGAGCGTCGCCCAACTGGTCGGCAAGCTGCGCGAGGAAGCAGGGGTGCTGTCATGAGCGTTCTCGTTCTGGCCGAACATTCCGGCGGTTCCCTGAACCCGGCCACCGCAAAGACCCTGACTGCCGCGCTGAATATCGGCGGGGAGGCCGACATTCTGGTGTCAGGCAAGGATTGCCGCGGCGCGGCGGAGGCGGCGGCGAAACTTGCAGGCGTGCGCAAGGTTCTGATCGCCGAGGCCGACCATCTCGCCCATCATCTGGCGGAGGAAGCTGCGGCTCTGATAACGCCCCTGATGGAGGACTATGACGTGCTGCTGGCTCCGGCTTCTGCGTCGGCGAAGAACATCCTGCCGCGTGTGGCCGCTGCGCTCGACACGCCGCAAATATCGGAAATCCTCTCCGTCGAGGCGCCAAACCGCTTCACCCGTCCTATCTACGCCGGCAATGCGATCCAGACCGTCGAAGCGCCCGAGGGCCTCAAGCTCGTCATCACGGTCAGGACGACCGCGTTTCCTGCGGCCGCCGAAGGCGGAAGCGCCCCGATCGAGACGATCGAAGCGCCAGCGCCGCTTGGACTGTCCCGTTTCGAAGGCGAAGAACTGTCGAAATCCGACCGGCCCGAGCTTGCCTCCGCGCGCGTCGTGATCTCCGGCGGGCGCGGAATGCAGTCGGGCGAAAACTTCAGACTGCTGGAGAGCATTGCCGACAAGCTCGGCGCGGCCATCGGCGCGAGCCGGGCGGCTGTGGACGCCGGTTTCGTTCCGAACGATTACCAGGTCGGCCAGACCGGCAAGGTCGTCGCCCCGGAGCTTTACATCGCGGTCGGCATATCCGGGGCGATTCAGCATCTTGCAGGCATGAAGGATTCAAAGGTCATCGTTGCGATCAACAAGGATCCGGACGCGCCGATCTTCCAGGTCGCCGATTACGGTCTTGTGGGCGATCTGTTTGAAATTCTGCCACAATTCGAGGCCGAACTCGCCAAGGCGGGTTATTGAGCGTATGGGAGCCGGAGGGAAATGACCAACACGGAAACGGGCGCTCCGGCAACCGGCTCGGCCATGAAGCATACGGACATCAAGACGATCGCGATCATCGGCGCCGGCCAGATGGGCAACGGCATTGCGCATGTCATTGCGCTCAGCGGCTATGACGTACTTCTGAACGATGTCAGTGAACAGAAAGTCGAGGCCGCGCTCGCCACGATCAACGGCAACATGGCGCGGCAGATCTCGCGCGGCAAGCTGACCGAGGAGGAACGCAGCGAGGCGTTGCGCCGCATCCGCTATCTGCCGTCTCTGGAAGGTCTCGGCGACGCCGATCTCGTCATCGAGGCGGCCACGGAGGACGAGGACGTCAAGCGCTCGATTTTCGCCTCGGTCTGCCCGCACCTCAAGCCGTCCGCGATCCTGGCCACCAACACCTCCTCGATTTCGATCACGCGCCTCGGCTCCGCAACGGACCGGCCCGAACGCTTTATCGGAATGCACTTCATGAACCCGGTTCCGGTCATGGAGCTTGTCGAGATGATCCGGGGCATCGCGACCGAGGAAGCGACATTTTCGGTCGCGCGCGACTTTGTCTCAAGCCTCGGCAAGACGGTCGCGGTTTCCGAGGATTTTCCGGCATTCATGGTGAACCGGATCCTGCTGCCGATGATCAACGAGGCGATCTACACGCTCTACGAGGGCGTGGGCACCGTCGAATCGATCGACACCGCCATGCGCCTCGGAGCGAATCATCCGATGGGTCCGCTTCAACTCGCCGATTTCATCGGGCTGGACACCTGCCTTTCGATCATGCAGGTACTTTACGAAGGATTGGCCGATTCCAAATACCGTCCGTGCCCGCTGCTGGTGAAATACGTCGAAGCCGGATGGCTTGGACGCAAGGCGAATCGCGGCTTCTACGATTATCGCGGCGACACGCCCATTCCCACCCGCTGAGCCTCCCGAAGCTGCGGCGCGCCTTCGTGGCGGTATTTTCAATTTTGAATTATTGACTCTTTGCCGAAAAGCCATCAACGTTTCGCGCGATTGCATAAAACTGGAATTGTGCAACGCAATACGGCTCCGCCACGCCCCGATTGCCTGCGGAGAGGGAGCGCAGTGCGCTGGTTGACATGCTGAAATCATCCCGCCTGTCCGGCAGCAATGGAAAGACAACCGTTCATATGCGGTTGAACTGGCGCGAAGTACTCATATTTCTCCGACATCTGCATTAGCGCCGCTTGGCCGCCAGGGAGCGGCATGGAACGAAACGATGCCCAGCGATCACTCCGGTTCCATAGACGACAATCAGGAAAACGCCATTTCCCTCTTCTCCGATACGATCTTTACGCCGATGAAGCGCACGCCGTGCGAAAGCTGGACGGAACCGGTGCTGAGCGGCGCGCTGGTGTTTGACGACGGGACAGTGCTGCGGGGGCAGGGCATCGGTGCTGTAGGCCAGGCCTGCGGAGAACTATGCTTCAATACGGCCATGACAGGCTATCAGGAAATCCTGACCGATCCGTCCTACGCCGGCCAGATCATCACCTTCACCTTCCCCCATATCGGCAATGCCGGCGCGAATCCGGAGGATATAGAAACCTCGAACCTGGCGGCTTCTTCGGGCGTGCGCGGAGCCGTGATGCGGGTGGCGGTCACGGATCCGTCCAACTACCGCGCCTTGCAGCATTTCGACGCATGGCTGCGGACGCGCGGCATCATCGGCATCTGCGGCGTCGATACGCGGGCGCTGACGGCGCGTATCAGGCAGTTCGGAATGCCGAACGCCGTCATAGCGCACGATCCCGAAGGCGCTTTCGACTTCGATGCTCTGAAGCAGGCGGCGAGCGGCTGGCCGGGAATCGAAGGCGCGGACATGGCGCGTGAAGTCTCCGCCCTGCAAAGCTACGAATGGGACCAGACGCTCTGGGAGTGGGATGAAGGTTACGGACGCCAGCAATCGCCGGACTTTCACGTCGTCGCCGTCGATTACGGCGTGAAGCGGAACATCCTGCGCTGTCTTGCCTCTACCGGCTGCAAGATCACGGTCATGCCGGCGACGGCGAGCGCCGAGGACATCATGGCGCGGGAGCCTGACGGGATATTTCTCTCCAACGGTCCGGGCGATCCTGCCGCGATGCAAGATTACGCCGTGCCGGTGATACGCGATCTCGTCGCCTCAGGTAAGCCGGTCTTCGGCATCTGCCTCGGCCACCAGCTTCTGGCGCTCGCGCTCGGCGCGCAGACGCGGAAGATGCGCCAGGGCCATCACGGAGCAAACCATCCGGTCAAGGATTTCACCACCGGCAAGGTCGAGATCACCTCGATGAACCACGGCTTCACGGTCGACCGCAGCACGTTGCCCGATGGCGTCGAGGAAACCCATGTCTCGCTGTTCGACGGCTCGAATTGCGGGCTGCAGATCCGCGGCCGCCCGGTCTTTTCCGTGCAGTACCACCCGGAAGCCTCGCCCGGCCCGCAGGACAGCCATTATCTGTTCCGCCGCTTCATCAACCTGATCCGCAAGCAGAAAAATATGAAGCTTCAGCCGGAGTGACCGCCTGCAGCGTCGCCCGGCCGCTGTCTCAGCCCTGGTCCCGCCGCACCCTGACCAGCCCTTCCTGAGCGACCGAGGCGGCGAGCGTCCCGTCCCGCGTATAGATGCTTCCTCTGCACAAGGCGCGCGCACCCTGGGCCGACGGGCTGTCCTGAACGTAGAGCAGCCATTCGTCGGCGCGGAATTCGCGATGAAACCAAACTGCGTGATCGAGGCTTGCCATCATCAGCGACGGATCGAAAGGCGCAAGCCCCTGATGAAGCACGGCGGCGTTCAGCAGCGTGAAATCCGAGGCATAGGCGAGCGCGCACTGATGGATGAGCGGATCGTCCGGAAGCCTTTCCTTGACGCGTATCCAGATCTTCTGCACCGGGCCGGCCTTGCCGGTCGTCACATAAGCGTCCAGACCGACCGGACGCAGCTCTACCGGCCGGTCGAAGAGCCAGAAACGCTGCATATGCTCGGGCAGCAGCGGCTTCAACTCGTCTTCGGAGGGAAGCGTTTCGGGATCTGGCGTCTCCGGCATTGCCGTCTGGTGGCTGAAGCCGTCCTCCTGCTTGTGAAACGACACACCCATCGAGAAGATCGCTTCGCCATGCTGGATGCCGACGACGCGGCGCGTGGTGAAGCTTCCACCGTCGCGGATGCGATCGACCTCGAATATGATCGGCACGGACGGATCGCCTCCAAGCAGGAAATAGCTGTGAAGCGAATGCACCATACGCCCCTCGACCGTGCGCGTGGCGGCGACGAGCGCCTGGCCGACGACCTGGCCGCCGAAAATGCGGGCCGGCCCGGCCTTCGGGCTGTAGGCGCGGAACAGATTGATTTCCAGCTTTTCAATGTCGAGGAGCTTCGTCAGTTCGCCGGTGCTTGCCATTGCGACATCCTGTAACTTGCGGGAGAGGGTGGAAGATCCCAGTTCTGACCTGTCTTGTCATGCCGATTTATGGCACAAATGATAGGTCCGCGCGACGCTGACAATGCCGCGCGACCTGGCTGAAAGGACATTGTCGTGAGCGGCGACCGTTATGACGTCATCATCGGCGGGGGAAGTTTCGTCGGGCTTGCGCTGGCGCTCGGTCTGGCGAAATCCGCCCCCGGGCGCTTCCGGATCGTCATCGTCGAGCGGATGCCGGCGGAAGACGCAAGGTCCGGCCGCTTCGATGGACGCTCCGTTGCGCTGACGGCCGCGGCGCAGCACATGCTCGACGCGCTCGGCGTCTGGGACGGCATCGCCGGAGATGCGCAGCCAGTCTCCTCGATCGACATCACCGACAGCCAGCTTGAAATGCCGGTCCGCTCCGTTCTGCTCAATTTCGACGCTGCCGCGAGCCTCGACGAGCCGTCAGCCTTCATCCTCGAAAACGCCCTTCTGCGCCGCGTTCTCTACGAAGCCGCCGAAAGCGCAGATGGAGTCGAGATCCGTTCGCCCGCCACGATCGAGGCTGTCGCTTTGGAGGAAGGAGAGGCGCGCGCCGTGCTCGGCGACGGCGCCGATCTGCGGGCGAGCCTCATAGTCGCAGCCGACGGCCAGCGCTCCGGGCTGCGCAGGATGGCGGGCTTCAGAACCGTCGAATGGACGTCAGATCAGTCAGCCATTACCGGCACTATCCAGCACGAATATCCCCATCACGGCCGCGCAGTGCAGCATTTTCTTCCCTCCGGACCCTTCGCCGTCCTGCCCATGACCGGCAACCGCTCCTCGATCGTATGGACCGAGCGCGCGCGCGAAGCGAAACGGATCATGGCTGCAGGCGAAGCGGAGCAGATCGCGGAAATCGAGAGGCGGATGGGCTGCGACTATGGCGCGCTCTCGCTTCCCGGGCCGCTGTCCTGCTATCCGCTGAGCATGACGCTCGCCCGCGGATTCGTGAAGCCACGCATCGCGCTGGCGGGCGACGCGGCACACGCCCTGCACTGGATCGCGGGACAGGGCCTCAATCACGGTCTGAAGGACGCAGCCGCCCTGACCGAAGTCATCGTCGATGCGGCGCGCCTGGGTCTCGATCCGGGAAGCCTTACGGTGCTGGAGCGTTACGAGCGCTGGAGGCGGTTCGACAGTGCAACCTCCGCGATGACGGCCGCCGCGCTCAATCGCCTTTTCGCCAACGACATCGCTCCGCTGCGCATGGCCCGCCAGTTCGGCCTCGGTGTCGTCGATCGCCTGCCGATGCTGAAAGGCTTCTTCATGCGCGAAGCGGCGGGACTGACCGGCGAGTTGCCGAAACTGTTGCGCGGGGAACTGGCCTGACAGAGCGGACGGGTTCCGCTGTCAGTCTTCCAGAACGCGAGCCTCGTCCGGCAGCATGACGGGGACGCCGTCGCGGATCGGGAACGCAAGGCGCGCGCTTTCGCTGACGAGTTCGTTGCGCTCCCTGTCGTAGCGCAGGGTCGATCTTGTGACTGGGCAGACAAGGACTTCCAGAAGTTTCGGATCGACGCTTTGCTTGGCGTCTTCAGGCTCGGTCATGATCGGCTCCTTTCCACGCCGCGCTGGGGCGCAGCAGAAATGACAGGCACCGCAGCGGTTTATGAAAAACTAACATCGAGATGGCATTTGCGATAGACTGCCGTTTGACTGACCCGGAAAGATGGCGCGAGCGTCTTGTAAAGCGTTGTGCGCATCTCACATGCTGAATGGGGTTGACTGCCCGTCATATAAGCAGCAAAGCCGGATGCAGTCATCAAAGAGAGGCCATGAACGGCGCTTGCGGCGCCCCTGCGTGGCGGATAAGAACTTCCGCGGATCTGCGGCGCGCCCCGTGCGGCAGTCATGCGATTGGGAGACCTTCATGATCCTAAGTCCTCGCCGCATCGCCAGCCGGTTCAGGCCGCGGGCTTTGCAGGGCTTGCCGCCGTTCATCCTTCCATTCCGTAACCGCCGCGGAAAGAGGATGCCGATCATACCGCTGGGCAGGATCCAGAAGATCTACGGCAGAATCGGCAATCTTGAGGTCCGGCTTGCACGCTCGCGCGGGGATCTTCGGCGGGCGCAGAAACTGCGCTACGAGGTCTTCTACGAAGAAATGGACGCCGTGCCGAATGCGGCGGCGATAGCCAAGCGGCGCGACGAAGACGCTTATGACGACATTTGCGATCACCTGCTTGTGGTCGATCACGGCGATCTGGTGCCGAAGGGCAAGCAACCCTGGCGGAAGGGGCCGCGCGTGGTCGGCACCTACCGGGTGCTGCGGCAGGAAGTCGCCGAGGCCCACGGCGGATTTTACAGCCAGGGCGAATATGACGTCGCCAAACTGGTGAAAGCCAAAGGTGACAGCTACAGCTTCCTGGAGCTTGGCCGCTCCTGCGTGCTCAAGCCCTATCGCAACCGGCGCACGGTCGAATTGCTGTGGCACGGCATCTGGACCTATGTGCGCGAGCATGGCGCAGACGTGATGATCGGCTGCGCCAGCTTTGCCGGCGTCGAGCCCGATGAGCACGCCATGGCGCTCAGTTTTCTTCACCACAATGCCCTCGCGCCGCCGGACTGGCGCGTCAAGGCGCATGACCGGCTCTATGTCGACATGAACATGATCCCCGCCAAGGACATCGACGCGAAGGCGGCGTTGAAAGCGATGCCGCCGCTTATCAAGGGCTATCTGCGGCTTGGCGCCTATGTGGGGGACGGAGCCGTTGTGGACCGTCAGTTCGGCACGACCGACGTGCTCATCATTCTGCCGGTGGAAGCCATCGACTCGCGCTATTTCGGCCATTTCGGCGCGCCCGACGCTGTCGGCTCCGCACTTGGAACGGCGGCGAAGAAGAAATTGAGCTGACAGCGGCTTAGCGGCCCTGTTTGATTGCAGCGTGATCGGCTGTAATATCCTCGCAAAAACAAAGCGGCTTCGGTTCAGGCCGGGCTGCGGCGAAGGGCATGACTGCGGGGATGAGCGACTTTCTGGCAATCACACAGGTCGTTGCCGCATGGCTGGCGCTGAGCCTGGCGTTATGGTGGGGGCGCAGGCGCTGGATCCGGTCGGGACAGAATGCGCGCCTTGCCGAAGCCGCGCGCGCTTGCGATCTGACGCGCCGCGGGCATGAGGTTTTCGAGACAATCCGTACGCCGCAGCCGATGGAAAATCCTCCATCCGAAGCCAAGGCCTATCTGCGCGCCGAGACCAATGCGCTGCTGAAGCGAATTCATGAGCAGGGGCCGTTCTTCGACAGCATCAACACGCTGCGCGTGCACATGCAGGCCGCTCACGGAATCGACGACCACGAGGGGCTGTCGGAGATCCTTCATCTGCGGCGCGATCTGTGGGCGGCGAGCGAGATCGTGCTTGTAGAGAACCCCGCCCAGTTCGGCAGGACCTTCGCCGGCGAGGGCGTCTTCGAGCGGTTTCACGCCGAAGCTGTCAGCACCTTGTTCCGCTTTCCCGGGGATCCGGTGGACGCCGGAGAAGATGTGATCGGGCTGCGGTTGACGCTGGCGGTCAGGGAGGCGGAAGATTACGCCGCCGCGCTTGAGCGCGCTGTCGCCGAAGCCCGCGCGCGGGATCGGCTGCCCCGGCCATCCGAACTCGCGGCCTATCCGTTGGGATGGCTGCGGGCCCTGCCGCGGATCGCGCGTTCGGCGTCCATATTCGCCGGAGCCTTTTTCGCCCATGCTTCGCTGATGGCCCGCCGGCTTGGTGAATCCGAAGCCGTGTCCGGCGGAAGAGCGCGGATGAGGCGGATCGGCGAGGACTGGCCTCAGCGGCTCAGCGAAGGTTTCCAGCGCGCCTCCGGAACAGCGCGGGAGAATGTCGCAGCGCTGCGCGGCCACTATGATTTTCTCGCCGCAGCACATGATTTCCGCGCCAGATACGAGCAACTTCTTGAACGGGCGCCCGAGATGGGCGAGCGAGGCCGCCAGTTCATTGCGCGTCTCGAACTGGCGGAGCGCTCCGAGCGGTTGCGGCTGACATCGACAAACGCCGCGATCTGGGCGGCGCGGGCCTTGCTTCAGGGGCTGGCGCATGTGATCGCCTATGCGCGCCGCGTGGAGGCGCAGCTCCAGGACACCGCAGCCTGGTCGCTTGCCGAGGCGGCGCTGGCTCCGCCCCGGACAAGGGGGCGGGGCCGCCCGGCTTTCCGGTCCTACCAGCTTGCTCTGACGGCGAACGGCTTCACGGAAGCCCGCCCTGAGCAGGATTTCGGAGAAGCCGCACCGGCTGTCGCCAGGCGGACGGCGCACAAGGCGGCCCTACCGGCCAGCCGCGCAGGGAAAGTCTCTCCCACAAAGCGCCGCGCTGCGCGGCCCGCGCCGGAGCCGCAGGCGCGGAAGCGATCTGCTGGCCGTCTGATCCGCCGGGCCGCAACCATAGGCGCAAGACTGATCCGGCCGATGCCTTACGATTACCGTAGCGGGCGAGAAACGGATCGGCAGGCCGGACCGGAAGCCGCGCCCGCCGCCGCCGTGCCCGGTGCGGATGCCTTTCCGGGCAGGAAATCGAAACGCGCGCCCAGGGCGAAGGCAGACAAGGCCGCCTCCAAGTCGGCAACGCTCCCGGTGTCTGCCGCCGCCGGCGGGACGGAGCATCCGGCAGAGAGGCCGTCGCGGCGCTTCAAGCTGTTCGGTGCGGGCCTCTTCTCCGCGAAAACCGCCGCTCTCCCCACGAAGGCGGATGACGCCGCGGTCAAGGCTGAACTGGAGCTTGCCGAAAACGCGCCTGCGCCGGAAAGAGCCATGCCGGAAAAGTCCAAGACCCCGGCCAAGCCCGCGAAAACGGAGAAAAAGGCGGAGACGCCACCGCCCGAGGCCCCTCCGGCAAGAACGGTCCGGAAGCGGCAAACCTCTGTTGAAATGCGTGCCGACCCGCCGAAGACGGCTCACCCCGAACCGGCCGCGCCAACGCCCGCTGCGCTCCCTGAAGCAGCTCCTGCGCCGGAGCATGTGCCTGTCGTTGCTGTGGAAAGTCCCGCTCCTGCCCGGACGGAGGCTGAGCGGTCAGCCGGTCCCCGTTTCAGCTTCCTGCGCAGACTGTTCCGCAGGCCCGAAACAGCGGCAACAGCGCCCGCGGCAAGTGAGATCATGCTCGCTCCTGCTATGTCCGCAGCCGATAACGCGCCGGAAGCGTTCGAGCCTCTCCCTTCAAGCCCTGACGAGGAGCCAGCCATAAGCCTGCCGAGGCTGATGGAGAAACTTTCGAGCCTTGAAGAGGCGGCGCTGGACGGCGATACTGACAGTGCCGACACCGAGCGCAATGGCGGCGCGCCGGACGAGCCTGCGGACGATCCGCAAACGGACGATACGGACGAAATGGGACCGCTTACCGAGAGCCTTATCGAGTTGCAGAGCAGGGTGAAGCCGGCTGCGCCGCAAATCCGCGCTTTCCCGTGGCTGAGAGGATAGGGCTGTGTTCGTCACCTTCTTTCACGAGTTGAGGCGCGCGGGCGTTCCGGTTTCCCTGCGCGAATATCTGACGCTCATGGAGGCGCTGGACGCCGATCTGGCGGACAAGCGGCCGGAGTCGTTTTATTATCTTTCGCGGGCCGCGCTGGTGAAGGACGAGCGAAATCTCGACCGTTTCGACCGCGTCTTCGGCGAGGTCTTCAAGGGACTGGAGGGCGTGGCCGATGCGGCCGGAGCCGGGGAAGCCGAAATCCCCGAGGAGTGGCTGCGCGCGCTGACGCAGCGTCTGCTGAGCGATGAGGAAAAGGCGCAAATCGAGGCGCTGGGCGGCTGGGAGAAGATCATGGAGGAGCTGCAAAAGCGCCTCCGCGAACAGAAGGGTCGCCATGAAGGCGGCTCCAGATGGATCGGCACGGGGGGCACGTCGCCCTATGGCGCTTACGGATACAACCCGGCCGGCGTGCGCATCGGCCAGAGCGGCAACCGCAATTTCCGCGCGGTCAAGGTCTGGGACCGGCGCGAATTTCGCGATCTGGACGATACTGTCGAACTTGGCACGCGCAACATCAAGGTCGCGCTGCGCCGCCTGCGCCAGTTCATCCGCGAGGGCAGCGCCGATGAGTTGGACCTGGACGGCACGATCCGTTCGACCGCGCATCAGGGCTGGCTCAATCTGGAATTCCGCCCCGAGCGCCGGAACAAGGTCAAGGTACTGCTGTTCTTCGATGTCGGCGGCTCGATGGACTGGCACGTCAAGATCTCGGAGGAGCTGTTTTCCGCCGCCCGCGCCGAGTTCAAGCACATGGAAAGTTTTTATTTCCATAACTTCCTGTACGAAAGCGTATGGCGGGAGAACGCCCGCAGGCGCACGGAGAAAACTCCGACCTGGGACATCCTTCACACCTATCCGGGCGACTACAAGGCAATCTTTGTCGGCGACGCATCGATGAGCCCTTACGAAATCGTCATGCCGGGCGGCTCGGTCGAGCATTACAACAGCGAGGCGGGAGCAGTCTGGCTGGAGCGGATGACGCGCGCATACCGCAGCGCGGTCTGGCTCAATCCGGTGAGCGAATCGCAATGGGGATACACGCAATCCATAGGCCTTGTCTCGCAGCTCATGGGGGGACGCATGTTCCCGCTGACGCTGGACGGGCTGGACAGGGCCATGCGGGAGCTGATGCGTTAAGGTCTGCGTCGTGCGTTATTTCGCCGGCTCGTCAGGATAACGCCAGATCCTGCAGGCGATGCTTGCGAGCCAGTTCTGGCGGCTGGTGATTTCTTCCGCCGTCCATTTGTCCGCGCTCAGCACGCGCCGGGTGATCTCCAGACAGTCATCGGCGTAGAGCTTCTTCTTGCGGGCGAAATCGCCGTTTCCCAGCCTTTCGTTCAGCCGCGCCGAGATCAGGGTCATGTTGCCGAGCCGGTACACATATTTGTCGGCGCCGCCAGGGAAGTCGCGCCGGTCGGCCTCCCACGAATTCCCGAACCTTTTGGGCAGGATGTGCTCAAGACAGGTTTCGTTGGGGTCGGCCTGTGTGCGCAGCGAGGGATTGGGAGACAGATAATCGTTGATCCTTCGCAGGATGTAGCGGGCCTGCGCGTTCGAGCGGACGATCTTGCGGGAGAAGCCCGAGTGAAATTGACTGTCGTCGGGGTAGAGCGGAGCGAGATGCTTGCGGAACAGGCTCGCGGCGTCGGCGCGTCCGGTGTCCCGGATATCTCCGGCGGCGCGAATGAACGGAGCCATCAGATTGGACGGGCTGAGATTGCATATTGTGCTGTAACGGAAGGTGAAATTGACGAGCATTGCTGCGATTTCGCCGAAATTCTTCCTGTCGTATTCGAGGGCGGCCAGAAGCACGACGAGGATCTGCTCTGCGCGCAGCGTGTCGATCGTCTCGATGAGGTTGCGCAGTTCTGCCTGGCGGCCATGCGGGAAGGTTGACCAAAGGTGATGGTCCTTGGAGCACAAGGCGGCGTAGGCTTCGGATGCATGGCAGATCTCCTCCGCATAGCCGATCGCTTGCTCCGGCGTTCGGATCGTTGCCTTGATGTCCGAATAAAGTTCGCGTGCGCTGATCGCGCCGCGCGTAGACAGCCAGTGGTGGCGGACGAATTTGATGACGCGCTCGGTGCTCAGATTTTGCTCCATAAGCTCCCAGTCGCCCTGTGTTTCCCCGAGGCGCGGCCCCGAGACCGAGAGCAGGTGGTTCTTGAGCAGGTCGGCTTCCGAAAGCTCCAGCCCCCGGTCGTTGAGCGTTTCGAAAAGCGCGAAGGCGTTGTAATCGTCCTTGACGTCGATGCGGATGACGAAAATCCGGTTGTTGATGGCGTCGATTATCGCGTTGGCGACCACGTCGGTATCGCGGCCTTCCCGGATCAGCTTCTCGATCATTCCGTACATGTAACAGAAGCAGTCGGCCAGAAGACGGTTCGATGGCGGGGCGGATACATCCTCTGCGCAGCGCCGCATCTCGGCAATCGGACGGTTATGAAAAATATGGCTCTCGTAAAAGTTCCTGTCGGTCTTGTTGAGTTCGAGGGACGGTGCGAAAAGCTGGTGGCGGTAATCGGACTTGACGAGAAAGTCCTTCTCGACGAGCGAAGCGAGCTGCGTCATGTCCTTTGCCTTTAGGTGGCTGCGCAGCGCCGCGATGAGGACCGCGGTCGTAATCAGCCTCTGCTGGCCGTCGATGACGATCAGATCCGGCGGCTGGCTGTTGTTGATGACGATGGAGCCGAGGAAATATTCCTCGATGCCTTCGGTGAACGTCCTGGAGACGTCGGCCCAGAACTCGCTGAAATGCGGCTTTTCCCAGGAATAGTTCCGCTGATACGGCGGCACGATGTACGTATTGCCGACACGCAGCATACTGCCCATCGAAATAACTTGGCTGCTTATGGACGAGGTCATATGCGGGCAATTGGTTAACGCAATAACAGCCGTCCTTTATGGCTTTTTGCGCGTCCAATATCCAGAGCAAAAGCGCCGCGTCCGCAGGAGGGAGCGTTGCATCCGGTTCAACTCTCGCCCAACTGTGACATCGCGATGACCGCGAGCGCCCGCAGCGCCTGATGCGGCATGTCGGCGGCCAGCACGAAACGCATCTCGTCCCGGCTCCAGCTTACTGTCTTGACGTTGCCGAAACGTCCCGGCGTCATCGTCATGTCGAGGCCGCCTGCGGCAATGTAAAGCGCGACCGGCTCGCCGGACTTGCCGGCGTAGATGAGTTGCATCACGCGGTTGCCCCGGTAGGTCAGAAGCTGCCCGCGCATGAATTCGAGCTCCTGCTCCCTCAGGATTGGCAGCTTACGGCCGGAGAACTGCCGCGAGAACTGAAACTCGACCATCTCGGGGTTGGACTGGCTTTCGGGGCTTACGATCAGTCCTTCCCGCGTGAAGAAGGAATGGAACTCGGCAATGTCGCCCGGCCAGTTGGACGGCGGCATCTGGATGACTTCCTGTACGGGAGGTTTGATGAGGCCCGCTGCGTAGGCCGCCGTCAGACCCAGCCCGGCGCCGATCAGCACGAGCAGCCCCGCCGTCAGAACCTTGCCGTAGGCCGACCCAGGCTTGCCTGAGCCCGCCCGGCCCGTCTGCCCGTCGCGCGCAGGAGCGCTTGCGCCTTCGCGGATGAGTGCGCCGAACGTGTCGAGAAACTGCGATTGTGTCTGCTGAAGGCGGCTCACGCGCGTGGCAACGTCCTCGTCGTTGCGTATCACCTGCGCCACGACCGCGGCCTGCGGCTTGTCAAGCTGGCCGTCCACATAGGCCAGCAGCAATTCGTTGCTCAGAGTCGTCATGCGGCCCGCCCCTGTTGAAGTCCTCCGGTTTCATAGGGAAACGGGCGTTGGGCGGGGGCGGCTGGCGCGGAGTGCTGGGCCTGCGGCGCGTTCAGCCCGGCAATGGCTGCGTGAGCGGCGGCGAGGCAGGACATGATCTCCGCAACGGGCGCGCCGAAAATCTCTGCGGCCTCGTCATAGGAGAGCCGTTCGCCGTA
>CAYOUE010000051.1:0-6199 GCA_964407075.1 uncultured Hyphomicrobiaceae bacterium
GCTAGACACTCAGCCTTTCCTTGCGCATGAGCGGACGCGCAAACAGTTCGGCGAGGTCGCCCGCCTGCTCGAAGCCGTGGACCGGCGAGAACAGCAGTTCGATGGACCATTTCGTGGATATGCCTTCCGCCTCCAGCGGATTGGCGAGGCCGAGTCCGCAAATGACGAGGTCGGGCGCGGCTTCGCGGCATCGGTCGAGCTGCTTTTCGACGTCCTGGCCTTCACTGATGACCGGCCCGGCCGGCAGCAGAGCCAGATCGGCGTCCACAAGCTGGCGGTTGAGATAGGGCGTGCCGACTTCCACCAGTTCCACGCCCAGTTCGCGGGCGAGGAAGCGCGCGAAGGAGATTTCCATCTGCGTGTCGGGGAAGAAGAACACCCGCTTGCCCGCCAGCGTCTCGCGGTAGTGCATCAGCGCGCGCTGTGCGCGCTCGCGGCGCGGCGCGGTCACGTTACGGAACCGCATCTCGTCCACCCCGAAGGCGTCACATGCAGCTTTGAGCCAGAGCGCGGTTCCTTCCGCGCCATATGGAAACGGTGCCTGAATAAAAGACGCCCCGCGCCTTGCAAGCGCCAGGGCAGTTTCGCCGAGGAAAGGCTGCGCGAACAGTACCTGCGTTCCCGCGCCGATCGTCGGCAGGGCAAGGCTTGACCGTGGCGGGAGGAACTGCACCGGTCCAATGCCCAGCTCTTCGAAAATCCGGCGGAACTGGTCCTCGACAATGTCGGGCAGGCAGCCTGCGACCAGCAGTGATCGCTCATCCGCCTGAGCGTCGCCGCAATGCTCGACGAGCGCGGCAAGGCAGGTGTCCTCGCCTTGCGTGAAGGTGGTTTCGATGCCGCTACCGGTGTAGTTGACGACCCGGACGTCCGGCATGTGTATTCCCGACAGGCGCGATGCTGCCCGCGACAGGTCCAGCTTTATGACCTCCGAAGGGCAGGAGCCGACGAGGAACAGCATTCTGATGTCGGGACGCCGGTCGAGCAGTTGGCCGACGACGCGGTCGAGCTCCTCGTTCATGTCGGCGAGGCCGGCCAGATCCTTTTCCTCGATGATTGCGGTGGCGAATCGGGGTTCGGCAAAGATCATGACACCGGCTGCGGATTGAATGAGATGCGCGCAGGTTCGCGAGCCGACGACGAGGAAGAATGCGTCGGGGATCTTCCGGTGCAGCCAGACAATGCTGGTCAGGCCGCAGAACACCTCGCGCTGCCCCCGCTGGCGCAGGATCTGCGGCTCGGCGCAACCGCCATTTTCCCGTAAAGCCGCGCCGGCCGCCGCATTGCTCATCAGGCGGCCTCCATCAGCGGATCGGATTTTTCAGGAGCGTCCTGCTCCCGTCGCGCCGCACGCAATTTCAGCAGAAATTGCGTTGCATTGACCACGTAGGCCGCATAAGCGGCGAGTGCGAGCATCATCTGCCCGAAAGGCGAGAGCAGGCCTGCGAATACGGCAATCAGATAGGCTGTGTGCAGGGCCAGCACCAGCATGGAGAACACGTCTTCCCAGTAAAAGGCCGGTGCGAACAGATAGCGCCCGAAGACTTCTTTCTCCCAGATCGAACCCGTCACCATGATCGTGTAGAGCAAGAGCGTCTTGATGACGATGGACCAGGTTGCCGCCTCATAGCCCGAGCCGGTCGCGAGGTAGTGGAAGACAAGGCCAAGGCTGACGATGAAAACCAGGAACTGCAGCGGAGCCAGCACGCCTTGAACGACGGTCCAGGGGGAGGCGTCACGTCTGCGCCGCTGCTCTTGCGTGTAGAGCGGGAGGCGGCGTTGCGGTGTGCTGTGGTCCATAGTCAAGCGGTCCTGCGCGGCGCAGGTGGCGCGCCGTTATCCTGTCTCACAGTCTAAAGGGCGGGAAAACTATGTGTCAACTAAACTAGACACTCGGCCTGTAAAAATATTTATACAATCACTGCCGTGGTTTAGCCCGCGATCCGCCGCGCGCGGGGTGCGCGCCTGCGCATTAGGGTTTGCTCTGCATTCCTCTTCATGCATAATCGTTTGAATTCCGAAGATTTTATGTGAAATTGCACTTCGGATAGGGAATAAGAGGAAACGGCTAGGACGAGGGCGGCGCTCGCGTTCTCCCCGCAATCATAAACCAGCCCAAGGGGAGCAAATCCAATGGTGGGCTCCAGATCTACAGGCGTAACGGCGGGTATGGCAGGCACCGGAACGGTTGGGAGAAGTACAGGAATATTCGACGACATTTGCCTTGACCGAAGATACGTCGATAGCGGACGCGTCGTTCCGAAAGAAGACCAACGTCTCGACGAGAAGCTGGAATCGATCATCGACGGAGAGATCATTCCGCGCCTCATGCTTTTGCACAGGGAGGGCGAGCGCGTCCCCCAAAGCAAGGCCGAACCGATGTCCGGCGATGCAGTGGCAACGCATCTCGATGAATTCACCGGCCTGATTCTGACGCATGACGCCGATACCGCTGCGGCCTACGTCCGGGTGCTGCTGCAGAACGGCGCCGATCTCGAAGCGCTGCTTTTGAGGTTGTTCGCGCCCGCCGCGCGCAGACTGGGCGAGATGTGGGAGTCCGACGAGATCGATTTTGTCGATGTCACGATCGGCACGTCCCGCCTGCAGCAATTGCTGCATGAGTTCACATATCCGCCTGCCAAGGCTCCGGGCGGAGGTTCGCGCCGAGTGCTCCTCTTGCCGGCGCCGTCTGAACAGCATACATTTGGATTGCTCATGGTTTCGGATTTTTTCCGGCGCGAAGGGTGGGAAGTCTGGGGCGGATCGCCGCTTTCGCAGGAGGATCTCTGGACGATGGTCGCGGGCCAGTGGTTTTCGGTCGTAGGCTTCTCGCTGAGCAACGCGCGCTTGATAGATGCGTTGTGTTCGACTATCACGAAAGTCCGGCGTTTAAGCAAGAATCAGTCTGTACAGATCATAGTGGGGGGACGCGTTATCGCTGAGGATAAGGCGCTTGCTCTTTCACTGGGCGCTGATCTGGCGGTTACTGATGCGCAGGAAGCTGTCCGTTTGGCTAAAGGATTGGCTCAGGAAACTGGGAGCCGGCGGAATTGAAATTATGGTTTGACGAAAGGTCGGCCACCGGCTTCGCCGCCGATGCCGAGGAGCAGCGTGAAAAAATTCAAAGCGCCCAGAAAGACGTTCGGCGATTTGGATGCGGCAATGGTTGCGCATTTGGTATCGGCGTCGTCAGATCTCGCCCTCGTGATGGACAGTGATGGCGTCATCCGCGATCTGTCTTATGAGGACACCGAATATGCGGATTACGGATGCCATGAATGGGCTGGCCGTTCCTGGATCGACACCGTAACGGACGAAAGCCGCGTCAAGGTCCAGGAGATGCTCGAAGCCGCGCTTTCTCAAGGTGCGTCGCGCTGGCGTCAGATCAACCATTCCAGCCGGAGCATGGCGGATCTGCCGATCAGCTACTCCGCTATCCGTTTTGGTTCCACCGACCGCATCCTCGCTATCGGACGCGATCTGAGGCCAATGTCCGCGCTGCAGCAGCGGCTGGTTTCAGCCCAGGTGCAGATGGAGAAGGAATATTCCCGCCTGCGCATGGCGGAGACGCGTTATCAGGCGTTGTTCCAGCTCTCCTCCGAAGCCGTGATCGTGGCCGACGCCACGACACTCAAGATCATGGAAGCCAACCCTACGGCGTCGAGGCTGCTGAAGCACGACGCGGGGCAACTGGTCGGCCGGGCGCTGAAGGAAATTCTCGATCCTGCCGGTTTCGAAACGGTTCAGAAGCTCTTCGCCAAGCTGCGCATCGCGCCCCGCGCAGAAGACGTCTTGGTGCGGACGGCTGGCTCGGGCGCCTCTTTCCGGCTTTCAGCTTCGATTTTCAAGCATCACGGCGCATCGCATTTCCTGCTCCGGCTTTCCTCGCTCCATGACGAGCAGGCCTACGCCATGGGACACGGTCTGAACGGCGCGCTGACCGATGTGATTTCAAGGATGCCGGACGGTTTCGTCGTTATCGGCGAGGATCGCAGAATCCTTACTGCGAACGCCGCCTTTCTCGATCTTGCTCAGCTTGCAGAGGAAGAGCAGGTCAGGGGCGAGAAAGTCGAACGCTGGCTGGGTCGGACCGAGGTCGATGTCGATATTCTGGTCGAGAATCTCAGAGAATACGGTTATCTGCGTCACTTTCCGATGGTCGTCCGCGGGGAATACGGAAGCCGCGACGAGGTCGAACTGACAGGCGTCGCCGTGCTTGGAGGCGACCATCCCTGCTATGGCGTCGCCATGCGGAAACTGCAGCCCAAGCTGCTCGACGCTCCGATGACGCAATCGGCCGGTTTCCGCTCGATCGAGCAGCTCAAGCAGCTTGTAGGTCAGGTTCCGCTTCGAGATCTCGTCCGTGAAACCACCGACATCATCGAACAGATGTGCATCGAGGCCGCGCTGGAGCTTACGGGCGATAACCGCGCCTCGGCTGCGGAAATGCTCGGCCTCAGCCGTCAGAGTTTTTATGTGAAGCTCCGGCGTCATGGTCTGGGCGAACTCGACGGGCCTGAAGACTCCTGACCGGCAGATGCAAAATCATGGGCCAAACGAGTGTAAACTTTAATTGACACTCCAGGCCGTCAATCCTACCATCGTCCCGAACGGAAACGGTCTCCGAGGTTACGTCGGCACGCATGGCTTCCCCTGCATCAATCCTCACGGCTGGCGCCTATCCTAAGCCGCGCGCGGTTCTGGAGTTGCTGAAGCCGATCACCTGGTTCGCGCCGATGTGGGCGTTCGGCTGCGGCGTCGTATCAGCGGGTGTTGCTGCGGATGGGCGATGGCTCGAAATCCTTCTCGGTATCGCGCTTGCCGGTCCGCTGGTCTGCGGCGCAAGTCAGGCCGTCAACGACTGGTACGACCGTCATGTCGACGCCATCAACGAGCCGGACCGGCCTATCCCTTCAGGTCGCATTCCCGGGCGCTGGGGCCTCAACATCGCAATCGCCTGGACCGGGCTCTCGCTTGCCGTCGCCTATGCGCTGGGGCCCTGGGTTCTCGCTGCAGCTACGCTCGGCCTCATTCTCGCCTGGGCCTACAGTATGCCCCCGCTCCGGCTGAAGATGAACGGCTGGTGGGGCAACGCCGCCTGTGCCGGATGCTATGAGGGCCTTCCCTGGTTCACCGGGGCGGCGATAATGGCCGGCGCGCTGCCGGACTGGCGCATCATCGCACTTGCGGTCCTCTACAGCGCCGGCGCGCACGGCATCATGACACTGAACGATTTCAAGGCGATCGAAGGTGACCGCCAGATGGGCGTGCGCACGATTCCGGTACAGATCGGGGCTCGTAACGCCGCCCGCCTCGCCTGCATCGTGATGGCTTTGCCGCAGGCCGGGGTCATCGCGCTTCTGGCCAGCTGGGGACAATACTGGCACGCACTTGCCGTGCTGGCGCTGCTGATCGCCCAATTCGCCCTGATGCGCCGCCTCCTCGCCGATCCGCGCGGCCGAGCGCCCTGGTACAACGCTACCGGAACCACGCTCTACGTGACCGGAATGCTGGTCAGCGCTTTCGCCGTAAGCGGCGTGATCGGAGGATGACGTGATGCAGGCGCCGCTCGGATGGTTCGGCATCGTCAGGCTTGGCCTCGTACAGACGGCGCTAGGCTCCATCGTGGTCCTGACCACATCGACGCTCAACCGTGTCATGGTCGTCGAGTTGCAGCTTGCCGCCATGCTTCCCGGACTGCTTGTCGCGCTGCATTACGCGGTTCAGATCACCCGCCCGCGCTGGGGCTACGGCTCCGATGTCGGCGGACGCCGCACGCCCTGGATTCTAGGCGGTATGATCGTGCTAGCCGCAGGCGGATTTCTCGCCGCGCTTGCGACCACCATGATAGCGGCGAGTTTCGGCCTGGCGATGGCGCTTTCGGCTTTCGCCTTCGTGATGATCGGCATTGGAGTAGGCGCAGCGGGAACGTCGCTGCTGGTACTGCTCGCCAAGCGGGTAGAGCCGGGCAAACGCGCAGCGGCAGCCACCGTCGTCTGGGTGATGATGCTGATCGGCTTCATCGTCACGGCGGGCGTCGCCGGGCATTTCCTCGATCCGTTTTCCTTTGGGCGTCTTCTTGCCGTCTCGGCTACGGTTTCGGCCATTGCCCTGCTCATCACTCTCGCCGCTGTGTGGGGCGTTGAAGGCAAGGCGCTTCCTCCAGCAGGCCCGGAGTCCGGGATGGAGGGCCCGGCGG
>CAYOUE010000051.1:6299-18093 GCA_964407075.1 uncultured Hyphomicrobiaceae bacterium
GAAGGCAAGGCGCTTCCTCCAGCAGGCCCGGAGTCCGGGATGGAGGGCCCGGCGGCAGCGAATCCGCCGTTCATGAAAGCGCTGGGGCAGATCTGGGACGAGCCGGAGGCGCGGAATTTCACGATTTTCATTTTCGTCTCTATGCTTGCCTACAGCGCGCAGGATCTGATCCTCGAACCTTTCGCCGGTACGGTCTTTGGCTACACGCCCGGCGAATCGACCCAGCTCGCCAGCTTTCAGCATGGCGGCGTGCTCGCTGGAATGCTGCTGATCGGCGCACTCGCGACACTCGTAGGCGGGCGGATTTTCGGATCGCTGCGAGGCTGGACGATCATTGGTTGCCTGTTTTCGGCGCTGGCTCTTTGCGCTCTCGCTTATGGCGGATATGCGGCGGAGTACTGGCCGCTGCGCGCCTCGGTCTTCTTCCTCGGCTTCGCTAATGGCGCCTTCGCGGTCGCTGCGATCGGCTCGATGATGGCGCTGGCAGGCAAGGGACGTGCGCAGCGCGAAGGCGTACGCATGGGCCTGTGGGGCGCGGCGCAGGCCATTGCCTTCGGCCTGGGTGGATTTCTTGGCGCGGCCTATGTCGATCTGATGCGCGCTCTGACCGGCGATCCGCTGACTGCATATTCCACCGTATTCGCCAGCGAAGCGTGCCTGTTCGTGGCTGCGGCCTGGTTGGCGGCGCGCACAGGCCGGGCGCGTGAGGCCGCTGAGCTCTCTAAAGCCCCGCGCATGGCCGCTATCGGAGAAAACATGATGCCTGCGGGCATGGGAGACCGCATATGACCGAATCCGCTTTCGAAATGTTCGACGCCGTCGTGGTCGGCGGAGGGCCGGCCGGAGCTGTCGCCGCGACACATCTCGCCAGGCAGGGACGCTCGGTCATGCTGCTGGACCGCGCAGGACGCATCAAGCCCTGCGGCGGCGCGATACCGCCGAGACTCATCGAGGATTTCGCAATTCCGGACGACCTGATCTGCGCGCGCATCTCTTCGGCGCGGATGATTTCACCCTCCGGCCAGAAGGTCGATATGCCGATCGACGGCGGCTATGTCGGCATGGTGAACCGCGAGACCTTCGATGAGTGGCTGCGGGACCGCGCTTCGCTGGCCGGAGCCGAAAGGCGCACCGGAACCTATGTGAGCCTTACGCGCGACGCCGACGGAACCGCGCTCGTTACTTACAAGCCGAAGCAGGACGGCGATGCGGCCGTAACGGTACGAGCCCGCTCCGTGATCGGCGCGGACGGCGCGAATTCCGCCGTCGCCCGCGACACGATGCCGGAAGAGAAAAAACTGCCGTTCGTTTTCGCCTATCACGAAATCGTCCGCGCGCCCTCAACGCCAACCGGCGATTACGACGGCGCGCGCTGCGACGTCTATTATCAGGGCAGGCTGTCGCCTGATTTCTATGCTTGGGTATTCCCGCATGGCGAGACGGCCAGCGTAGGCATGGGAAGCGCGCACAAGGGCTTTTCGCTAAAGGACGCCACGACCGCCGCACGGGTCTCAGCGGGACTGGCGGACGCTGAAACAATACGATGCGAGGGCGCGCCGATCCCGCTCAAGGCGCGCAGGCGCTGGGACAACGGCCGTGATGTCATACTTGTCGGAGACGCCGCGGGCGTCGTCGCACCCGCTTCGGGCGAAGGCATCTACTACGCGATGTTGAGCGGCGAAATGGCCGCCGAGGCCGTCGGCGCATTCCTCGCCACGGGACGGGCAAGTCTGCTCGCCTCGGCGCGCAAGGCTTTCATGAAGGAGCACGGCCGCGTGTTCTGGATATTGGGCATCATGCAGTATTTCTGGTATCGCAACGACAAGCGGCGTGAACGCTTCGTCAAGATCTGCCGCGATCCGGACGTCCAGCGCCTGACCTGGCAGGCGTACATGCACAAGAAACTCGTGCGGAGAGACCCTATGGCTCACATACGCGTGTTCTTCAAGGATCTCGCCCATCTTTTCGGACTGGTGGCTCCCCGATGAACACACGCGCAATGCCCTTCAGCTTCAGGCCGGTCATCGTCGCGGCTGCCGCCGCACTTCTGGTCGGCGTGCTCGGCGGCACGATCACCGATATCGGACCATGGTATCAGAGCCTTGCCAAACCGGACTGGCAACCGCCCGACTGGCTGTTCGGCCCGGTCTGGACGACGATCTTCGCGCTAGCCGCGCTTTCGGGGGTGATCGCCTGGCGTAATGCGCCAACGCGGCCTACCCGCGACTGGATCGTCATCCTTTTTACGCTTAACGGTTTCCTGAACCTGCTGTGGAGCCTGTTTTTTTTCCGCCTGCAACGGCCGGACTGGGCGCTGGTCGAAGTCGGGCTGTTGTGGCTTTCCGTCGCACTGCTGATGGTCTCGCTGGCGCGCATATCTAGGCTCTCCAGCGCATTGCTGTTGCCCTATCTCGCCTGGGTGTCCTTCGCCGCGGCGCTGAACTGGAAGATCGTTGAACTCAACGGTCCGTTCTGAAGGCGCGGCGCGGGCATGGCGGAACTGTTCGCATCAGGCCACATCGTGGACATCATTCTGGCGCTGATCCTGGCCGAATACGCCGCTCTGCGTATCTGGCTGCGCGGCAGGTCCGCCGCGCTCGGTTTCGAGGGAACGCTGCTGTCGGGCGCGTTTCTGCTGCTTGCGCTACGCGCCGCGCTCGCCGATGATGAGTGGATCTGGGTCGCTTTCGCGCTCGCCTGCGCACTGGCGGTGCACCTGTTCGACCTTTACCGAAGATTGACGAAACAGGCCGGCTGAACGGGGCCGGAAACGGAAACACGCCATGCCGAAAGCCTACCCATTCTCCGCCATCGTCGCCCAGGACGAAATGAAACGGGCGCTGCTGATCGCGGCTATCGACCCCTCCATCGGCGGGGTGCTGGTCTTCGGCGACCGCGGAACCGGAAAATCGACGGCGATCCGCGGGCTGGCCGCGCTGCTTCCCGACATCGAGACAACCCCGGACTGCCCCTGCAATTGCGATCCGCGCGGCGACCGGGCGCAATGCCTCGAAAGCTGCCGCGCACGGGCGGCTGCCGATCCGGACGCCGTCCGCAACATTCCGGTTCCGGTCGTCGATCTGCCGCTGGGCGTTACCGAGGACCGGATCGTCGGCGCGCTCGATCTGGAGCGGGCGCTTGCGCGGGGCGAAAAGGCGTTCGAGCCGGGTCTGCTCGCGCGCGCAAATCGCGGGTTCCTCTATATCGACGAGGTGAACCTGCTTGAGGACCACCTTGTGGATCTTCTGCTCGACGCTGCCGCATCCGGCGAAAATGTCGTCGAGCGCGAAGGCTTGAGCATCCGTCATCCGGCGCGTTTCGTACTCGTCGGCAGTGGTAACCCGGAAGAAGGCGAGTTGCGCCCGCAGCTTCTCGACCGCTTTGGCCTGTCTGTCGAAATCACGACGCCTGCAGAAATTTCAGAGCGGGTGGAGATCGTCCGCCGCCGCGACGCCTTCGAGCGCGATCCCGCCGCATTCACCGCGCAATGGGCTGCGCAGGACCGCACCGTGCGCGCGGCGATCGCGTCCGGCCGTGAGCGGCTCGGCGCGATCGAGACGCCTGACGAAACGCTGGCGCGCGCGTCGGAGCTTTGCCTCGCTCTCGGTACGGACGGATTGCGCGGCGAACTTTCGCTTATACGCGCCGCCCGCGCGCTCGCTTGCCTCGACGGCGACGACAGGGTGGAAACCGGGCATCTTCGCAAGGCTGCGCCTTCCGCCCTGCGCCACCGTCTCCGCCGCGATCCGCTCGACGAAGCCGGCTCCACGGCACGAATAGCGCGTGCGGTCGAAGAGGTTTTCGGGCCGTGAGCGCCGAACCGCTTTCTGCTTGGGGGCTTTCAGTATGGGCGGCCAGACTGTTCGCCGCCGATCCTTACGGGAGCGGGCTCTGCCTGCGCGCAAGGCCCGGACCACAGCGGGAGCGCTGGCTCGCCATGCTTCGCGCGCTGATGCCGGAGGGCCCGTTCCGCAGGATCCCGCTCGCCATTGCCGACGACAGGCTTCTGGGCGGTCTCGACCTTGCGGCGACGCTGGCGTCGGGCAGGCCGGTCGCCGAGCGCGGCGTTCTGGCTGAAGCCGATGGCGGGGTAGTCGTTCTTCCGTCGGCGGAGCGAATGCCGCCAGGTCTTGCCGCGCGGATCTGCGCGGTTCACGACTTCGCTGAAGTCCGCCTGGAGCGCGACGGTTTCGACGAGCGCACCGCCAGCCGCTTCGGCATGGTCCTGATCGACGAAGGGCTGGAAGAAGGCGATGCGCCGCCGGCGTCCCTAATGGACCGGATCGCATTCCGCTGCGATCTGTCATGCGTGTCTCTGGGCGATATGGATGCCGCGTCCGCGCCCGATCCGCATGAAATCGGTCCGGCCCGGGAGCGCCTTGCGCGCATAGCGCCCCACGAAGGGGCGATCGAGGCGCTATGCGCCGCCGCGGCAGCCTTCGGGATCCCGTCGACGCGCGCACCGCTGCTCGCCTTGCGCGCGGCCCGGGCTGCTGCGGCGATCGCGGGACGCGACTCGGTAGCGGACGACGACCTCGCCATTGCCGCGCAACTGGTCTTTTCCTGGCGTGCAACCGCGTTGCCGCAAACGGAGGACGATGGCGGCAGTACGGAAGATGAAGCCGATCCAGGGTCTGATCCGTCTGACCCTGCGGGCGATGACCGGGACCGCCCCGCCCCGGAAGTGCTGGAAGACCGCGTCGTCGACGCCGTACGTGCGGCATTGCCGCCAGATCTGCTCGCCAGGCTGATCGCCGGCAGCGCAAGGGGAGCGGCATCGGGCATATCGGGACGCGCTGGTGCGTTGCGCAAATCCGGCAGACGCGGCAGACGGATCGGCTCCATGCGCGGCGATCCTCGCTCGGGTGCAAGGCTGGATCTCGTGGCGACCCTGCGCGCAGCCGCTCCGTGGCAGAAGATCAGAAGCGCCCGGCAGACCGCGCGCGATTGCGGCTCCCGGTCGAGACCGGAAATCCGTTCAAGCGATTTCAGAGTGCTGCGCTTCGCTGAACGGCGCGAAACGATGACGATATTCGCCGTGGACGCCTCCGGCTCGCTGGCGCTGAACCGGCTGGCGGAGGCGAAGGGTGCGGTGGAGCTGCTGCTTGCCGATTGTTACATCCGCCGCGACCAGGTCGCATTGATCGCCTTCAGGGGCAATCGCGCCGAATTGCTGCTGCCTCCGACGCGTTCGCTGGTGCGGGCCAAGCGGAGCCTGACCGGCCTGCCCGGCGGTGGAGGCACGCCGCTTGCGAGCGGCCTCGATGCGGCGTCCGCGCTCGCTCTGTCCGCGCTGCGCCGCGGGCAGACGCCGCTCGCCGTGCTGCTGACCGACGGCCGCGCAAATGTCGCGCGCGACGGGCGGCCCGGCCGACCCGCTGCGCATGGCGACGCGCTGGCCTCGGCGCGCGCGTTACGGTCCCTCAACGTCAAATCCCTGCTGGTCGATACCGCGCCACAGCCTGAGCCGCGCGCTTCAGAGATCGCGGAAGCGATGGGTGCGTCCTATCTCGCCCTGCCTCGTCTGGACGCCGGTCTCATTTCCGGAGCCGTAAAAGTGGCATGGACGAGCATAGGGAGCGGCCGCTGATGGCTGCGCGCAGCGCGGCGCTGGACTGGGCGACGCAGGGCGCCGACTGGCCGAATTGCGAGGCGAGCCGTTTTGTCGAAGCTGCCGGCATTCGTTGGCATGTGCAGCAACTCGGCAGCGGTCCGCCGGCGCTCCTCATACATGGAACCGGCGCATCTACCCATAGCTGGGCCTGGCTTGCGCCGTATTTGTCCGAACGGTTTGCGCTGACGATGATCGACCTGCCGGGACACGCCTTTACAAGCGCATTGCCGGCCGGGGGCATGACGCTTCCCGGCCTCTCGGCGGCTCTTGGCGATCTGACGCGCGTGCTCGGCTTCTCTCCCGTCCTGGCCATCGGACATTCCGCTGGCGCGGCCATCCTCGTGCGTATGACGCTCGACGGGAGGATCGCGCCTGAAAGGCTCGTCCCGATCAACGGGGCTCTCATGCCATTTCCGGGCATGGCCGGGCGCATTTTTCCCGCAATGGCGCGCGCGCTGTTTCTCAATCCCTTCACGCCGCGTTTCTTTTCATGGCGGGCGGCCCAGTCGGGCGCGGTCGAAAGACTCATCGAAGGCACCGGTTCGCATCCTCCCGCCAGAAGCCTTGAGCTTTACAGGCGGCTTTTTGCGTCTCCAGCCCATGTCGCTGGCGCGCTTGCCATGATGGCGAACTGGGATCTCGCCCTTCTCGTCAGGGATCTGCCGGGGCTGAAATGCGAGCTGTTCCAGATCGTGGGAAGCGGAGACCGGGCCATTCCTCCGGATCAGGCCTTTCGTATAGCGAAGCGAGCACCGAACGCGAAGGTGGAGCTGTTGCGCGGTCTCGGCCATCTCGCGCATGAGGAAGACCCGGCGCGCGTGGCTGCAGCCATTCTCGGGGCGGAGGCGAAACCAGGCGCCGTCGCCTGACGTATCTGGTCCCGAAAGGAGCGGCTCATGGATGGAAATGTGCTTATCATCGTCGAGGCCGCCGTGATTTTTGGCCTTGTGATCGGTTTCGGCGTCTGGGAGCTTCGGAAATTGCGCAAGCTGCGTGAACACAGAGAACGCGAAGCCGCTTCTCGCGACGCAGCGCGCAAGGATCTGGACTGACCGGCTTCACGCCGGGCGGCGCGGCATCCTGTAGGGCAGAAGCGCCTGAACCCAGCGGGTTCGGAAGCGATCCAGCGAGAGGCTTTCATGCATCGCCGCGGCCTGCTGACCAAGAATGTTCGTCGAGAGCAGCGAGCGCGTATAGAACGGCGTATCCTCAAGCGTGGATTTGACCTTTACAGTACCGTCCGAACGCGTCGATCTCGGCATCAGCCACAAGGTGCGCGGCAAGCGGATTTCTGCAGGCTGTTCGATCTGGCTTATTTGCCCATCGAGTCCGGTCTCCAGCGCGAGACTGGTGCGGCGTCCCTGCCGGTCGGCCACATCGTAGAGAAGCGCGGCCCTTTTGCCGTTGTCGAGGCTGACCCGCGCCCAGTTCCAGTGCGCAAATCCGTCCTCCAGCGCCTCGTCGCCGTCATTGATGTCGAAATAGCCGCTCCCGCTCCAGCGCAGAGCGGGGCGCTCGAACTCCACCTCGACGCGGGAGCAGGGCGCGACGGGCCACCAGCGGTGCCGCCCTTCCGGTTCGAGCATGAGCGGCCCGCCGGTGATCGCGCGAGGGTGCAGCCTCACCTTGCCGCGCACCGGGAATGGCAGAGGCGTCGCTTTTTCGTCGATATGGAAGACGAGCGCCGCCCCGTCCCACGAGACCGAACTCGGACCGATCCGGAAGCTCGCAGCCTCGCGGGCAACGCCGCCGCGGCCGCGCTCGGTCATGGTCCAGCGTTTGCCCCCGCGTCCGTAGAGACAGACGTTCAGTGCGCAGTGATCGAGCGGGTCGCCGCGTCCGGATTTGAAATAGTAGGGTGAAAAGACGCTGCCGATGAAGGCGATCAGCGTGAGTCCGTGCCGTCCGTCATCGCTGACGCCGTCGACATACCACCAGGCGTAACCGCCGGGCGGCACCGTCTTGTCAAATCCAAATCCGCCGCCACGGCCTGCGCTGCGAGAGTCCCGGACAAGGCCGCCATCGGCAGTCCCGCTCCCGGGTGAACGCTCCCGCCCGCGAAATAGAGCCGTTGAATCCGGCTGCGCGCCGTTGCCCTCTGAAACGACGCCGTCCATCCGTGAGACGCCCGTCCGTAGATCGCTCCCCCCGTCGCCGGAAAACTCTCGTTGAAATCCGCCGGTGTCGTGACTGTCGTCGCTTCCGGCAGCGCCTCGATCCGCAGACCGCAGCGGTTGAGAGTGTCGTGCATCGCTGCCGCGCATCGGTCTATCTCCCTCTTGTCGTATGTTCTCGTGTCGCCTGTGGCCGGCGCATTCATGATGCAGAACAGCCGCTCTGCGGACATTTCGCGGGGGCTGTCGCGGTCGCCGCGATCCTGAGCGCAGACATAGATTGTCGGCGTCTGCGGCATCCGGCTGCGTTTGAAGATGTCGTCGAATTCCGCCTTGTAATTTTCGGCGAAGAAGATGTTGTGGCGAATCAAGGGAAAGCCGGACGCCGTCGCATGGATCGCCCAGGTCATGGCGGAAAGCGACCGGTCGCGCTGCCTGACCGGAGGAACGGCCCCGGAAACTGCCGTGCCGAACGCGCCGGAAGCAACGGCGTTGACGTCGGCGTTGCACACGACCGCGTCCGCCTTCAGGCGTTCTCCGCCCGAAAGCAGCACCTCGCGGGCCTGGCTCCGGATCAGGCCAATTTCCTCGACATGCGCGCCATACCGGATTTCGCAGCCGCAGCGCAGGGCGAGCGAGGCAACCGCGTCTGCGAGCGCGGCCATGCCGCCTTCGACGAGCCAGACGCCTTCGCGTTCGACATGCGCGATCAGCATCAGCGTCGCCGGGGTCTCGAATGGCGAGGAGCCGCAATAGGTGGCGTAACGGCCGAAGAGCTGGCGGAGTCTCGGATCGCGGAAAAATTTTCCGAGCCTTTGCCAGAGCGTCGCGTATGGCTGGATCGCCCACAGATTTTTCGGCGTTGCCGCAGCGACGCGGGCGATCAGTTCCGGCAGGCTGGGCTTTTCGCTTTTGATGAACGGTTCTTCGAGCGTTTCGTAAATCCGGCGCGACTCCGCGACGAAGCGCCGGTAGCCTTCGGCGTCGTGACGCCCGCTCAGACGGCCGATCGCATCGATGCTGCGTTCGAGATCGGCGTACAGATCGAGGCGGGCGCCATCCTGCCAGCCGTGACGCGCCAGAATCGACGCCTGTTTCATGGAGACATGATCCGTGAGGGATGCGCCAGCGCGGGCGAACATGGCTTCGAAGACCCAGCGCATGGTGAAAACAGTCGGCCCGGCGTCCATGAAGAGGTTGCCCGCCTGGACCTGGCGCAGCTTGCCGCCGGGACGCCCTGCGCGCTCAAGGATCGTCACCTCGGCGCCACGGGACGCAAGTTCGATCGCGGCGGCCAATCCGCCTATGCCAGCGCCGATAATGACAACCCGGTCTGCCGGCATGGCGAGTTCATCCCTGCAATTTGCCATCGACGTGGCCGATGACGAGTGTCAACATAAGATGACAGTATACGGTGACAGGGAAAACTTACAATGCCGGAATGGCCGCCAGCCGGAGCATGGACCCGATGACGCTCGCCGGAGCAGACAGAAGCCAGCCCGACTCCGCAGGGAACAGGTTGGGGCCGGAGCAGAAACGAAGCTGGACCGACCGGCTATACGCATGGCGCGACCGGATCCTCGCCAACCCCCGGTTCCAGCGTTTTGCGGCAGGCTTTCCGCTGACGCGTCCCGTCGCACACGGACATGCGAGCGCCCTTTTCGATATATGCGCCGGCTTTGTCTATTCGCAGGTTCTGGCGGCCTGTATCCGGCTTGGTGTATTTGATCTGCTGCGGGAGAAGCCGCGGACTGCTGAAGATCTTGCGCGGCGTTTCGATATGCCGGAGGAGGGCGCGCGCCGCCTGCTCGACGCTGCCGTATCGCTGCGACTGCTGTCGTGGCGCTCCGGCGGACGTTATGGTCTGGGTATGCTCGGCGCGGCGCTGGCGGGAAATCCGGGCGTCGCGGCGATGGTGAATCACCACGCCATGCTCTATGACGATCTGCGCGACCCGCTTGCACTGTTGCGCGGCGAAATCGGCGAAACAAGGCTGTCACGCTATTGGCCTTATGCGGAAGCAGGCGCAACGCATGGCTTCGAGGAGCGGGATGTGGCGGGCTACACGGCGCTGATGTCGGCGTCGCAGGGGCTGATCGCCGAGGACATCCTCGGGGCTTATGATTTCCGCCGCCACGGTCATATGCTGGACATCGGAGGCGGAGACGGGACCTTCATCCTTGCCGCCGCCTCACATGCTCCGTCGTTGCGCCTGACCCTGTTTGATCTCCCGCCTGTCGCAGAAATGGCGCAGACGCGCTTCAATCGCCAAGGGCTGGGCGCGCGCGCATCGGCTGTGGGAGGCAGTTTCCTTCGTGATCCTCTTCCCGAAGGCGCGGACCTCGTCACACTGATCCGCATCCTGCTCGACCACGACGATGAAACGGCCCTCACGATCCTTCGCGCCGTGCGGCGCGCCATCAGCCCCGGCGGCGTTCTGGTTATCGCCGAGCCTGTTTCCGGGCTGACCGGCTCGCCGCGAGTAAGCGAAGCCTATTTCGGCCTGTACCTCTTCGCGATGGGGAGAGGACGCGCGCGTACGGTCCCCGAATTGTCAGGGCTGCTGGACAGGGCCGGGTTTCACCGGATCGAGGTCAGGAAGACGCGCCGCCCGCTGCTTACCAATATGCTCATTGCACGCCCAAAATCCGATCGCATGTGACAATTTTAGTTGACACTTCCGTGTGTCAAGTTAACCTGACACTAAGGGGTAAGCGGCGGGCAGCCTGCGACTTATCGCCGCCAAGAGGACGCAATGCAATCGAAGGCAATTGTTTTCGAAAAACCTGAGAAGCTGGTCATCGGCGAGGTGGAAATCTCCACGCCCGGGCCGTCCGACGTCGTTGTCGATATGGAGTGGACAGGGATCAGCACGGGTACGGAGCGTCTGCTTTGGACGGGCCGTATGCCGGATTTCCCCGGCATGGGCTATCCGCTTGTCCCCGGTTACGAGTCGGTTGGGCGGATCTCGAAGGCGGGCGAACTTTCGGGCCGGAAGGCCGGCGAACGCGTTTTCGTGCCCGGAGCCAGTTGCTACGGGGCCATACGCGGGTTGTTCGGCGGCGCGTCTTCACGGGTGGTCGTGGACGGCGCCAAGACCCTGCCGCTCGACTCCACATTCGGCGAGCAGGGCACATTGCTGGCTCTCGCCGCAACCGCCCGGCACGCAGTCGCCAAGGCGATCGAACCTGCGCCCGACCTCATCATAGGACATGGCGTACTCGGCCGGCTTATCGCGCGTCTGGCAATCGCCGCAGGCGGACAGCCGGTCGTATGGGAAACGAATCCGGCCCGGCATTCCGGCGCGGAAGGCTATGAAGTCCTCACGCCCGATGCCGACCCGCATCGCAGCTACCGCACCATCTGCGACGTGAGCGGCGACGCATCCATTCTGAACGAGCTGATCGGACGGCTCGCCACGGGTGGAGAGATCGTTCTGGCCGGCTTTTACGAGCAGCCGATCAGCTTCGCCTTCCCCCCGGCCTTCATGCGCGGGGCGCGGATTTCCATCGCCGCGCAATGGCGTCCGGCCGACCTTGCAACCGTGAAATACATGATCGAGACCGGACGGCTTTCGCTCGACGGTCTCATCACGCACCGCCGGCTTTCCGAAGAGGCGAAGGACGCCTATCGCGTCGCCTTCGAGGATCCCGGCTGCCTGAAAATGATTCTGGATTGGAGACTAGCCTCATGACGGTGATTTTCGACGTGAATTCGCGCCGCGAGGGCAAAGCAAGCGACGATGCGCCTGTCGACTACGCCGACTATATCGGCGCGGAGGGCGAAGAAGCCTCCGAGACGGCGAAGAAGGAAACGCAGATCATCGCCATCTACGGCAAGGGCAAGAGCTTCACGCTCGCCAACCTCTCCTACATGATGGCCCAGCAGGGCAAGCGCGTCCTGCTGATCGGCTGCGATCCCAAGAGCGACACGACGTCCCTCCTGTTCGGCGGGCGCGCCTGCCCGACCATTATCGAAACCTCATCGCGGAAAAAACTCGAAGGCGCACAGGTGGCCATCGGCGATGTCTGCTTCAAGCGCGACGGCGTGTTCGCCATGGAGCTGG
>CAYOUE010000052.1:0-17875 GCA_964407075.1 uncultured Hyphomicrobiaceae bacterium
GATCCTCAATGCGGCGGGGCTGTCCTTCATCGGCCTCGGCGTCCGCCCGCCGACGCCCGAATGGGGCATCATGGTCGCGGAAGGGGCGAATTACATCATCTCCGGCGAATGGTGGATGGCGCTGTTTCCTGGCGCGGCCCTGATGCTCGCCGTGTTCACCTTCAACCTGCTGGGCGATGGTCTGCGCGACATCGTCGATCCGCAGCGGCGGGTGTGAGGGGGGCGTCATGACAATACATTACTCGGATAATGCCTCGAATTTGCTCCCCCTCACCCGGCGCTGCGCGCCGCCCTCTCCCGCAAAGGGGAGAGGGCAAGTGTGGCCCGAACTCGCAGCGAGTCAGCCCTCTCCCCTTGCGGGAGAGGGCGGAATGCGCAGCATTCCGGGTGAGGGGGCTTTCAATCACTCGGTCAACGGAGCGTATCCATGACGGCGCCGCAACCTCTTCTTGACGTGAGCGGCCTCGTCGTCGAATTCATCACGCGCAGCGGGACCGTGACCGCGGTGCGCTCGGTCGATCTCGCTGTTGCAAAGGGCGAGACGGTCGGAATCGTCGGCGAGTCCGGCTCCGGCAAGTCCGTCACCTCCTACGCTCTCATGCGCATTCTTGACAGAGCGGGACGCATTGCGGAGGGCAGCATCAGTTTCTCCGGCGTCGATCTGATCGCGGCCACCGAGCGCGGGATGCGCGATATTCGCGGCCGTGAAATCTCCATGATCTTCCAGAATCCCCGAGCGGCGCTGAACCCGATCCGCCGCGTCGGGCGGCAGATCGAGGACGTGCTGATCGAACACGCCCAGGCGGGGCGGGCCGATGCGCGCCAGAAAGCCATCGACCTGTTGCGTCTCGTCAAGATCAACCAGCCGGAAGAGCGTTACCATTCCTATCCGTTCGAGCTGTCGGGCGGCATGTGCCAGCGCATCGTCATCGCCATCGCGCTCGCCTGCCGGCCGCGCCTGCTCATCGCGGACGAGCCGACCACCGGCCTCGACGTCACCACGCAGAAAGCCGTCATGGACCTCGTCGTCGAGCTGACGCGCGAACGCGGCATGTCCACCATCCTCATCACCCACGATCTCGGCCTTGCCGCCGCCTATTGCGACAAGGTGATCGTGATGGAGAAAGGCAAGGTCGTCGAGAACGCGCCTTCGGAGCGGATCTTCCGCGCGCCGGAACATCCCTACACCCAGCGGCTCATGCGGGCGACGCCGCGTCCCGGCATCCGGATTCGCGACCTGCTGCCCGAAGAGATGCAGAACGCGCAGGATGCGCCGCCGCCCGCCAAGGCCAATGGCGGCAACGCGCCGCCGATCCTTCAGGTGAAGGATCTCGTGAAAGAGTTTCCGATGGCGAACGGCGGCGGCGGTCTGGCGTTATGGAAAGCGAAGCCCGGGAACGACGGCGGCGAGCCGCCCGTCTTCCGCGCGGTGGACAATATCAGCTTCACGCTCGCTTCCGGCGAATGTCTCGGCCTGGTCGGGGAGTCCGGCTGCGGTAAATCGACGACATCCTCGATGGTCATGCGCCTGCTCGATCCGACTTCCGGCGCAATCGAGTTTCAGGACCGCGACATCGCGCAGATTCCGGCCAAGAAGTTCCCGCGCGACCCGGCGCGGGCGAAATTGCAGATGGTGTTCCAGGATCCGACCGACAGCCTCAATCCGCGCTTCACGGCATTTCGCGCCATCGCCGATCCGCTTTACCGGCTTGCCGGAATGCGCCGCAAGGACGAAGCCCGCGCCAGGGTCGAGACGCTCGCGGACCGCGTCGGCCTGCCGCGTGATCTGCTCGACCGCTATCCGCATCAGCTCTCCGGCGGCCAGAAGGCGCGCGTCGGCATCGCCCGCGCCATCGCGCTCGATCCGCGCCTTCTCATTCTCGACGAACCGACCGCCGCGCTCGACGTTTCGGTGCAGGCGGTGGTGCTCAACCTGCTGGTCGATCTCAAACGTGATCTCGGCATGAGCTATCTGTTCGTCAGCCACGATCTTCAGGTGGTAAGATTGCTGTGCGACCGGATCATCGTCATGAAGGGAGGACGGATCGTGGAGGAAGGGCCGACGGAAGCCGTGATGGACGCGCCGCGCGAAGCCTATACGCGCGAGCTGATCGCCGCCGCCCCGCACCCGCCCGTCTGACGAGGCGCGCCAAGACATCCCACGCAATCCCCGCGCAGGTGCGCAGGGAGTACCGACTTTGGGAACCAATGAGAACAGGAAACGCAAAGAGCGCCGATGACCGATATCGATCTGACCATAGCCAGCCTGCACGCCGCCTACGCCGCGGGGCGCTCTCCGGCGGAGACCATCGAGACCGTTTACGACCGCATGGAAGCGGTGGACGATCCCGGCATTTTCATAACATTTGTAGCCAGGGACGACGCCAAAGCGGCGGCGGAGAGGCTCGGCAGTTTCGATCCCGCCGCGAAACCGCTCTGGGGCGTCCCCTTCGCCGTGAAGGACAATATCGACGTCGCCGGTCTGCCGACCACTGCCGCCTGCCCTGACTTCGCCTATACGCCTGAAGCGCACGCAGCCTGTGTCGAATTGCTCCTGCGGGCGGGCGCGATCCTGATCGGCAAGACCAATCTCGATCAGTTCGCGACCGGCCTTGTTGGCCTGCGCACCCCATATCCTGCGCCACGCAATGCCATCGACGCAGCGCTGGCACCGGGCGGTTCGTCCTCCGGTTCGGCGGTCGCGGTCGCGCAGGGCATCGTCAGCTTCGCGCTCGGGACCGACACGGCGGGTTCGGGCCGCGTGCCCGCCGCGCTCAACAACATTGTCGGGCTGAAGCCGAGCCTTGGCGCAGTCTCCACGCGCGGCGTCGTCCCCGCCTGCAGGACGCTCGACTGCGTCTCGGTGTTCGGGGCCACGGTCGATGACGCCTGGCGGGCCTTCGCCGTCATGGCGAAGCCGGATGCGGACGATCCATTCTCACGGCCCATCGCGCCTGGTACGCCTAATTGCCCGCCGATGGTCCGCATCGGCGTTCCCGGCAAGGCGAGCCGCGAGTTTTTCGGCGACCGCGACGCCGAAGCCGCTTTCGAGGCGCATCTCGCCGCTTTGAGCGATACCGGCGCGGTGCTGATCGAAATTGACCTTGGCCCGTTCCGGGACGTTGCCGAACTGCTCTATTCCGGCCCCTGGGTGGCGGAGCGCTATCAGGCCATCCGCGCCTTAATCGAGATGCGTCCGGAAGCGCTGCATCCGGTGACGCGCGCGATCATCGAACCGGCCGCCGCAATCTCCGCAGCCGACGCTTTCGCGGGGCTTTACCGGCTGGCCGAGTTGCGGCGCAAGACAGAGACGGTCTGGCGCGGCGTCGACATGCTGGCCGTGCCGAGCGTTCCCACCGTCTACACCGCCGCGGAGGTCGAGCGCGAGCCGATCGCGACCAATTCGCGGCTGGGAACCTACACCAATTTCGTCAACCTGCTCGATCTTTGCGCCTTGGCCGTTCCCGGCGCTTTCCGGGGCGATGGCCGTCCCGCCGGGCTGACACTGATCGCCGCGCGCGGACGCGACGGGCTTCTGGCCGGCGTCGGAGAAAGTCTCCATGCCGCAGCCGGTGCGCCTCTCGCCGCGACCGGCTATGCCGTTCCACCGCCTCCCCTGCGTCCGTCCGCGGCGCCGCCCGGCTTCATGGAAATCGCCGTCGTCGGCGCGCATATGTCGGGTCTGCCCCTCAACGGCCAATTGACCACGCGGGGCGGCGTGTTTCTGCGGAAGGCCGTGACGCGCGCAGCCTATCGTCTCTTCGCCCTGCCTGGAGACGGGCCGCGCAGACCCGGTCTCATGCGGACGGGCGCGCAAAACGGCGTCGCGATCGACCTTGAAGTCTGGGCGCTGCCCATGGAGAGCGTCGGCGCGTTCCTTGCCGAGATCCCGCCGCCCCTGTGCATCGGGACACTTGACCTTGCAGATGGAACCGCGCCGAAAGGGTTCCTGGCCGAGGCTTCGGCGGCGGCGGAGGCGCGCGACATATCTGAATATGGCGGATGGCGGGCGTTTCTGATGTCCGGATAGGCCGAGGTCAATCCGGCGTAGCCGCGGACATGGTGGCCCCGGCATCTGGCCGACGCAGCGCGAGCACTTCTGGCACGAGCGTCTGGTAGGCGTCGCGCACGGTGGAGATATGTTCGCGCATCGCCGACGCTGCGCCGGGTCCGTCATGCTTGAGGATCGCCTCGACGACGCGCCCGTGCTCCTCATGCGATCCGGCAAGGCGGCCCGCGCCGGAGAACTGGACGCGCCGGAACGCGGCGACCCGCTGGCGCACCGAAACGGTCAGTTCGGCGAGAAATTCATTATGCGCGCCTGCATAGATCAGGTCGTGAAAGACGTCGTTCGCTTCGTAATATTTCTCGACGTCGCCCCGCGTCACGCATTCCGCAGATTTCGTATGAACCTCGGTCAGTCTGGCGCGCTCACGCGGCAGCATTTTCACGGCCGCCTCCCGCGCGCAGAGGCTTTCCAGTTCGGTCATGACCGCGAACATCTCGTCGAGCCGGCGCTTGGTGATCGCAGCGACGATCGCGCCGCGGCGCGGGCGGGCTTCGGCCAGCCCGAGCGCTTCGAGCTGGCGTATCGCCTCGCGCACCGGGGTCCGGGATACACCGAATTTGCGCGCAAGCTCGGCTTCTTCGAGCGCGACGCCGGGCGCGATATTCCCCCGCGCAATCTCGTCCGCGAGAATGCGCCTGATTTCCTCTGCGAGCGTCCCGCCTGAGTTCGAATTCATGCCTGATTTTGAATCATGTTAACACTTCCCGGAATGTAGCATTTCGATCTCGCGCGCGTCACGTCAGAAAGAGTTGTCTCCGCCGGCCGCATTTCATCATGCCTGTCTCGAACGGACGCGGCGCAGCCATGATCTGAATCAACGACTTCCGGCGCCGGTCTGGCAGTTTCGCAACTTCGCGCAGGGCGGGAGCGCCGCAGGCAGATCTTCAGGACGTATCTTGCGATCGGCCTTCGCCTTGGTCCGGCAAAAATCGCCCCGCATGGTATGACAGATCCACAAATGACAGCTCAACCTATGGACATTGACAGTGGAATGGCCGGAAGGGAATCCTGGCACGAAATGAAGGCCGGGACTGCGCTTGCGGCGCTCGGTTCCTCTCCCGGCGGCCTTTCGCAAACGGAAGCCGAGGCGCGGCTCGAACGCTACGGGCCGAATCGCCTGCCCGAGCCGCCCCGGCGCAGCGCGTTCGTGCGGTTTCTGGCGCAGTTCCACAATATACTGATCTATGTGCTGCTCGGCTCGTCGGTCATCACCGCCGGCATGGGCCATTTCGCCGACACGGCGGTCATTCTGGCGGTAGTGATCGCCAACGCTGCCATCGGCTACATCCAGGAGGGCCGCGCCGAGCGCGCGATGGATTCGATCCGCAAGATGCTTGCGCCGAAAGCGTCCGTGCTGAGAGGCGGTTCCCGCAGGACGGTCGAGGGCGAAGCGCTGGTCCCCGGAGACATCGTGATGCTGGAGCCGGGCGACAGGGTTCCGGCGGATATGCGCCTGATCCGCGCGAGCGGCCTTCAGATCCAGGAAGCGATCCTGACCGGCGAGTCCGTACCGGCAGAGAAGAGCGACGAGCCGTCGGAAGCAGGCGCCGCGCTTGGCGACCGTCACGGCATGGCGTTCAGCGGCACGCTCGTGACCGGCGGCCAGGGCCGCGGCGTCGTCGTCGCGACGGGCCAGCAATCGGAGATCGGAAAGATCAGCGGCCTGCTCTCGGGCGTGGAGACATTGACCACGCCGCTCGTCGTCCAGATGAACGCATTCGCAAAATGGCTGACGCTGCTCATTCTGATGATTGCCGCAATCCTTCTGCTGTTCGGATATTTCGTCGAGCATTACGATTTCCGCGAAATGTTCATGGCGGTTGTCGGGCTTTCGGTGGCGGCGATCCCGGAAGGCCTGCCCGCCGTGCTGACGATCACGCTTGCGATCGGCGTTCAGGCGATGGCGCGGCGAAACGCCATCGTGCGCCGCCTGCCGGCCATCGAGACGCTGGGGTCCGTTTCCGTCATCTGCACCGACAAGACCGGCACTCTGACGCGCAACGAAATGATGGCCGCGTCCGTCGTGACCCATGCCCATGTGTTCACGCTCGAAGGCGTCGGATACGAACCGACAGGCGCGATCAGGCTGAACGGAGAGACGGTGAACGGCCGGGAGCACGCCATTCTGGCGGAGCTTGCGCGCGCGGCCGCCCTGTGCAACGACGCCGCGCTTCACGACAAGCAGGGCGTCTGGTCGGTGGAGGGCGACCCGATGGAAGGCGCTTTGCTCGCGCTCAGCGGCAAGGCTGGCCTTGAAGCCAGCGCGGATGTGCCCGGCTGGACTCGCGCGGACGTCATTCCGTTCGACGCCAGGCACCGCTTCATGGCGACGCTGCATCGGGATCCGGAAGGAGACGCGCATATTTTCGTCAAGGGCGCTCCGGAACGCATCCTGGAGATGTGCGGGAGTCAGCGCGGCGCGGATGGGGGCGTGGAGCCGCTGAACGCGGCCTATTGGCGCGAGGCCGCCGAAAAGATCGCGTCCGAAGGGCAACGCGTTCTGGCTTTCGCGATGAAGCCGGCGGCGCAGGAGCAATCGTCATTGGCGTTTGAGGATGTGGAGGGATCGCTCGTCCTGATCGGGCTTTCAGGGCTTATAGACCCCCCGCGCCCCGAAGCGATCGAGGCCGTGGCGGAGTGTCATGGCGCGGGGATAAGGGTGAAGATGATTACCGGCGACCACGCCGGCACGGCGGCGGCGATCGCAAGGCAGATCGGGCTGAAAAATCCCGGCGCGGTGCTAACCGGGGCGGATCTGGACAGCATGGACGATGCGGTGCTGGCCGCGGCCGTGATCGACACCGATGTCTTCGCCCGCACAAGTCCCGAGCACAAGCTTCGGCTCGTGATGGCGCTGCAATCGCGCGGTCTGACCGTTGCGATGACCGGCGACGGCGTGAACGACGCTCCGGCTCTCAAGCGCGCGGATGCGGGGATCGCAATGGGCCTGAAAGGCAGCGAAGCCGCCAAGGAAGCGTCGGACATCGTGCTCGCCGACGACAATTTCGCTTCCATCGCGGCGGCGGTCCGGGAGGGGCGGACAGTCTATGACAATATCAAGAAGGTGATAAGTTGGACGCTTCCCACCAATGCGGGCGAGTCCATGACGATTATCGTCGCGCTGCTGTTCGGCATGGCGCTTCCGGTCACGCCGATACAGATCCTGTGGATCAACCTGATTACGGCTGTCACGCTCGGGATCGCGCTCGCCTTCGAGCCGACGGAGGAGAACACGATGCGCCGCCCGCCGCGCGCAAGGAACGAGCCGCTACTGACAGTCGCGCTGGTCTGGCACATCGTGCTTGTTTCGGTGCTGTTTCTGGGCGGGGTGTTCGGGATCTACGCCTATGCGGTGGACCGCGGCTATCCTGTCGAGCTTGCCCGGACGATGGCGCTCAACACTCTGGTCGTCATGGAGATATTCCACCTGTTTTTCGTGCGAAACATCTACGGCGCTTCGCTGACGTGGAAGGCCGTCCGCGGGACGCGCATCGTGTGGACCACCGTGCTGATCGTGACTGCGGCGCAGTTTGCGATCACCTATCTGCCGCCGATGCAGGCGGTGTTCGGCACGCAGCCGGTTTCGTTCTTCGACGGTCTTCTGATCGTGGGGGCCGGGGTCGTCCTGTTTGCGATCATAGAGATCGAAAAGCAGATCAGGCTGAGCCTCAAGAGGCCCGGCGGCATAAACGGCGCGGATATGGGGCCGCAGCCTCCGATGCTGCGCATCTGAGAGATTTTCGGTTTTGCCGGGGCAGGGCCTATCGCTCCACGAAGGCTTTCTCGACGACATAGGTTGCGGGGTCGCCGCTTGAGCCTTCCGTGAAGCCGCGCTTCTCCAGAATGGCCCGCATGTCCTCAAGCATTTCGGGACTGCCGCAGATCATGGCGCGGTCCCGATCCGGATCGAGCGCGGGGAGGCCCGTATCGGCGAACAGTTTTCCGGATGTCACGAGATCGGTGGCGCGGCCCTGGTTGATAAACGGTTCGCGGGTGACGGAGGGATAATAGACGAGCTTTTCGCGAACCATCTCGCCGAGAAATTCGTCGCGCGGCAGCTTGTTGGAGATATGGTCGCGATAGGCAAGTTCCGCGACGAGACGGACGCCGTGCACGAGCACGGTTTTCTCGAATTTCTCGTATGTTTCGGGATCGCGGATGATGCTCATGAAGGGCGCAAGGCCGGTTCCGGTCGCAAAGAGATAGAGCGTGCGGCCGGCCAGCAGGTTGTCGTGAACCAGCGTGCCTGTCGGTTTGCGCCCGACGAGCAACCTGTCGCCTGGAGCGATATGCTGAAGCCGCGACGTCAGCGGGCCGTCCGGAACCTTGATGCTGAGAAATTCGAGTTCGTCATCATAATTCGTGCTGACCATCGAGTAGGCGCGCAGAAGCGGTTTGCCGCCGGCTTCGATGCCGATCATCGTAAACTGCCCGTTGATGAAGCGGAAGGACGGGGTGCGCGTGGCGCGGAAGCTGAAAAGCCGGTCGGTCCAGTGATGGACCGAAAGGATGGTTTCCTCGTTCAGGTTGCTCATGATCCGTCCGTGGCTGCGGGCGCGGCTTTGTGCCGCAAAGATACATAAAGAGTGCGACGGCGCTAATCAAACCTCATCGCGGGCAAGAGGCGGGTTTGCCGCACCCGCGCGGGGGGACAGAAACGGTGCCGGCGTCCCGGAAAAAGGAAAAGCGCGCCTTGATGCGCGCTTTCCGCTGACATGCCGGCAGCCTTGGCGGCGGCTTCAGGCGCTTACCGATTTTTCGGGATCGAGCCCGGCGGCCAGCGCCATGCGCACAAGCCGCGGCAGGCTCTCGGCGCCGGTTTTCTCCATGACGCGCGCGCGGTGTATTTCGACGGTGCGCGGGCTGAGGCCGAGTTCGCGGGCGATGATCTTGTTTGGACGTCCGATCAGCAAGTGGCGGAGCACGTCGCGCTCGCGCGGTGTCAGCACGCCGAATCTGGCCTGCGCCTGATGCAGTTTTTCGCGTTCGCCCAATTCGTATTCACGGCGCTTCATCGCCTTGCCGACATGGTCGAGCAGCAATTGCGGATTGACCGGCTTTTCCAGGAAATCGACAGCCCCGCGCTTGATCGCGGCGACAGCGGTGCGGATGTCGGGGTTGCCGGTTATGACGATCACCGGCACCGCACTGTCGGACATGACGATACGCTCATGGATTTCGGCGCCGGTCAGGCCGGGCATTCTCATGTCCACGAGGACGCAACCTGTCGATTCGGCTTGAAACGTTTCGAAAAAACTTTTTGCCCCGTCGTGTATCCGGACCCTGTAGCCGGCGCTCTTGAGAAGATTTTCAAGAGCGTCGCGTACGGCGAACTCATCGTCGACGATATGTACATAAAGCGGCTTATCCATTTTTTTTTACTCACTTGTTTACGCCTACAGGTACGATGAAACTGAACTCGGCGCCGCCCGAGTCAAGGTTCCGGGCCGCCAGACGCCCTTTATGCGCGAGTGCAATCCGGCGGGATACGGCGAGGCCCACCCCGAGCCCCTCCGGTTTGGTCGTCAGAAACGGATCGAAAATGCTGTCATGGACGTTCGGCGCGATGCCGGGACCGTTATCCGCGACGCTGACCTGCGCCATGCCGTCCGGCGTGGTCGAGAGCGAAATGCGGATCTCCTTCGGCCCCTGCCGCATCCGCAATTCATCGACCGCGTTGCGGATGAGATTTGCGAGCAGGATCTGGATCTGAACCGGATCCATGCTCACGGTGAGGGGCCGTACGGGCAGATCGGTTTCGATCCTGACCTCGCCTATCGCCACCCCGAGCGTGGCAAGCTCGATCGCATCCTTCACGGTGGCGCGAAGATCGCACGGGCGATGGTCGCTGCCGGTGTGCTGAAGCAGGGTCCTGAGCCGCTGCACGATCTGCCAGGCCCGCTGAGCCTGTTCGCCGGCCCTGCAAATCAGTTGGAGGCCGTGTCCTGCCGAGTCTTCGCCGTGGGCGGAATAAGAGTTCCTTGCGGCCGCTGTATAGCTGGCGATCGCTGTCAGCGGCTGGCTCAATTCATGGGTGATTGCCGCGGTGAGTTCGCCGAGAATGCTGAGGCGCGAGAGCACGGCGATCTCACGGTCGCGCTCCGCTATAAGCTTCTCCATGCGGGCGGTTCCGGAATGGTCGCTGATCTTGTAGACGTGCCGGGGCAGCCCGTCGAGCAGCGCGTCGCAGCGGTGGACCTCGACGCAGACGATTTCACCGTCGGCGCGGCGCAGGACGAATGAAGGAGTCTCCGTCAGGGCGCGCCACACATACGGTGCGAATATCTGTCTTTCGGCGCAGGCCGCGCCGGCTGCGATTGCCTTGGCGAAGTCCTCCGTGAAGAAGGGGATCACGGATTGTCCGGACGCTTCGCTGTTCCGGCAAAGCAGAAGCCTTTCTGCTTGCGCGTTCAACGAGACAATGACGCCGGACAGCGATGCAATGACGATTGCGTCGGGCATTCCCTGGAAGAAATTTTCGAAAGCCTGGAGAACGCCGAAATCCTGATGCTGCGTCAGCGTATCTATCTTATACTTGGGCTCCTTTTGCAGGGATTTGATATTTCTATTGTCCAGATGTTGTTTTTTTCGATTGTAAACGTCCATATGTTGCGATTCGCCGCTCGCTTTGATGAAAACAGACATTACAATGCTCTTGAATCCGCGCCCATTAGAGTTTTGAAAAAACGTGATTTAAAGCAGCCCGCCTTTAAATTCACTTTGCTCTATATCTCTATACGGCCTTAAAATGACACAGTTCAAGTCCCAGAGTCCCGCCAAGCAATCAAAACATCCGCATATCGCATTTTTACGTATATTGCGGCGGCATTGAGTTCATCCTTAGGAATGGAAATGTCAAAAATACAATGCTGGCAATCTATATTGTATCTGTAATAATGAATTACATATATCTGTGTGTATACAATTTCGCGCGGTCGTCACCGGCCGTTAACGCCAACTCTATTGCACAACGCGATCAGAGCGGCTTACATCGCCGCGATGACCCTTTCCAGCAAAGCCCGCGAATCGCTCGCCGGCCATCTGCGCCAGGCTATCGAGGGCGATGTCCTCGCCGATGAATTCAGCCGCGGACGCTATGCGTCCGACGCCTCGCCCTACCAGACATTTCCCGCGGCCATAGCCCTGCCGAAAACGCAGGACGACCTGCTCGCCGTCATGCGCATCGCCTGGGAGAAAGGCGTCAGCGTCATTGCGCGCGGCGGCGGCACCGGACGCGCGGGGCAAGCGGTCGGAGAAGGGCTCGTCATCGACTTCTCGAAATATCTGACGCGGATGCTCTATTTCGACGCCTCGGCGCGGAGCTGCATCGTCGAGCCCGGACTGACGCCCGCCGCGTTGAATGCGCTGCTGCAGCCGAAGCGTGTGTGGTTTCCCGTTTCGATCGGGTCGGCGGCGCAGGCGACGCTCGGAGGCATGGCCGCGACCGATGCGATCGGGCGAATGGCGCTGCATTACGGCCGGATGCGGGACAATATCTCGGCGTGCGACGTCGTGCTCGCCCATGGCGAAGAGATCAGCTTCCACGACGTTCCGCCCGATTTCAGCGGCGATGGGGCCGCCAGCGGCGAAGCGGCGCTGATCCTCGATCTGCTTGAGGCTGCGGAGAGACGGGAGGCTGCAATCAGCGCTCTGAACGCCGCCGCGGGCAGTCAGCACGGCTATAATCTGCGCGCGCTGCTTCCGGGGGCGGGACGCCAGAACGCGGCGGCGTTCCTCGCCGGATCGGAAGGCACGCTCGCCATTACGAAAAGGCTTGAGTTGAAGCTCGCGCCGCTGCCGGTCAACCGGGCGACCGGGGTCTGTCATTTCCCCGAACTGACCGGCTCGCTGAAGGCGGCGGCGCGCATTCTGGCGCTGGAGCCGGTGTCCATAGAACTGTCCGGCCGCCGCATACTCGATGCAGGCTTTGCCGGGCGGACACCGCCCGAGGCGGTCGGCAGGCTGTTCCGCAAGGAGAGCGGGACGTTGCTGCTGGTCGAGTTCATGGAGCGCAACCGCGCTGAGCTCGCGCGCAAGCTCAAGGATCTTGCCGACCTGATGGCGGAGCTCGGCTATCCGCGCGGCGTCAGCGAAGTGCTCGGCGCGGGCGCGCAGAACGCCGTGTTGCGCGCGCATGAGGACGGCGTCAGCGCGCTTTATGTCCGCAGCGACCTGGCTGCCGCGCTCGCCCCCGTAAGCGAGGTTGCCCTCCCGCTGGATCAGCTTGCCGAGGCGGCTGAGGACATCGCGGCGCTGTACGCCCGGCACGGTCTGGACGTCATCTGGCACGGTCACGCCGGGGCCGGAATGCTGAATGTCCGCCCCTGGCTGCGCGCGGGAGAAACGCACGCCGACCTCGCCGCGATAGCCCGCGAGGCTCACGCGATCTTCGCCGAATTCGCAGGACGCCTCAGCGCCGTCGAGGGGCACGGCATGGCGCGCTCTTACGAGATGGAGAGGCTGCGTCCGCCTGAACTGACGAGGCTGCTTGAGGAAGTCAAGGCGCGGTTCGATCCTCTCAACCGGCTCAATCCCGGCAAGATCGTCATGCCCCCAATGCCGGCACAGGAGTTGATGCGCAAGCCCTCGGCTCCGGAGATGGCTGGCGCGCTGTCTGCGCTCAACTGCAACGGAACGGCGCTGTGCCGCAATCTCGGCGACGATGCGATGTGCCCGTCTTTCCTTTTGACAAAGGACGAGCGCGACAGCCCGCGCGGCCGCGCCAATACGCTGCGCCTGGCGCTGAACGGGGAACTCGGTCGCAACGCGCTGGCTTCTGACGCAATGGCGCAGACCATGTCGCTGTGCGTCTCCTGCAAGGCGTGCCGCACAGAATGCCCGCGGGGCGTCGACATCGCTCAGGCCAGAATTGTCGTTCAGAGCGAGCAGGTGCGCAGAAAGGGACTGACGGCGTTTGAAAATACGTTCGCCGGTCTGCATCTTCGCGCGCCGCGCCTGCGGCGCTGGCGGCATCTGCTGAACCTGCGCGACATGCTTCCCTGGGCGGCCGGATTTTCCGAACGCGTGACAGGGGTCGGCGCGGACCGGCCCTGGCCACGCATTCGATCCGGATGGAAGCCGTCGCAGAATGGCTGGGATCAAGAAAATTCAGTTGAAATTGTTCTGTTTGCGGATTGTTTCAACAGCTCTTTCGATGATGTTACATTGTCTGCTGCGGAAAAGGTATTGTGCGCAAGCGGCTTTAACGTGTCTATTCTTTCGCCTTCAGAAGAAAAACACCCTTTCTGTTGTGGGCGAGCCTATTTGGAAGTAGGATTACTTGAAAAGGCGCGCGAAGAAGCCAAAAGATTGATCCAGGCAATGGAGCCGTATATCACGCGTGGCGTGTCTCTGGTCGGTCTTGAGCCTGCCTGTATTCTGACAATCCGGGACGAGATGAGAACGATGCTGGCTCTTGAAGGCGCAGGCGAACTGGCCAGACACAGCCTTATGTTCGAGGAGGCGCTGGCGCGCCCAGGCGCGGCGGAAACGCTCAGGCCGCGGCTGCGCCGGATCGAGGCCGAGGCGCTGCTCGCGCCGCATTGTCATCAGCACGCTTTCGGCACGGCCGGGAAAGTGCGCAACGCCGTCGAACTCGTTCCCGGCATCGCCGTAACCGAAATGAAGAAGGGATGCTGCGGGATGGGCGTGTCGTTCGGTTACGGGCCGGAAAACGTGCGCGCCTCGCTCCGGATCGGGGAGATGTCGCATTTCCCGCAGATCCGCCGCGCATCGCGGGATGCGCTGGTCATTGCCGACGGTTTCGGCTGCCGCAGGCAGATCAATGACGGCACCGGCCGCACGGCGCGCCATACGGCCGTATTGCTCAAGCTCGCCCTCGATGCGAAGGAGAAATTCGGCGCAGCTCCGGATGACGGCGCCCCGGAAGGCAAACGTCTGAGAAAGCGGCTTTCGCGCCTTCGCAGAGAATATTTCAGATAGGTGCGAACCGGCATGGACGCCATCACGCAAATGTCTTTGCACGGCGAACTGCACGAAAGGGTGCGGCGAATGATTATCGGCGGGGCGTTCGAACCTGGCGGCAAGATCCCCGAGAAGGAGCTTTGCGAGCAGTTCAACGTCTCGCGAACGCCTTTGCGCGAGGCGCTCAAGGTTCTGGCCGCCGAGGGGCTGGTCGAGCTGTCGCCAAACCGCGGCGCTGTCGTCGCCACGATCACGCTCAAGGAGTTTCAGGACTGCCGGCCGATCTCGTTTCTGTTCGAGTCGATGTGCGCGGATCTTGTCGCTGCGTCCGTTACTCAGGATGAGATCGAGGCGATCATGCGCGCCTGTGACGAAATGGTCTCGGCCCGCGCCGCCGGTTCCACGCCGGCCATGCTCGACGCCGCCGGACGCATCCGGGCCGAATTGGGCGAGGCGACGCGGAATCCGATGTTCCGGCGGATGTACGAGACGTTCTTTTTCCGAATGGGTTGGATCAGGCTGGTCGCGCGTCTGGAACGGATCAGGCCGGGCGCAGTGCCTGACGATTTCGTGGCCATAAGCGAAGCGCTTGCTTCGCGGCGCAGCGAAAATCTTGCCGCCGCGATGCACGCGCATCTGAACCATGTGCTGGAGGTCTGCCCGCCCGACAGGCTCCCCTGCGAGATCGCCGGGCCGGGGCCGGGCCATTAGCTCCGGTCAACGCCAAAGCCGCCGGAAAAGCAGGCTGCGACTCCGATGCCTATAGCGCGGTGATGGAGCGATAGGCCGTATAGCTGATGTCCGAAATCTGCTGCCATTCCGAGACGCGCGCCTGGAAGCTCGTCCAGCTCTGCACGATCCGGTTGCTCAGACCGTCGACGACTTCGAGTTCGCGGACGACATCGCGTCCGGCTTTCGCCGCCTCGGCCCAGACCGCTTTCGGGAAGATATGCAGCCTTACGCCGTGATTGTTGGTCAATTCGGCAAGAGACTGGCCGTTCCGGGCGTTGAATTCGGCCATCATCACGTCGTTTTCCGCATGGGCGGCGACACGGATGATTTCCTGATCGGTCTCGTTCAGGCCGTCCCAGAAAACCTTGTTGACCCCCAGCGAAAGCCCCGTGCCCGGCTCATGGAAACCGGGGAACATGTAGTCCTTCAGCACATTGTGCAGGCCGAACGCCTGATCGTTGTAGGGGCCGACCCATTCGGTGGCGTTGATGAGCCCGGATTTCAGGCCCTCCATGATTTGGCCGCCGGGCATAGAAAACGCCTCACCGCCGAGCCGCTTGATGACTTCGCCGCCGAGACCGGGGATGCGCATCTTCAGATCCTTGATCTGCTCGATGCTCGTGATCGGGGACTGGAACCAGCCGCCCATCTGCACGCCGGTATTCCCCGCCAGAAACGCCTTCAGGCCGAACTGCGCGGCAAGCTCGTCCCAGAGCTGCTGGCCGTCGCCGAAATGGATCCAGGCTTCGAGTTCATGGGCCGTCATGCCGAAAGGGACAGCGGTGAAGAACGGATAGGCCTTGTGCTTGGTGTCCCAGTAATATTCCGCACCGTGATACATTTCGGCTTCGCCCGCCGCGACGGCGTCGAAGACGTCGAAGGCGCCCATTCTTTCGCCTGCCGCAAAGAGCTTGACGGAGAGACGTCCTCCGGAAAGCGCGGTGATCCGCTTTGCAACGCGGTCCGCTCCGACGCCGAGGCCGGGAAAGTCGCGAGGCCATGTCGTGACCATGCTGATTTCCCTGACGCCCTGTGAGAGGGCCGGCGCCGCCAGCCCGGCGCTCGCCACGACCGCACCGCTGGCAGCCGCTTGCACAAACTTCCGGCGGTTCATGTCTGTCCCCATCTTACGCATACTGTTTCTTGAACATGTCAGGTGAATTGCCCTTCTAGCAGCGAAACCCTGAGGGCGTAAAGAACATAGCTGCAACGCCGCCGCATTCAAAATCCGAAATGCAAATCTTGAATCTTAATAAAATGCGTTACATTATGCGCGTCGATTTAAGCATCCCGAGAACAATAAGTCCTGGGTCGAATTTTTGCGATTTGGACGCAGACTGTGATGCCATTCATGAAACTAGCGCATGACATTGTGGCACGTCAGGCGAATCGTGCGCTCGCATGTCTTGCGCTTGCGCCTTTTATATATATGGCCGGCATCGCGCCGTCCGATGCGCAGGACCGGGAGGCGCAGCGGGCCAGCGTGAACAACGATACGGTCATGATAGCCGCCGGTCCGCCGAGCACCCTGCTGATGCGTGCCGCGGATGACCTCGCCATCGCATTGAACGATCCCGAGTCGGGCTTCCGGATCCTGCCCGTCGCCGGCGCCGGCGCTGCGAGCAACATCCGCGACCTGATCCTGCTGCGGCAGATTGATCTCGCCCTTACCGACCTGACCGTTCTGCGCGAGATGAACGAGTCCCGCGAGCTGAGCCAGATGCTCACCCGGGAGATTGCGCAGGTCGTGACGCTATTCGAGAACAAGCTCGCCCTTCTGGCGCGCCGTAGCGTCGAAAGCATCGAAGCGCTCGACGGAAAACGCATCGCCGTCGGCCTTCAAGGCAGCGATTCCGCAACCCATGCGGAAAAGATCTTCCAGGCGCTCGGGATCGGCCCTGAGCTGGTCTACATGGGAGAGATGGACGCCGCTATCGCCGTGTCCGAAGGCGCGGTCGAGGCTTTCGCCTGTTTCTGCCTGACATCCACGTCCGTTTACCAGAAGGTCATGTTCGATCCCGATCTGCACATGCTGCCGATCGGATACGCCTCGGAGCTTCGCAACGACTATCAGCCGGCGTTTCTGACCCATGAGGAGTTCCCAGCTTTTATCGGCAGGGGGCAGACAGTCGAGACTGTCGGCGTCACGCTCGCGCTTGTGACCTATAATTGGGAGAAGGGCAGCCCTCGATATGCCCGGGTCGCCAAATTCGTCGAGCGTTTCCTCAACAATCTGCCGAAGCTGCAACAGCCGCCCCGCCATCGCGGCTGGGCTTCGCTCAATATTGGCGACGAGCAGCCCGGCTGGCCCCGTTTCGCCGCAGTTACCGAGTGGCAGGCCGCCAACAAGGGCAAGGCGCTACAGGAAATGCGGGTCGCCTTCGGCGAGTTCCTCGACCGCTGGGCGCCGGAAGTACAGGAGATCGCGCCCAACCAGCGGACGCAGCTTTTCGAGGAATTTCTGGAGTGGCGCGGCCGGCAGCAGCCCTGAACGCGTTGCGGCGTCTCCCGATCCCGCCAGCAGTTTGAAGTCCGGGCTTGCGCCGGCGCGGCAAAATGGCGATATGTGGGACGGGAGGTTGGCGGTGGACGTGTCCCTCGCCAACCGGGTCAGGTCCGGAAGGAAGCAGCCCTAACGAGACAGGCGCGGGTTACTGTTCCAGCCTCCCACCTTTTCCTTGCTCATGAATTGACTTGTTCTACCGCGTTGCGGCGCCAAGCGCAGCGCCGAAACCGATGAACAGCGAACCCAGCGCGCGCTGCGTCGCCTTCATCCGCCGCTCCGAACACAGCAGCAGCCTGACGCGACCGCCCGCCTGCGCCAGCAGGAGATGGTTGCCGAAACACATGATCGCATAGCTGACGGACATCACAGTCACCTGCATCATGATCGGCTTCGAATTGTCGACGAAAGGCGGAATCAGCGCCGCCAGCAGCACCATGGCTTTCGGATTGGTGATCGAGACGAGGAAAGCCTGCCGGAACAGCCGGCCCGGATTTATCGGCGCGCAATCCTGGCCGGGCAGCGATAGCGCCTTTCCGTCACGCCAGAGCTTTATCCCAAGATAGACGAGATAGGCCGCGCCGACGATCTTGACGACCGTGAAGGCGAGCGCCGAAACTGCGAACACGGCAGCAAGGCCGAAAGCG
>CAYOUE010000053.1:0-10734 GCA_964407075.1 uncultured Hyphomicrobiaceae bacterium
CGCCGTCCGGCGAGACGTGGCACTCGTTCGTGTAGCCGAGGCCGTCCGCGACGATGCGCGCGCCTTGGCGGTCGAAGAGCACGATGAAGCCGTCATCGACATCGGGACGATAGCCAAGGTCGCGCGGCTGTCGGCGCGTGCTCACGGTGATCCAGAGCCGGGCTTCACGATCGCGATAGACGAAATTTGTCGGCGGGAAGGCGCGCCCGGCAAGTTCGGTCACCACGGGCTCGACCTCCCCATCTGGATAGAGGCGAAACACGCCGCCCTCCTCAGCCCCGAGATCGGCGAGCAGGAAACGGCCGCCGGGCTCCAGCGCTATCCCGTTCGGACGCATGGCCCTTGGAGCGCCGCGCGCCTCGATCCGCCGCACCTGTCCATGCCCGTCGATGACAGCGACACCGCCCGCGCCCGCCCAGTCGGAGACGAAAAGCTGCCCGCTCTCATGCGCCAGCACGCATTCCGGGCGCTGCAATCCGCTCCCGATTTCCTGGATGTTCTCTAAGTGGATCATGACGTCGTGAACGCTCTCATGATTTTATGTATACGTAAAGGGATACTCTAAAGTCGGAAAAGATCAAGCGCTCACCGAAGCGGAATTGAAAATCTTCGATCGACAGGGTAGAAACAAGGCGCTTTGCCGTTCATACGCATCGCGGGTATCCTCGACCGTCGCCTGCAGATCCTGAACCGCGACCCGTGCCGGCTTCATCAGGGATCTACCCGCCAAACGCCTGTTGCCGCAGCCCGCCTGGCATATTCGGCAAAATCGACCGGCTTGCGCCCAAGCGCTTCCTCGACCCCGTGCATGACTTCGACATTGCGCCCGTCGAGCACCACCGTGAACAGCTCATTGAGCAGGTTGAGCATGTCTTCGGGGACGTAAGGCCGCATCTGCTCGACGAATTGTTCGGGCGAAATCCGCACGTAACGGATCGAACGGCCGGCAGCTTTCGCGATCTCGTCAATCGCCTCGGCGAAGGTCAGCGCGCGCGGTCCGGTCACTTCATAGAGCTTTCCCGCATGGCGCTCATCCGTCAGCGCCGCAAAGGCGACATCGGCAATATCGTCCGCGTCTATGAAAGGCTCCGGCACCGGCTCTGCGGGCAATGCGACTTCGCCTGACAGCACGGAATCGAGAAGAAAGCCCTCGGAAAAATTCTGGTTGAACCAGCTTGCCCGCACAACGGTCCACGGAACGCCCGATGCCTGCAGGGCGGCTTCGGCACGCTGCGCCCCCGGTTCGCCGCGCCCCGACAGCAGGACAATCTGCTCAAGGCCCTTCTCGCGCGCGATGCGGCTAAGTTCGGCGATGGCTTCGTCCGCTCCCTCAACGGCGAGATCGGGATGATAGGTGACATAGGCTTTCGAGACGCCGTCGAGCGCTGCAGGCCAGGTTTCCCGTCTGGTCCAGTCGAACGGGACGGCGCTGGAGCGGGAGACGGGGCGCGTTGCGATGCTGCGCGTCTTGAGCAGCCTGTCGACGCGCGCGCCGGTCTTGCCGTTTCCGCCGACGATCAGGATTGTTTCATTTTGCGACATGGTGATCTCCGTTTCAGAATAACTCCTGTTTGCCCTTCTCCATGGCCCGACAGAAGGTCCGGAAGCGGCGAAAATCATGGAGCCAATCGACAACGGAGCCAGGCGTGACCGCAGCCAGACCGTCCATCGGATCAGGCCCGATATCGGAAAAACGGAAGCCGATGGCGGGAGTTCAGGCCGCTAGACGCCGGGAAATCCTTGCAAGCCGTTCGATCGCCGGTTCGATACGGTCGAGGCCGATCAAGCCATAGCCCAAGACGAGGCCGCTCCGCGCTCCCTCGCTCGCGGAATAGCGCGCAAGATCCTCGATCCGGATACGCTCGGCGGCGGCCGCAGCGACCAGATCGCGCGTGCTTCCCGCATTCCGGCTTTCCGCCGCCAGATGCACGCCTGCATGAGAGCGGATCGAGCGCAACCGCTCGCCGAAATACTCCGTGAGCGCATTGTTGAGCGCAAGATTGCGTGCGGTGTAGACCGAGCGCATCTTGCGGACATGGCGGGCGAGATGGCCTTCCCTGATAAAATCGGCCAGCGCAAGTTGCGGGATCAGCGGGCAATGCCAGTCATTGATCTGCTTCGCCAGCGTCAGCGCATAGCGCGCCCATTCGGGCACCACGACGAAGCCGAGCCGCAGGGCGATGAACATGCTCTTGGAGAAGGTGCCCGCATAGAAGACCGAGCTGGTGCGGTCGAGCGTCTGCAACGCATCGAGCGGCATGTCGCTGTGGCGGAACTCGCTGTCGTAATCGTCCTCGATGATGACAGCGCCATATCTTTGCGCGAAGTCGAGCAGTTCCGCCCGCCGCCGCGCCGACATGACGACGCCAAGCGGGAAGTGGTGAGACGGCGTAACGCAGATGATCCGTACGCTGCGCGGCAAGCGCTCGACAATGAGCCCTTCCTCGTCAACAGGTGCGAAATGTACTTTCGCGCCTGCCGCCACGAACGACCTGCGCGTCGGCCCGTAGCCGGGATCTTCCAGCGCCACTTCCGTCTCGCCCGGCGTGACCAGTATCCGCGCCAGGAGGTCGATCGCCTGCCGGGCGCCGGACGTGACGACGATATCTTCCTCGGTGCAGGCGACCGCGCGCACGAATGACACATGGTTGGCGATGGCCCGGCGCAGCACCGGCTCGCCAGCAGGATCGCATTCAGGCGCCGGATTTCGTGCGACGAAGCGCGCCGCACGCGCGGTCAGCCTCTGCCAGACATCGAAAGGAAACGCCGTATCTGGGGCGCCCGCGACAAAGTCGTAGCGAAAGTCTCCGGCTGCGCACATGCCGACCGGCCGCCAGCCGCGCCAGACCGGCGCCAGCATCGCCTCGCCCGCCGGACCTGACAGCTTCGCGCCGGGATGCTTGTTCCGTGTGCGCATCTTCGTCACGAACGTTCCCGCCCCCTTGCGGCCTTCGACATAGCCCTCGCTCAGCAGCATGTCATACGCGGCGATCACGGTATTGCGGGAGACGCGGAGGCTTGCGGCAAGCGTGCGGGAGGGCGGCAGGCGCAGTCCGGCCTGAAGGCGGCCATCGACGATCGCGGCGCGCAGCTGGCGGTGCAGCGAGCGCAGGATCTCGCGCGATCCCCGCTCCGGCAGGTCGATTGCGATGCCGAGAATTGGCTCCATGAACTTACCGATATGTGGAGATGAGAGGGAACCATAAAGTCATCCAGACTGGCAAGGCAATATGAGAGGCGCGGCGGGCCAGAAAGAACCGGCGCCCGGACGCCCGACATGGCAAGCTGATGCCGCTATTGACGGTCTGCTGGTCCACGGGCTGGCGGCGCTGCTGTTCTCCCGCGGAAACGTCAAGCGCGCCCATCTGACGCTGCGCTGCCCGATCGACCGGCTCTGTGGCGCGGTCATGCCGGTATTTGCCGGAAACTGGCCTTCATACAAAGCTGACACGGCGATATTTCTGCCTGTGACCGCCGGTTCCGGGGTGATATCCAGTCCGAACCGCGCGCCGCCGAGTAGTACAAGAGCGGCCAGTTTGCCGGCGATGGATCAGGTTTGCCACGGCTGGAGGATTCAACGACTGTCTGAGTGAGAGGGCGCGCGCCATGCCACGACCTATCCACGGCTCGCCGGCCTTTGCAAGCCGGAGCCGCCTCGCTCCGGAGACGCGCCTCAGCCGCAATTATTGTGAAGCCGCCACATCTCGGCGTCATGACCTTCAGGAACGTTGGCGCATGGGTCCGACCCGTAGCCCCGCAGCATGTTGTACCGGGCGATCTGTTCCTCCGTGAGCAGCGGCGGAGTCGAAAGGTGACGCGACAGATGGATGAAACGCAACTCGGCCCGCGCGGCTTCCGCATTGGCGATCAAGGACCGCAGGCGAGGGGCGTCGAGTCCCCCGGCCTGGAACGCCGCGTCGATCGCTTTCTCCGCTTCGATCAGACGGGCGCCAGCCGCAATCGCCTCCGCCCGCATCTGATCGTGGATCTTCTGAATGGCCTTGACCTGGCCCGCCGTCAGGCGGATTTCGTCGCGCAGCTCAAGCAGATGGACCGGGCCGGGAAACCCGTTCAGTTCGCCTGCCAGAGCCAGCCCCCAGCCGCCGCCTCGGCGGAGTTCATCCATGTCCGCCTCGGACAGGCTCTTGATCGCGCGGGTCTCGAGTCCTGCATAGGCCGAGGCGTGGCCTGAATGGTCCTGCGCCTGGACAAAGGTGGGAGCAATAGCTATTGCGAGGCCGTGCAACAGCACGAGCAGGAGTTTCATGGGCAAGTCTCCTTCAATCCGGCGGGAAGCAACGTGACATGCTCTGACCGCATCCCATATGATAGAAATCATGTCTGAATTTCCTGCCCCGCTTTTCGACGCTGCAAAAACACGCCAGATGGATGCGGGCGAATGGCTCTTTCATTCTGGCGATCCTGTCCGCAGCATGTATTTCGTTGCCGAGGGCGCAGTAGACCTTGCCCGCGTGACTGGGGCCGGTGCGCCCGTCATCCTGCAGAGAGCCCGGCCGGGACAGGTGCTTGCCGAAGCGTCGGCCTATTCCGCCGCCTATCATTGCGATGCGCGGGCGATCACGGCGGCGTCGATGCGCGTGGTCCCGGTTGCGCGCTTTCGCGAGCGGCTGGCCAGGGACACGCTGCTCGCCGAGGCCTGGGCGGCGCATCTGGCCAATGCGGTTCAGGCGGCGCGTCTGCGCGCTGAGATCCGTAGCCTTCGCACCGTAGCCGAACGGCTGGACGCCTGGCTTGGCGAAGGACGTGCGCTTCCCTGCAAGGGCGCCTGGCAGGATCTGGCGGCCGAAATTGGCGTATCGCGCGAGGCGCTGTATCGCGAACTCGCCAGACGCCGTTGAAAACATGACCGGCGCCGATCGGTCACGGTCGCGTCTTGATCGCCTCGCCAGCTAGCCCCCGCCGGTCGAGAGCGACTGATTTGACCAGGGCGAACACCAGCTTTCCGGGCGCGAGAGCCAGATCGGCGACGGCCGCGCGGGTTATGCGCGCGCGCAGCTTGGCGCCGCCGATGTCCACCAGTGTCTCGGCGAAGGCCGTGTCCGCCTCTTCCTCGATCTGGTCGACGGTACCGGCAAGGATGTTGCGCATCGAGACGCCATTCGGGCGGACGGTCGCAAGAGATACGTCGCGGGCGCGCACGCGGAGACGTATCTCGCTGCCGATGGGCAGGTCCACCATGGGCATCTCGATCTGTTGCCCGTGATGGTCGAGGCGTGTCAGCCGAAAGCCGAGGTCATGACCGGCGATTCGCGCGGTGAGGACCACACCTGCCTCGAAGCGTCCCGTCACGGGCCGGAGGTCGAGGCGCTCAAGGACTTCCGTCACCGGTCCATCGGCGACCTTTCTCCCTGCCCCGAGCGCCACCATATGATGCGCCAGCCGTGCAACCTCGTCGATGGCGTGCGTCACATAGATGACCGGCACCCCGAACGCTCCCGGGAGGCGTTCTATATAGGGCAGTATTTCTGCCTTGCGCTGAACGTCGAGCGCGGCGAGAGGCTCATCCATGAGCAGAAGCTGTGGCCTTGTCAGCAGCGTCCGCGCGATTGCGGCCCTCTGCCTTTCTCCGCCCGACAAGGCTCCGATGCGCCGCGGGAGCAACGGCTGAAGATCGAGCGCGGCAACGACCTCATGGAACTCGATGCGGAGGTCGAAGCCGGCCGAACGCCGCGCGGCGTAACGCAGATTTCCTTCGACCGAAAGGTGGGGGAACAGGCGCGCATCCTGAAAGACATAGCCTACGCCGCGTCTGTGCGGTGGCACGAAGATCCGCCCGCTGTCGTCGAGCCACGTCTCGTTGCCGAAAGCGATGCGGCCCCCGGCATTTTTCTCCAGACCTGCGATGATGCGAAGAAGCGTGCTCTTGCCGCAGCCGCTGGGACCGAAAAGCGCCGTTATGCCGTCGAGCGCGAAGCGATGAGAGACATCCAGATCGAAAGCCGGATAGGCGATGCGCGCATTGAAGTCCAGCACCGTCATCTCTCACCCCGCATGAACAGGAAAACGCCGGTTCAGAGTGTAGACGAACAGGAGCACGAGAAAGGAAAAAACGAGGAGAATGGCCGATAGGACGTGCGCATCCGCGTAGTTGATCGTCTCGACATGCTCGTAGATCGCGATTGAAATCACCTTCGTCTTGCCGGGAATGTTCCCGCCGACCATCAGAACCACGCCGAATTCGCCGATGGTGTGCGCGAAGGTCAGCACCGTCGCCGTCAGGTAGCCGCGCAGCGCCATCGGTGCGGCTATGGTGAAGAACGTGTCGAGCGGCGAAGCGCGCAGGGTCGCCCCGGCTTCCAGCGGTCCCCGTCCGATGGCCTCGAACGCACCCTGAAGCGGCTGCACCATGAACGGCAGCGAGTAGAAGACCGAGGCGATGACAAGCCCCGTGAACGAGAAGGTCAGCGTGTCTCCGGTCAGGTCCAGCCAGAAGCCGCCGACCGGCGACGCCGGACTGAGGAAGACAAGCAGGTAGAACCCGAGCACCGTGGGCGGCAACACCAGAGGCAGGGCGGTGACGGCTTCGACCGCCGATTTAGCCCGCGACTGCGTATGTGCAAGCCACCATGCGAGCGGCGTGCCGATCACGATCAGGACTGCCGTGGTGACGAGCGCCAGATGAAGCGTCAGCCAGAGCGGTCCGAGGTCGGGCAAGCTCATGTTTACTCCAGGCCATATCCAAACCCCGCTATGATTTTCCGAGCCTCGGCGGACTTGAGAAATTCGAGCAATGCCCGCGCGGCCTCGTTTTCAGCCCCGGCTTTCAGCAGGATCGCGTCCTGGCGGATCGGGGCGAACAGATCCTGCGGAACGTCCCACCGGCTGCCCTTTGCGGATGCGCGCGGACTGAGAACCGCAGACAGCGCCACGAAGCCGAGCTGGGCGTTGCCGGTCGCGACCATCGAATGCGTCTGGCCGATATTCTGCCCCATGACGATCTTCTCCTGCAGGGCGTCCCACAGTCCAAGACCCTGCAAGGCTTCCCTCGCGGCAATCCCGTAAGGCGCAAGATCCGGGTTGGCGATGGCGATGTGGCGTACGTCGTCCGCCGCAAGTGCGGACTTGCCGTCGCCCGTGATCCGGGCCGGATCGGCGCTCCAGAGCGTCAACCTGCCGAACGCATAGGTGAATCGCGTGCCGGTTACGCCCGCGCCCTCCGCTTCGAGACGCTCCGGCGTTGCAGCGTCTGCCGAAAGCAGAACCTGAAAGGGAGCGCCCGCGGTAATCTGGGCGTAAAGTTTTCCTGTCGAGCCGGTCGTCGCCTCGATCCGATGGCCCGATTGCCGCTCGAAAACCGGCTTCAGTTCCTCGACGACTTCGGCAAAGTTCGCAGCGACCGCAACCAGTGCGTCAGCCGCGCGCGCGGGCGCGCTTGTCATCCACAGCAGGGCGAATGCCAGCGCTGCGAAGACAGAGCGAATACGGATTACGGACGCATACTGCATTGGACCCCCTCCGACATGTTTGCCGATATATATCGAGGAGGGTTGGGTATTGCAATCGATATTTCCATTTGGAAATATCCGGAATCGGCGGCCGGGTTAACGGGAAGGCTCGCTTTTCGGGAATGACCCTGCCCGATCCGCGTTTGCCGAAGAGGCGCAGCGCCGTCAGGCTACCCGGTGAGCCGCCGAAGTCCGAGACCGGCAACGACGCCGGCGAAGCAGAAAATCAGAAACACCCAGCCCGCCGCCGCCGCCGCATGGATGCCCGAGAGCAGTACCCCGACCGTGCATCCCAGCGCCGTCATAGCGCCCCATCCCATCAGCACGCCGCCGGCCGTTCCGCGCCAGACATCCCCCCAATTGGGCAGGCGCGGCTTAAACTGGCCGGCAATCAGAGCGCTGCCGAAGCTGGCCACGATCAGCCCGCCCACGAACAGCCCGTTCTCCGAGACGAGAAAGGATTTGACCGCCGTCGCGCAGCCGCGGAAACCGTCGAGGCCGAACAGCGTGTCCGGCGCAAATCCCGCGCCTGTCGCTGCGGTGCGCGCAATGCTGCCCAACTCCGCCGTGACGCCGAGCGGCGCCACGCGGAGATAATACGCGACGGAGATCACGCCCACCGCCGCTCCGCCCGCGGCTGCGGGCCAGCGCTTCACGAAGATCGCGGTTGCGGCCGCGCGCAGGCCGAGCGGCTGGCGCGGCTCGGGGGCGGACGCTCCGGCCCATGACAGAGCCGCAGCGGCAAGCGCCGCCAGAAGCGCCAGGGTCAGCAGCAGCGATCCGCCATAGCCCAAACTGTGGGGCAGCCAGAGCACTGGAGCTTCCGAAATCGTTGAGAGATACAGCCCGTTCCACGTCGCAAATCCGATGCCGAAGCCCAGAAGCGCGCCGAAAAGCGCAAAGATCGCCGTGGGCGACCCTTCCCCGAGCCGGTAGAGATGCGCCGAGATGCATGACCCTGAAATCGCCATTCCGAGGCCGAACAGGAAAGCGGCCGCTGCAAGTGCCGCGCTCACCGGACCGACATGTGCGGTGGGCGGCAGGCGTCCCGGCGCGGGGACCGGCAGCCATTGCGACATGACGAGCGCGTAGCCCGCCGCGCCGACGGCGAGCGCCAGCAGGATCGCCAGCGCGCCGCGCGCATCCCGTTCCTCGACGAGATCGCGCGCATGGCAGAGGAAGCAGAAGCGCGACCGCTGGAGCACGAACCCGAACACCGCGCCGAAAATCAGCGCAAGCCCCGGGCGAACATTGGCAATGTCGCCGGCCAGGCTGTGCGCCGCCACGGCCAGCGCGGCCAGCAGAGCCGCCCCGAGCAGGACCGCCGCGCCATTGCGCCCCCCGACCGTCACATCCGCTTTCATATCCCCTCGCTGGAATCGGAAGCCCGTCACGCTTCCCTTACATGGAAACATGACGGGCTGGAAGCGTCAGTCTGTTCCGCGTTACTTGCCGGTCCAGACCGTTCCCGCCAGATTGGCGACGGGAACGCCGACGGAGTTGCCGTACTCGGTCCAAGATCCGTCATAATTGCGCACGTCGTAGCCGAGAATGCGCGCCAGCGCGTACCAGGTGTGGCTGGAGCGCTCGCCGATGCGGCAATAGGCGATGACCGGCTTGGAGCCGTCGACGCCGGCATCCGCGTAAAGCTGCTTCAGCTCTTCGGCGGACTTGAACTTGCCGGTATCCGGATCGACGGCCCGCGACCACGGCACATTGACGGCGCCGGGGACATGGCCTGCGCGCACGGAAAGCTCCTGCGAGCCTTCGGGAGCAAAGATCTTGCCGGAATATTCGTCAGGCGAACGGATATCGAGGATGGCGAGATCGTTGCGGCCCTCGACCACATCGAGCACGTCGGTCAGGCGGGCGCGCAGCCCGGGCTGGCCTTCCGGCAGTTCGAAGGCGGTCTGTTCGTAGGACGGAACGTCGGTGCTGAGGGGCAGGCCCTTGGCTTCCCAGTATTTCCGCCCGCCGTCGAGCAGCTTCACCTGATCGCCGAGACCGTACATGTTGAACACCCATGCGCCCCATGCGGCGAACCAGTTGTTGTTGTCGCCATAGAGGATGATCGTGGTGTCCGCGTCCACCCCGGCGGCCTGGATGATTTCGCCGAACCTTTCGCGGCTGACGATGTCGCGGCGGACAGTGTCGACCAGATCGGTGTGCCAGTTCAGATTGACGGCGCCGGGAATGTGCCCGCGCTCATAGATGCCGGTATCGACGCTGACCTCGAAAACCCGGACTTTAGGATTGTCCAGATTCTCAGCCAGCCACTCGGCTTCCGCGAGCGCTTCGCTCTCGGCCTGCGCGGGGATCGCGAATGCGCCCGCCAGCGCCGCGAACAGCACCAGTGTCAGTTTTTTCATGAGGGTCTCCTTAATGCTTGTTATGTTTTAAACCGTTGAATCTTCGCCAAGGCAGCTTCCGGTTTTTCATATCGCCTACGTTTTCCGTCCGGACGGAGCGCAGCGCGGACGAATCTGCGCAGGGCATGGCCTGCGCATGTTTCAGCCCGCCCGAAACGGCGTGAAGCGGTAAAAAAGTGAACAGCTCTTTATGGGGATTCTCCATATTTCCGGAGACCACGAAAGCCTCGTGGCGCCTTAGCGTTTGTTGTCGCGGCGCAAAGCAGCTCTGCAAATCACCGCGGTTGGCGAACCGAACGCTCAACCCGCCTATGTTCGCTAAAAAGAACGCTTTTGGCTAGAAAAAAATTCGTAAAGCAGATCGGAATCCCGCCGAATTCGGTGCTGCCTCCGGGACATTCTTTCCGAAACATGCAAATATGAGCGCATAATCGCCTGAATTGCTTCCGGATGGACGGCTATGGACCGGCTCGCCTGCGACCGCATGTATATCGCCGTCATGGAGACGGGCAGCTTCACCGGCGCAGCCGAGCGCCTGGGAACGAGTTCGGGTCAGGCCTCGAAACTCGTCTCGCGCCTCGAAGCCGAACTCGGCGTCCGCCTGCTGAACCGGACCACGCGCGCCGTTTCCGCGACCGAAGCCGGACAGGCCTATTTCGACCGCATCCGCGCGCTGCTCGAAGAGTTCGACGATCTCGACCTCTCGATAAGGACTTCGGCGCAGACCCCGCGGGGCCGGGTGCGCATGACGGCGCCGCAGACATTCGGCATCGCCGAACTCGCGCCGGCCCTGAACGAATTCGTTCTGCGCTATCCGGAAATCGAACTCGACGTGAACTTTTCCGACCGCATGGCCAGCCTCGTCGACGAAGGCTACGACTTGGCGGTGCGGGTGGGCC
>CAYOUE010000053.1:10744-17794 GCA_964407075.1 uncultured Hyphomicrobiaceae bacterium
TGGGCCGCCCGGACGATTCCAGCCTCATCGCCCGAAAGCTCTGCGAGGTGCGAATCGTGACGATCGGGGCCGCCGCTTATCTGGAGCGGCGGGGCGAACCTGCGTCCCCGGAGGATCTGGCGGGGCATGACTGCATCATCGACTCCAACTTCCGCGATCCCGGCTGCTGGCCGTTCAGGGACGCGCGCGGCGGCGTCATATCGGCCCCCGTGCGCGGGCGCCTGCGCTACTCCAACGCCGAAGCCTGCCTGCTCGCCGCCGCAGCGGGACTGGGGCTGGCCTGCGTCCCCGGTTTCATCGCCGGAGAAGCGATCCGCGCCGGGACTGTCCGGCGCGTGCTGCGGGACTTCGAGACCTCCCCCTATGGCATTTATGCGCTCTATCCGCACAGCCGGCATCTCGCCGCCAAGGTCCGCGCGCTTGTCGATTTTCTCGCCGCCCGCTATGCCGGCGGGGCGCCACACTGGGAACAAGGGTGGTAACGTCATTGCTTCCAAAATGGATGCAATAATCTTCCACCCTGCCGGATTATAATGCGTACCAAATCGAGCCATGTTCATCGCATGGACGGCGCTTCATAGCGCTCCGGCCGCCGCAACCCAGCAAAGGGGCTTCTCATGACGACTGACACAGACCGCTTCGACCTCAAATCCGCGCCGATGCGTATCGGCAGGGTCCGGCTCAAAGTGCGCGACCTGGCGCAGGTCACGGATTTCTACACGAACGTCCTGGGCCTGAACCGCATCGCAAAGAGCGCCGATGGCGCAACGCTCGGGGCTGGCGCAACGCCGCTGCTCGAACTCGTGAGCGATCCGGCGCTCGCTCCGCGCAATCCCCGCGATGCCGGGCTGTTCCATACCGCGTTCCTGCTGCCGGCCCGCGCCGATCTGGCGCGCTGGCTCGCCTTTGCATCGGAAAACCGCATCCAGCTACACGGCGCGTCCAATCACATCGTCAGCGAGGCGCTTTATCTCGCCGATCCGGAAGGCAACGGCATCGAGATCTACGCCGACCGACCGGTGTCCGAATGGCGCGCAGCCAGCGGCGAGATCCATATGGCCACCGAGCCTCTCGATGCACAGGACCTGCTCGACGCGGCCGGCGGCGCACGCTGGAACGGCTTTCCCTCCGATGGCGTGATCGGCCACGTCCACCTTCAGGTCGGCGATACGGAGCTGGCCGAGGGCTTCTACCGGGACACACTCGGCTTCGACGTGGCGTCACGTTATCCCGGCGCGAGTTTCTTCGGCAGCGGCGGCTATCACCACCAGCTTGCGGGAAATGTCTGGAGAAGCCGCGGCGCCGGACCGAGGCCGGAGCGGATGGCCGGTCTCGACAGCGTCGAGATACTGGTCAGGGACGCGGCACAGCTGGCGCGCATCTCCGAACGCGCAGGAAGGGCGGGCGAAACGGATGCAGACGACGCCCTGACGCTCCGCGACCCTTGGGGCACGGCTTTAACCTTGTCGCATCGAGGTGTCGCATAGCCGCAAAAGGCACAGGAACAGCCGGCAGGGCGGCAACCGTCCTGCTTGCGCTATCGGCCGCTCTGCGCATCAGCGCTCAGAAACGCCCCGGCCGCAGCACTTTCACCTGCGAAACCGTGACAATCGCCATCTGGCGCTCGACAGTGCGGAAGATTGCGTCAACCGTTTCGTCGGCTTTTGCGTCGTCCACGATGCAGTAGACAAGATGCATCTGTCCCGCGCCGCCGACGAGACCGTCCCGCCGCCATTTTCCGCCCGAACCTTTTCCGGCCAGCGCGGGAAGGACGGTGTATCCGGTGACGGGCAGGCCGTCCAGCGTCTCCAGCAGCCGGTCGAGAAAAGGAGCTTCGATCAGGATGTCGATTCGCGATTTCTGGTAGGTTTGCATGGCTCAATCCTCAAGTCAGCGCGCCCGCCGCAGCAATATAGATCGGAATGCCCAGCGCGATGTTGAACGGGAACGTTACGCCGAGAGACATCGTCAGATAGATGGCCGGCCGCGCTTCCGGCAGGGCGATGCGCATCGCGGCGGGCACGGCGATGTAGGAGGCGCTTGCCGAAAGCGACGCCAGCACGGCCATGCCGCCCGCCGAAAGCCCGATCGCCCATCCGGCCAGAACGCCGATAGCTCCCCCGATGAGCGGCATGTAAAGGCCGAACAGCACCACCGGCAGGCGCAGTTCCCTGCCGCTCTGGAGCAGGCCGCGTCCTGCAAGGATGCCCATGTCCAGAAGGAAGAAACAGAGCACCGCCCTGAAAGGATCGCCGATCAGCGGCTCCATGATGGCCATGCCGTCCGTACCGGTCGCCCAGCCGATGAGGAAGGACCCGATCAGAAGCACGACCGAACCGTTAAGCAGAACCTCGCGCATCAGCCCGCCATCGATCAGTGCGCCGGGCTTCGCTCCCTGCTGCGCCAGCAGCAGCGCAACGAGGATCGCGGGCGTTTCCATGACCGCCGCCGCGGCGACGAGATAGCCCTCATAGGTCAGGCCGGCCGATGCGACAGATTGCGTCGCCGCGACGAACGTCACGATCGAGATCGAGCCGTAATGCGCGGCGACCGCAGCCGCGTCGATGCGTCCGAGGCGGGTCGTTGCAAGCAGCAGCCGGAACGCGATGATCGGCATGAGCGCGCTGATCGCGGCCGACAAGAGAAGCGTTGCCACGATCTGGCCGTCAAGCGGCTGGCCCGCGATGCTCGCGCCACCCTTGAAGCCGATCGCCAGCATCAGATAAAGGGCTACGCCCTTGGCCACGGCTTCAGGAATCGTAAGGCTCGATCTGAAAAGCGCCGCCGCCAGCCCGAGCGCGAAGAACAGCACCATCGGGGAAAGAAGGTTGGCCGCAGCCAAGCTGAGCGTATCAGTCACGGATGCAGGATTCCTTTATATTGTTCGCCGTTGTGCCGCCGTCCTAGTGGAGCGAATTTGACATTTGAATCCCGACTGCGGCGAGGTGCGTTTTCAAATGTCAAATTCAAAAGCTCCACTAGTATCAACAGGTTCTAGTGGTTCTTGAGATTCGAACATTTGCAAATGAGGGTGCCGCAAATGGGAAGCAAATGTCTGAATCGAACCACTAGGTATTGCAGGCAGCGTCTGACATGAAGAGCGCCCGGCCCCGAGGGGCACGGGCGCTGATCGCCGTATCAAAGTCCTGCCAGACGGTTTGGCCGGCTAGAAGTCCATATCGCCGCTGTCGCCGCCCCCGAAGAGCGAGTCGAAGAAGCCGCCGCCCTCATCGCCGCCCGCATCCGGCGCGGGGTCGGCCGCTGCGGCCTCCGGCTCGGGCGCTGCAGGGTCCGAAGCCGCGGGATCGACAGGCGCGGCCTGCGCAGGATCGCTGCCGAACATGCCGCCGAGAGCGTTCGCCAGCAGCACGCCGCCCGCCACGCCCATTGCGGTCTGCGCCGCGCCGGCGAGGAAGCCGCCGCCTGCGCCGGGCTGCTGCGGAGGCGGAGGGGTCTGCGCGCCGGCCGGCGTCCGGCCTGCCGCCGGCACGCTGCCGCGCGTCTGGGCTTGCGGCTGCGCCTTGTTTCCGCCGAACACGCCGAATATGCCCCCGCCATTGGCGGGGGCGGCCTGGCTCTGGCGCTCAAGCTCGGCGATGCGCTGCTGCGCCTGCTCCAGCGCGTAGTTCTGCATCACGATCGTCTGCGCCATCATGTAGGGCGCGCCTGGCTGTCCGGAGACACGCTCCTTGATGAAGGCGTCGGCCTCGGCGTCTCTCGGGCCTGCCTGCTTTTCGGCTTCGGCAAGGCGCGAAAAGAGACCTTCGATCGCCTGACGGTCCTGTTCGTTCATGTATGGTCTCTCCTTTGGTATGATCCTGTTACTCACGCTCGCCGGTGAAGTTCAGCAGCAGCGTGAAGATGTTGATGAAATTGAGATAGAGCGAGAACGCGCCGAAGACGGCCATTTTCGTCAGGGTCTCGTGGCCGGCGTGCTCGGCGTATTCCTCCTTGATCCGCTGCGTGTCCCACGCCGTCAGACCGACAAAGACCAGAATGCCGATGACGGAAATGGCGAATTGCAGCGCCGATGACGCAAGGAAGATGTTCACGATCATCGCGATGATGACGCCGATCAGGCCCATGATGAGGAACGAGGCGTATTTCGACAGATCCCGCTTCGTGGTGTAGCCGTAAAGGCTCATGGCGCCAAACATCGTCGCTGCTATGAAGAATGTGCGTGCGATGCTGGCCCCTGTAAAGACCAGGAAGACCGAAGCGAGCGAAAGCCCCATGACCGCACAGAACGCCCAGTACAGCGTCTGCGCGCCTGCGGTCGAGATCGAGTTGATCCGGAACGAGAAGAACAGCACGAAGGCGAGCGGGGCGAGCATCACCACCCATTTCAGGGGCGTGGAGAAGATCGGCACGTAGAGCGCGGGCGTGCTGCCGACGATATAGGCAACCATCCCGGTCACCACGAGGCCGAGACCCATGTAGTTGTAGACGCGCAGCATGTGCTGGCGCAGGCCTTCGTCGAACTCGAAGGTCCCGGCCCGCGCATTGGCGGACTGCCAGCCGTAATCGGATTGCGGAGTATTCATTTCGGCATCTCCCGTTGGTCAAGGATTCAAGGGTTTTCAGGTCAGTAAAGCGTCGAGGCGATCTTCGCCGCAGCCTCATTCATTTCTTCGCCCCCGGCATTGCCGACAAGGGCGTAGGCTATGTCGCCGATCTGCCAGTAGGCAGCCGTCACGTCGTCGCTGGACGTCACCGCCGTCGGCATGACGTCGAACCGGCCGGGCCGCACCGCAAAGAGCGACAGTGCGCCGAGCTTTTCGTCACGGATCGCCATTTCGACGGCGGGGCCGGCGGAAGACGGAAAGATCTGGACGTCCACGATCTGCCATTCGCGCGGCAGTTCAGGCACCGTGATCGCGGTCGCGGAGCGGATTTCCTCGGCGTCGAAAACCGGAGAAACGGGCTGCGACTGCATCGAGGCGCGCAGGAGCGCGGTGCGGTGCGCGCGCGCGGCGTCGTCGACATAGGAGGGAAGAGTTGCGGACGTGCCGCCGCTCCTGCTGCCGATCGCCAGAAACTCCACATGGGCGAACCAGCCGATCGCGATCAGTGCGGCGATGGCGCCGGCGCGGCGGATGCGGACGAACAGCGCGTCGCGCGCCAGTCCGCGCTCCAGGCGGCGGGCCGCGTCCTGCGTCGTCAGCTTCACGACAGGCAGGCGCCCGTTCATCGCAAGCCGCAATTCGTCTCGGCCGCGCAGATCCGCCATCACGCGGGCCGCCAGATTCGGGTGGCGCGCGAGATGGGCCTCGACGGCGATCCGGCGCTCCGGCGTGAGCTGCTCGTCGACATAGGCGTGGAGATCGGCTTCGCTGATTGTGTTATCCGGATGTGTCATCGGAACCTCCGACAAGTCTGAGCCGCGGACCGGCGTTCGGTTGCGGCGCGCTGGCCGCGTTCGTTCCCGAATCCTCTATTGCGCGCAATGCCGCGCGGGCGCGGGCGAGACGCGACATCAGCGTTCCGGCGGGAATGCCGAGAGCGGTGGACGCCTCGTGATAGGACAGCCCCTCGATGGCCACCAGATGCAGGGCTGCGCGCTGCTCTTCGGGCAGGGCCATGAAATTCTGCCGGAGCTGGGTCAGCCGGATCTGATGGTCCTGGGGCGCCGGCTGCTGGCTTTCCGCCAGACTCGACGCGATGGCGAGCACGGCTGCCTCGGTGCGCCTGCGGCGGACGCCGTCCACGAAGCAATTGTGCAGGATCGAGAGCAGCCAGGGACGAAGCGCGGCATCGGCCCTGAATGTCGAGCGTCTGTCATAGGCGCGCACAAGCGCTTCCTGAACGAGATCCTCCGCGTCGGCGGGATCGCGCGTCAGAACGAGCGCATAGCGCCTCATGGACGCAAGTTCGCCGGTCACGTCGAAGCTGGGTCGGTTTTTCGTCATGCCATATATACGCAGGCGCGCCTCGATTATTCCGGCGGGCCGCATTTTTTTTCAGCGGACGCCGCCGCATCCCGCTCACGGTCCCGCGCCCGGCGCGTTTTGCTTGGGGCGCGCCGGGATTTCGGCTAAGGAAACGGCAGGGATCATCTCACGAAAAAGGTTTTGATTCATGCGTTTCCCGGTGCCGGCCAAATGGCCCCTGCTGTCCGCCGCCATGCTCACGCCAGCTGTCCTCATCGTCGTCGGGGCGCTCGCCTATGGGGGACGCGCGCTCGAAAGCATCGACCACAGCTTTTTCGACTGGCGCACCGCGCTGCTGGGCGATCAGCGCGAAGGCCCGCATCCCGACATCGCGGTCGTGCTGATCGGGGAGCCGAGCGTGGAGGACAAGGCGTGCCGTTCGCCGATGGACCGGATGATGCTGGCGCAGCTCATCCGCAGGCTGGACGGCCTCGGCGCGCGCGCCATCGCGCTGGATTTCTTCTTCGACCAGCCGACACTGCCGGGAGCCGATGCGGCGCTGGAGACTGCAATCGCGGAAATCGGCGAAAAAACTCCCATCGTGCTCGCCGCCTACGACCGGCGCTTCACCGCCACCGATCTGCAGCATGAACGGCAGCGGAAGATGCTGGAGGGATTCAAGGCGCTCCCTGGCTATGTGAACATCCTGCGCGACTCCGACGGGGCTGTCCGCCGGGCTGCGCCACCCGTTGCGGATACGCCGTTTCCCTACAGCTTTCCGCAGCAGGTTGCGCGCGTGCAGGGGATCGAGGATCCGTCGCAGCCGCAGCGCATCGCCTGGCTGATTCCGCCGGAGCGCGGCGACACCTTCAACCGCATCGAGGCAAGCGCGATACTCTCCGCCGGCAATGCGGAAATCGTCCGCCCGCTCATCGAGAACAGGGTCGTGCTCGTCGGGGCGAATCTGTCGGACCAGCGCGACAGCTATTACACGCCGCTGTCCACGGTCGCAGCCGACAGCTTCGACCGTATGCCCGGCGTGCTCATCAACGCGCATATGGTCGCCCAGCTCATGGATGGGCGCAACCATATCGCGCTGAGTACGGAAACGGGCATGGCGCTCGCCGTTTTCGCGGCGTTCTTCGGCGTGCTCTACGGCTGGTATTTCCGGCATTGGCGC
>CAYOUE010000054.1:0-17686 GCA_964407075.1 uncultured Hyphomicrobiaceae bacterium
TTTGATAGCTTCTCCTGACTGTCCATGCAAACCGCCTTCACAAACTTCGTTAACGCCGGCCGGGCTGGCGGCCATTAAAAAAGCGGGAACCCGAAGATCCCCGCTTACCGAATGCTCCTGGATTCGCTTGAATTTCCATCAATTGGTCAGATTTATCATCCTCTCGACGGACTTGCGCGCGCGCTCCGCGACGATCGGATCGACGATCACCTCGTCTTCCATGTTCAGGAGACAATTGAGGATCTTCGGCAGCGTAATCATCTTCATGTGCGGGCAGAAATTGCACGGCCGGATGAACTGCACCTCGGGAATTTCGGCCTGCACGTTGTAGCTCATCGAGCACTCCGTCACGAGCATGGCCTGACGCGGGCGGTGGTCCTTGACCCACTGTATCATGCCGCTGGTGGAGCCGGTGTAGTCGGCCTCGCCGATCACGTCCGGCGGACATTCGGGATGAGCGATGATCTTCATGCCGGGATGCGCCTCGCGGAAGGAGCGCAACTCCTCGCCGGTGAATTTCTCATGCACCTCGCAGTGGCCATGCCAGGCGATGATCTCGACATCGGTCTGAGTCGCGACATATTTCGCGAGATATTCGTCCGGCACCATGATGACGCGCGGCGCGCCCAGGCTCTCGACCACTTTGACCGCGTTCGAAGACGTGCAGCATATATCGCATTCGGCTTTCACGTCCGCCGAAGTGTTGACATAGGTGACGACCGGCACGCCCGGATAGGCTTCGCGCAACGCACGGACATCCTCGCCGGTGATCGAGGCCGCCAGCGAACAGCCTGCGCGGCTGTCGGGGATCAGCACTGTCTTGCCGGGATTGAGAATCTTCGAGGTCTCCGCCATGAAATGCACGCCGCATTGCACGATGACGTCGGCGTCGGACGCAGCGGCTTCCTTGGCGAGCTGGAGCGAGTCGCCCATGAAATCGGCGACGCAGTGGAATATCTCGGGCGTCATGTAGTTATGCGCCAGGATGACTGCGTTGCGCTCGCGCTTCAGATCGTTGATCGCTTTTACATAGGGCGCGAAGGCCGGCCACTCGACCGGCGGTATGACGGACGACACGCGGTCATAAAGATGTGCCGTCTCGCGGGCGACCTCTTCGGTGTAGGCGAGCCGGGGCGTCGGGCGATGAGCCGCGGACCTGCCGCGTTGCCTTTCGAGATTCAAGCTGACCGTCCCCATGTCATCCTCCGGTTCTGCGCCGCCAGTTATACTCATTCTGAGCATATTTAGGCGGCATTTATGCTCATACTGAGGATAACATAAGGGCTGGCCGCCGGAATTACCAGCCCCATCAAGTTCACAAATGGGGCTGGCGGCGAGGTCTACTGCCCCTCGTTTTCGCCGCGGGCAGAGAGCTTTTCCACCATCTGGGCGAGCAGAGAGACGAAAAGGCTACGGTGCTCTTTGGGGATGGCCGCAAGGATTTCGCGATCGACGGTTTCGGCGTGCGGCTGCATTTTCTTGATCGTGTTGGCGCCCTTCCGCGTCAATTTGACCGCATATGCGCGAGCGTCCGTCTTTGTGCGTTCTCGCTGGACGAGATCCTTTTGCAGCATCCGTTTGACGATGTCGGCCAGTGTGGAGCGGTCGATGCCGGTGATGTCGACCAGCCTGGTCTGGCTTACGCCCGGATTGTCCCTGATCGCCTCGAGTATGGCGTATTGCCTCGGGGTGACGACACCGTTGGGAGCAATGGCCCCGAATATATCGGTGGAGCATTGTCCCGCACGGTGGATGAGATGAGACACCGATCCATTATAGGCTTCCGGCGCCGCTGTCTGTTTGGGCGGAGATGACGTTTTCTTGGTCGCCGGCTTTTTCGCCGTAGCCTTTTTTGCCGGTTTTCTAGTTCGTGTAGCCATGGAAAATTTGATCTTTACCGCTAATGCTGTGTTTCCGCCTCGTGTTGATTGGTACTATATCTAGTACAAATTTTACGCTTCGCGAAAAAATAACTACGATGTTAACGCATCATTTCGCCTAATTGGAATATTAATGCGCTCAAAATGTGATCGGATTACTGATTTTATTTTGACGGCGTATCAGGTGAATCTTCTTCAATCTGATATCTTTGCAACAAGCCAATTTGCATCAGCATGAAAGCCATCGTAATCGGCATGACGCCAAAGAGTTTGAACGCGGCCCATGTGCTCTCCGAAAAATTCCTCCAGACGACTTCATTCAAAATGGCCAGAAAGATGAAAAAGAACGTCCACCGTATCGTCAGTATACGCCATCCATCATCCTTCAACCGAATGACTTCACCGAGAAGAAGTTTCATTAAAGAATAACCCATAAGCAAGCCGCCTCCAAGAGCGGCGGCAAACAGAAGATTCACGATCGTGGGCTTGATCTTTATAAAGAGTGCGTCTTGCAGATACAGTGTCAGTGCGCCGAAGACAATTACGAACGCACCCGTAACAAGCGGCATGACGGGAATGCGCCGCATGACTATTTGACTTATCGTAAGCGATATGACCGTTGCGACCATGAACGCAGCGGTTGCGGTAAATATTTCATACTGATTATTCGCCAGAAAAAATACGACGAGCGGGCCCAGCTCCAGGGCGAATTTTAAGAGCTGCATGATACTCCTGCTATTCCATATCTGGACTCTGCGCCGGTCCTGGCAGAGCGGACGGCGCGAGCGCTTCCTGACCGGCGGCGGCCGGGATCTCCTCGTCAAGCTGATACTTACGCAGCAGAAAGATCTGCGGCAAGGCGTAGACTACCGTCATTGGCATCAAACCGAAAGCCTTGAAAGCCGCCCAGAACTCCCAGGAATAGTTTCGCCAGATATATTCGTTCAGGATGGTTATGAAGACGAAATAGGCGAACCAGAGCCAGGTCAGAATGTACCACCCCTGCTCCGTGAGCTTCAGATTCTGCCCCAGGAGCTGCTTGAACAGCGGCTTGCCGTTGATGAGCGCGGCCAGCAATATGAACGCGAAGATTCCCCCGACGATGGTCGGTTTCATCTGCACGTAATGCGGATCGTCGAAGATCAGCGTGCCCGCGCCCGCGCCGACGCTCGTTACTGCCGTGATGATGGCCATCAGCGCAAGCTGCTCGAAAAGCCACCATGTGAGCGCAAGAGATATTACGGTCGCCACGACCAGGACAGCCGTCCTTTCCCAGAAACCATATTCGGTCGAGGCCAGGAAGAAGAGGCCGAGCGGCATGAATTCAAGCGTCAGCTTTATCGACAGCTTGACCGAAGTCGACAGGTTTTCCAACTCGCTACGTCCGTTTCTTCCCGAGGCCTTCCGGTCTCGTCCGAGCCGGAGGGCGCAAATCGTTCTACTCTGCCGTAATTTCCGGTGCGAGGGCCGAGGCCGGAAACAGGCGGCTTATTCGGACAGTCCTGCAATTGCCCTGGCGAATTCGCGGGCGTCGAACGGCTGCAGGTCCTCAGATCCCTCCCCGATCCCGATTGCGTGAACCGGCAGCCCGTACTTGTCCGCGATTGCAACGAGAATGCCCCCGCGCGCAGTACCGTCCAGTTTTGTCATGATGAGGCCAGTTACGCCCGCTGTCTTGCTGAAAATTTCCACTTGATTAAGCGCGTTCTGTCCGGTGGTCGCGTCCAGCGTGAGAAGCACGGTATGCGGACCTTCCGGATCCAGCTTCCTGATGACGCGCACGATCTTCTCAAGCTCGGCCATGAGCGCCGCCTTGTTCTGCAGCCGGCCGGCCGTGTCGATGATGAGAATGTCGCTCTTGTCTTCGCGGGCCTTGGCAAGCGCGTCATAGGCCAGCCCGGCGGCGTCCGCGCCGGTTTCGCGCGCGATGACCGGCGATCCCGTACGCTCGCCCCAGATCCTGAGCTGCTCTATGGCGGCGGCGCGGAAGGTGTCGCCTGCGGCCAGCATGACGCGCCTGCCCTGAGCTGTGAAGTTGCGGGCAAGTTTGCCGATGGTCGTCGTCTTTCCGGAGCCGTTCACGCCCACCACGAGGATGATATGAGGCTTGCGGCCGTCTTCGACGGCCAGTGGCAGGGCGACGGGCCGGAGGACCTTTTCGACCTCCTCGGCGAGGACCTGCTTGATCTCGTCCTCGGAAATTTCCTTCCGGTAACGCTCCCCCGACAGACGCTCGGTGATGCGCATGGCGGTATCGATGCCGAGATCGGCCTGAATCAGCAGATCCTCCAGCTCTTCCAGCGCCGCCGCGTCCAGCTTGCGCTTGTTGAAGACACCACTGATGCCCTGCGAAAGCTGGCCGGACGTCCTGGCGAGGCCGCTGCGCAACCGCTGAAACCACCCTTTGGGCTGTTCCTGTGCCGGCGCGTCCTGCGGCTCCGGACGGTTGGCTTGAGGATGCTCCCCATCCTGCGCCGTGGACGGAGGGGACGCCGATTCCGTAGCCGCGGCTTCGTCTCTCGCAAACCAGCGTCCGAGCGCGCCTGTCTTTTTCCTTTCCGCCTCGCTCACTGCAACGCCGTCCCCCTGAGCCTGCCCCGCTCGTGCCCTGTCACGGCGGCGCTTATCAGGCGTCCCATCGCGACAGGCGCATCCAGCGCCACCTCGGCGAAATGAGGCGTGCGGCCGATATTGCCGTTTTCGGTAAGGATCTCGATGCGGCGTCCCCGGCAGGAGGCAAGATAGGCGTCGAGCGCAAGCGCGCCTGCGCTGCGCAGGCGGTGCGCGCGGTCCTTGACCGTCTGCCGGTCGAGTTGCGGCATCCGAGCGGCGGGCGTGCCGGGGCGCGGCGAGAACGGGAATACATGCAGGAATGTCAGCCCGCACTCGTCGATCAGGCTCAGCGAACGGGAGAACATGTCCTCCGTCTCGGTCGGGAAGCCGGCGATGATGTCCGCGCCGAACACGATGTCGGGCCGCAGCCGACGCGCTTCCCGGCAGAACGCCACGGAATGGGCGCGGGAGTGCCGCCGCTTCATGCGCTTCAGGATCATGTCGTCCCCGGCCTGCAGCGAAAGATGCAGGTGCGGCATCAGGCGCTCTTCCTCGGCGAGCGCGCGCATGAGCGCCTCGTCGGCCTCGATCGTGTCAATGGAGGACAGGCGAAGGCGCGGCAGTTCGGGGGTCAGCTTAAGGATCTTGCGCACCAGCTTCCCGAGCGTCATTCCGCCGGGCAGATCCGCTCCGTAGGATGTGATGTCCACCCCGGTCAGCACGATTTCGCGATAGCCCTGTTCCGTCAGGGCCCGGATCTGTTCGACGACCGCTCCGGCCGGGACCGAGCGGGAATTGCCGCGCCCGAACGGAATGATGCAGAAGGTGCAGCGGTGGTCGCAGCCGTTCTGGATCTGGACATAGGCCCGCGCGCGCGTTCCGAAGCCCGATACGAGATGATGCGCGGTTTCGCGCACCGACATGATGTCGTTGACGATGACGCGCGGGCCGTCTCCCGCGGCAATGGCGGAGAACGTTGCCGGACGCATCTTTTCTTCATTGCCGATGACGTGATCGACTTCAGCCATTGCGGCGAAGCCCTGCGGATCGGTCTGCGCCGCGCAGCCGGTCACGACGATGCGCGCGCCCGGATTTTCGCGCCGCGCCTTGCGGATCGCCTGGCGCGCCTGGCGAACGGCTTCGCCGGTCACAGCGCAGCTATTGACGATGATCGTGTCTTCCAGCCCCGCCGACCGCGCATGTTCCGCCATCGCCTCGCCTTCATAGGCGTTCAGGCGGCAGCCGAAATTGATGATCCGGGTCGCATTGGTCATTGGGCCGGCTTCAGGGCGTTGCAGGTTCAGCGGCGCCGAAATCGAAGACGTCTTCATAATCGAGAGACCACGGACCGCTCATAAGAATATGCTCATCCGAGGCGCGCCATTCAATGAAAAGCTCGCCTCCCGGCAGGGCGACGGTCGTCTTGCGCGCCGCCAGCCCCTTTCGGATCATGGCTACTGCGGCGGCGCAGGCTGCGGTTCCGCACGCCCTGGTCAGGCCCGCGCCGCGCTCCCACACGCGAAGTGTAATGTGGTCGCGTCCCGTCATCTGCGCGAGCGAGACGTTCACGCGCTCGGGGAAGAGCGGGTCATGCTCGATCCGCGGGCCGATCTCGGCCAGATTATAGACGCCGGCGTCCTCGACGGCGAAAACGCAATGCGGATTGCCGACATTCACGGCGCCGGGCGAGACAAGCGCTCCGACCTGCCCGCCGTCGAACGCCACGTCCAGCGAGGCGGTGTCCGGAAAAGCGCGCGAAAGCGGGATTTCGTTCCAGGCAAGACGCGGCGGCCCCATATCGACTGTGACCAGGCCGTTTTCATGCGTGACGCACTCCAGCAGGCCGGCATTCGTTTCGATGACGGCTTCGGCCCGTCCGTTTTCCTGCGCGATCAGCGGCGCGATGCAGCGCGTGGCGTTGCCGCAGGCGTCGGCTTCGGAGCCGTCGGCGTTGAGTATGCGCATGAACGCATCTGCTCTCGGCGATGTCTCGATCAGGATCACCTGATCGCAGCCGACCCCGCTCCGACGGTCGGAAACGCGTCTCGCCAGCGCATCGTCCAGCTTGAGGCCGGAGTTGCGAATATCGAAAACGGCGAAATCGTTTCCAAGACCGTTCATCTTGCGGAATGTATGAAGTGTATTCGCCATGCGTTCTTATATGGCGACAAGACGGGACGGCACAAACGAAATTCCGGTAAATTGGCCTATGCGCCGTTTAGCTATTCCCTTGAAGCGCCATGGCGCTTAAATCAAAGAACTGAAACTGTCGTGGAGACAAGTCCAATGAGCACTGCAATGATAATTACGGTATATCTTGCGGCTGCGCTCGTATGCGCAATCATAAGCGCCGTTGTTGCTCCTTCGAAAGGGCGTCACTCCGGCTACTGGATGATTGCCTCGTTTCTGTTTCCTCCAGCCTTGCTGCTCCTGCTGCTCCTGCGCCCCGGAAAGGGAAAATACGCACACGGCAAGGACCCGTTTCTGGATTCCGACGATCACGACAGGTTCATCTGAAGCCGTGCGGCGCGGGGCTATCCCGATCCCCTGCGCGCGGCTTCCACAACGGGCAGCAGGTCCCGCTCGATCGCCTCTTCGGTGAGCGGGCCGACGTAACGGTATACGATCTGCCCGCCGCCATCGACGACATAGGTTTCAGGCACGCCGTAAACCCCCCAGTCGATCGCCGTGCGCCCGTCCCGGTCGGCTCCGATCAGATCGTAAGGATCGCCGAGCCGCGCCAGGAAGCGTTGCGCATTTTCGGGCTGATCCTTGTAGTTGATGCCGATGAGGCGCAGGCCATGCCGCTCCTTGAGGCGAACGAGCAGTGGATGTTCCTGTATGCAAGGCGCGCACCACGACGCCCAGATGTTCACGAGGCTGACCTCCCCGGTGGAGAGATCGGCAGTTCTGAACCCCGCGCCCGGCTGGCCGTTCTTCGTGAAGCCCTCGATCGGGGGCAGGTCGAACTGCGGCGCAGGCTTGCCGATCAGCGCCGAGGGCAGGCGCGAGGGATCGCCGGAAAACAGCGAGAACAGGAACATTCCGGCCAAGGCTGCGGCAAACAGCAGCGGCAGAAGATAACGCGCGCGCGCAGGCTTGTCTGCAACCGGCTGAACCGTCATGCCGCGCCAGAACCCTTGCCGGGAGCAGCTTCCGAACGGCGGCGCACGCCCTGGGCTTCGAGCCGCGCAAGCGTCCTGCGCTGCCTGCGTTCGCTCAGCACGTAATGGGCGACTAGCGCCGTCAGCACGGCGGCCGTAATGGCGTAAGCGCTCCAGATGATCGCCGCGTGTGGTCCAAGGTCCATTTCGCCTCCTAGCTTGCGCTTTCGAGTTCACTCTGCAGGTTTTAACCCGGCTATACGGCCGGCGTGCACCACCATCATCGCCTCGACGCGTCGCCTCAGTATTTCCGCCCGCATCGCCTTGAAGTGCATCCAGAAGAACAGGCAGAAGAGAGCGGCGGCCATGACCAGAAGCGGCGTCAGGATTGAGGGATGGATCGCGGGCGCGTCCAGGCGCGATATGCTGGCCGGCTGGTGCAGCGTGTTCCACCAGTCGACCGAGAATTTGATGATCGGTATGTTGACGACGCCGACGAGGGCGAGGATCGCAGCGGCGCGTCCCGCGCGTGACGGCTCTTCGATGGCGTTCCAAAGCGCGATGAGGCCGATATAGAGGAAAAACAGCACCAGCACCGAGGTCAGGCGCGCGTCCCAGACCCAATAGGTTCCCCAGGTCGGCTTGCCCCATAGACTGCCCGTGACGAGGGCGAGAAAAGTGAACGCCGCGCCGATCGGCGCAGCAGCTTTGGCGGAAACGTCGGCCAGCGGGTGACGCCAGATCAGCGAGCCGAGGGCGGAAACCGCGATCAGCGAGTAGCAGAACATGGCGAGCCAGGCCGAGGGCACATGTATGAACATGATGCGCACCGTCTCGCCCTGCTGATAATCGGCGGGCGCAACGAAAAACGCCATGTAGAGCCCTATGGCCAGCAGCGCCGCCGTCAGCGCTCCAAGCCAGGGCAGCACGCGGTCCGTGAGGCGCATGAAGAAGCTGGGATTGGCGAGGGTCGAGATCCTTGGCATCGTTTTGAATATTTGCGTTAGGCGATGAAACATTGCAAGCAGGATGGCCGAGGAGAATGGCGTACTGACGGCGTGCCGCAGTCAAATGCGCCTTCAGGCGCGCTGGCGCACATATATTTGCTGTTGCGCCGATGGGCGGGAAGGTTCCGCTCGGGCGCAACGCCTTCAGGCGTAGCCGCAGAGGTTGCGGAGGCAATTGCGGTATGACGAACGCGGCCTGGGATACGATCGTCGTCGGGCAGGGGCTGGCAGGCGCCACGCTCGCATGGCACTTGCAGGAATGCGGCGAACGCGTGCTGGTTATCGACTCGCAGGAACCGGTGACATCGTCGAAGATCGCGGCCGGGCTGATTACGCCCGTAACCGGGCAGCAACTCGGATTTGATCCGCATTACGACGAATATCTTGCCGCCGCCCGGTCATTCTATACGCGCATCGAAGCAAGAACCGGCCGGTCATTCTTTCACGACCGTATGGCGGTGCGGTTGTTCCGGTTCGACAAGGAAAGGCGGCTCTGGCCCAAGCGAGTCGGCGATCCGTCCATCAGACGCCATCTGGCAGACCCGGTTCCCGTTCCCCTGATCGACCCCGGATTTGCGGACTCTAGCGGCGGGGGCTTCGCCATGCGCTCCGCCCAGCTCGACACGCCGTCCTATCTTGCGGCTTCGCGCGCGGCCATGCACGTCTCCGCCATGACGCTGGACTGGCGGCGCGACGTGTTGTTCGAACGCGACGCCGTCATGGCCGGTGGCTTTCGCGCCCGCCGCATCGTGTCCTGCGAAGGATGCCGGGCGGCGCAGAATCCCTTTTTCACAAGGCCCGCATTCAACCCGGCGAAAGGCGACATCCTGACGCTGCGCTTCGACAGCCCGCTGCCGCCCTTGTGTGTCCATCGCGGCGTCTGGCTTGCGCCGACAGACGATCCGCAGATCTTCCGCGCCGGCTCGACCTATGACCGGGAGAAGCTGGATCAGATCCCGGACGCGTCTGCCAGGGCGAAGATCGAGGGCGGATTGCGGGCCTTCATCCGCGCGCCATGGAAGGTGCTGGATCACACGGCGGCCGTCCGCCCGATCATCCGGCAGAGCAAACCCGTCGCGGGGCTTCACCCGGAAGAGGACAGGCTCGGTTTCTTCAACGGTCTGGGATCGAAGGGCGCGCTGCTGGCGCCCTGGCACGCCCGGCGATTTGCGGAATTTCTCACGCGCGGCGCGCCTCTGCCCGAGGCCGTGGATCTGCGGAACAGGCTTTAGAACATGCTGCGAGCCACTGAACTGGCCCATCTCATGCTTCGCCGCTGCGTCAGGCCCGGCGACTGGGTCGTGGACGCCACAGCCGGGAACGGCCATGACACGCTGTTCCTCGCAGGGCTTGTCGGACCTGAGGGGCGCGTCTTCGGCTTCGACGTGCAGGAAGCCGCGCTTGCGGCGGCGGCTGAGCGGATCGGCGGGCTGTCCCGGGTCACGCTCATCCATGCCGGACATGAGGAAATGTCGCGCCGCCTGCCGCCGGAGGCGCGGGGGCGGCTTGCAGCCGTCATGTTCAATCTCGGCTATCTGCCGGGCGGAACCAGAGACATTGCAACCCGCCCCGACACGACGCTGGCGGCGCTCGATCAGGCGCTGGCAGGTCTCAGGCCGGGCGGCGCCGTCACGCTCGTTCTCTATAGCGGACATCAGGGAGGCGCGGAGGAAGCCGCTGCCGTGCGCGACCATGCTGCCGGACTGCCAGCAGACTATTGCGTCGCCCGCTTCGTTCGCCTCAACGCGGTGGACGCCGCGCCTGAGCTGGTCGTGATCGAACGCCGCGGGAGCAATGCCGCATGACTTCAAGCGGTTTCAGAAACGAGCCTCGGAAATCGCGTCGATGATGATGTCTATGTCACGGACGGCGTGCTTCAACGCGCCGCGCTCCTTTCCGCTCAGCGTCTTGACCGCGACACGGTTGGTCAGCGGCACGCCCGCATCGCTGTCGGCGAGTTGCTGGCGCAGGATTGCGCCGAGAATGGTTTCATGCGCAGCGAGTACGCGGCCCATGGCGTCCTCGCTCATGATGTCCGCTTTCGTAACGGCGCGCAGCCGGTCGGCGGTCGAGCGGGCCGGGAGATTGTGCCTTATCGAGAGCACGCGCGCGCCGGTGAAGACCGGCATCAGCCCGCCGCTCTTGAAGTCGGCGCGGCCGTCGTCGCCGGTGCGTAACCCGCCCAGCATACCGAGCGGCGAGTTCCAGTTGCGAGCCAGTTCGGTCAGCAAATTCTGGAAGGGCGGCGCGGCATGGGCGCGATCGTAGGCATACAGCCAGATTTCCTCCGCAAGCGAGGTTTCCCCGCATACGCCGATCGCATCGAAGAAGATGTCGACATTGAGAAGATCCTCGGGGCGCGATTTGCGCACCCATCCGTCGATCGCCTCCCGCCAGCCCGCCACGCTCTTGCGCCATGCCGCGTTGCGAGCCATGATCCCGCCTCTGCAATAAGGCACGCCCGACTCGTCCAGCAGATCGGCGATATGCCCGCCGAGCGTTTCGAACCATTCGTCTTCCGGCCCGCCCGGTTCGCCGCTCTCGTAGACGATGGCGTTGTCCTGATCCGGCCAAAGCAGGCTTTCTCCGCGCCCGCCCGATCCGAGCACCATGACCGCATAGGGAACGGGCGGGTCTCCGAGACCGGCCTCCGCCATCCGCGCTTCGCCGATTTCGGCAGCCCTGCGCGTCAGATTGCACAACTCGGCGCTGATGACGGCGCAGATGCCGCGGGCGTCGAGATCGTCGGCAACCAGCCCGGCCGCGAGCTGCGTCAGCTTGGCCCGCGCGGCGGCCAGTTCTGCGCCGCTTGCCGCCGCCTGGATCTCGTCGCCGAGAATGACGGCCTCGTTCGCCCTCGCGCGGAGGAGATTACGCGGCGTGACCATCCCGATGATTTCCCCTTCGTCGCCTGTCACGGCGAGATGGCGGATGCCCAGGCGGTTCATGCGGGCGAGCGCGGCGTAGAGATGCATATCGGCGCGGAGCGCATGGAGCGGCGCATTCATGATGCTGCGCAATCTGATCTGCTGGCCGTCCGGCAGGTCCGATGCGACGGCGCGGAGCACGTCGCGCTCCGTCACGATGCCGGTGCGGCCGCCATCTTCGACCAGTACGGAACTGATGCGTTTTTCGATCAGCAGCCGGGCAGCCTCCCGCATTGTCATGTCGGGAGGCGCGTAGACCGGCGGTGCGCTCATGACGTCCATGAGCCTCTTGCGGTAGGCGTAGCTGTCGATCCTGATGGGCAGCGGCTGTTCCTTCAGCGCGGACACGTCCGCTTCCACGCCGGCGGATTCGCGGGCAAGTTCGCGCGCGCCATCGCTCGGCAGACCGCCCATGGCGTTCAGGGCTTCTCCGAGGGTCCGGATGCCCTTTTTTCTGAGTTCGGGGATCATTGCCGTCCAGATTTCGGCGGCGGCAAGCGCGTCCCCCCGCGCCGTGTGCCGCTCACGGATCGTGACGCGGAACCGTTCGGCCAGGCTCTCCAGCGACTCCACGGCAAGTTGCTGCGAGAACAGCAGCCGGGCGAGCGCCTGTACGCAGATCCAGTACCGGTCGCGCCAGGGAATCCCGGCAAGCAAACACTCGCGCTTGAAAACCGAAATATCGAAACCGGTGCGATAGCCGATGAGGACGCGCAGGCCGGTGAAGCTTTCGAACCGCTCCCAGGCTTTCGGGAACATTGCGGCGCCGGCGACGTCCTTGTCGTAGATGCCATGAACCGACGACGAATTTTCAGGGATCGGAACGCCGGGATTGACGAGCGTTTCGAATCCGCCGGCGTTGTCGATGCGAATCCCTTCGATACGGATCGCGGCGAGTTGGACGACCCGCGCATGAGCCGGATCGAGGCCTGTCGTCTCCGAATCTATTGCGGCTGCGGGCAGGGAAATCAGCGGCGTGGACGGCGACAGAAGCTCCATGTGGCAGGACTCCCGGCTGGGTCGGGTTACTGTAGGCGCCGAATTCGCGTCAAGACGGGCTACCCGGATGAATTGACTGAAAGATCACCTTAACATTACTAGTCTGCTGCGCGTTTGACCGCAATCAAGCGCAGTTTTTCGACGCCGGCATCGCGCAAGGCGCGCAGAAGCGGCAGGATGATCGAAGCGGGCGCATCGCGGTCGGCCCTGATATGCAGGGTAAGGCCAGGCGTCGCCTGCAACATCGCGCCGATGGAAGCGACGGCGCTGTCCAGAATGACGGTTTCCCCGTCGAGCGCGATTTCCCCATCGCTCGTCACGGTCAGTACGGGATTGCCTCGCTCCAATTTGCCGCTTGTCGCCGCATCGGGAGGCTCGATGCCTGAACTGTCGGCGACCCGCAGGGTTCCCGCCATCAGGAAAAAGGTAAGCAGCAGGAACACCACGTTAATCATGGGAATCAGGCGATCATGGTCGTCTCGCCCGCGCGCTTCGGGGGCCAGAGGATCAATGTTCCGTAAACGTCTCATTCCTTCGCCTCCCCGTCCTGCCGCGGTTCGGTGATCTGCACAGTGACGCCCTCCGCCTGCTGAATCGTCATCATTGCATCGATGAGCGTCTGCAGCGGAACGCCGGGATCGGGGTGGAGTTCGACCAGGCGTATCACCGCTGACGCCATTTGCAGCATACGGGGCAGATCGGAAATCGCGCCCGGGTCCCCGTTCAGCAGGATGGATCCGTCAGCGCGCAGCGTGACGACTTGAACGAAGGGCCGGCCCTGCTGACGCGTCGCCGGATCCTCCGGCTGGATCTGGCTGGCGCTCAGCGTCACATCGACGGGCGCAAGACGCTGGAACTGCGTCACCAGCATGAAAAAGATCAGCAGGATGAATGTCACGTCGATAAGCGGAACGAGCGACAGTGCGGCCCTGCGCCGTCCGCCAGGCAGATCGAAGCCGCCCGCCATCATAGCTAGAAACCCCCGCGCGCCGTTTCCACTGCGGCAAGGAAACGCCCGAACATGACGGACGTCTGCTGACGGAAACGGTCGATGCGGTTCTCGGACAGGTTGAAGGCGACGATGGCCGGTATCGCCACGGCAAGCCCCAGCGCCGTCGTCGAAAGCGCCTCCCAGATGCCGCCGGCGAGAGCCGCCGGATCGGCCTGCGCGCCGCTTGCCTCCAGAACCTGGAACGCCTCGATCATTCCCAGGATTGTGCCGAGCAGGCCCAGAAGGGGCGCGATCAGCCCGATCAACTCCAGCGTGCGATTGGAGCGCGAAAGGCGCAAGAGATAAGACGTGGCCGCATCGCGCATGTCGGCCTCGATCCGCGCCATCGGCGCATTGTCGCGCGCGAGCCTAGCCCCGACCAGCAGCAGGCGCGCCAGCGGCTCATGCGAGTGTTCGAGCACCTCGATCGCCTCGCGGTCGTTTTCGGCCAGTCTTTTCAGATATTCGTTCGCGGCGCGCGTGCGCGAAAGGCGGCTCTGGCCGAACGTCACCAGCTTGGCCAGGATGATCGCCAGCGAAAAAACCGAAAGCGCAACCAGAATCGTACCGACCGGACCGATAAGCCCGAAGAAGTTCGACAGCTCCTCGGCGATGCGCTCATCGGTCAGCAAGTGACGGAATCCTCACAATAGTCTTGTGCGTCCGGAGTTTGTGCGGGATAGCCGGCGGCGTCAAAACGAAATGTTGTTGACGACCCAGGCGCCTCCCGCGGCGGCAAGCCCGGCAAGGATGGCCGGAACCAGCGTATTCACCAACACAGAAAGCAAAGTCACGAAGGCATCAAGCAGTTTTTTCCCGGCATCGAGAAGCTCGCGGATGGCGCGGTAGAGCAGATAGACGACGACCGCCCCGGTGAGCACCAGCAGGATCTGCTGCCAGAGCAGAAGCTGGCCGAATTCTGTCCAGGGTACAGCGCCGATCTGTCCCGCGGCCCAGCGCCAGATTGCATCGATGAAACTGAAGATCGCGGCCAGTCCCTGCCTCAATAGCTGCAAAAGCTGATCGACAAATTGCATGATCTGTTCCTTCCCCCAAAAGCACCGAAAATCGCCCCCGCGGCGTCCGTGAGTGTGCCATGCCAGATATGTTGAGCAAGCATTATTCTCCGAATGCGCCGCAATCACCATATAAGCGCTGATCCACGGACGGAGTGAAGCCCTGTTATGTGAAACTTTGATGAGTTTTCGTGGACGTTGCCGAAAAATGGTTGCTTGCCGCCCGGCGGATATGCAGATTGCCCCGCGCATCGCAACGCCGCTTCACAAGCCGCCGCCAGCCCAGCCGGAACAGGCAGGATCATGCTCAAAAGGATAAGCGTCACAGATTCGATCATACAGGTCTCCGGCCTGTCGAAGACCTATGCATCGGGTTTTCAGGCCCTTAAGAATGTCAGCCTCGAAATTCGGCAGGGAGAGATTTTCGCGCTGCTCGGACCGAACGGCGCGGGCAAGACCACGCTCATCAGCACCATCTGCGGTCTCGTCAATCCGACCTCGGGCCGCGTGACGGTCGACGGACATGACATCATTTCCGATTTCCGCGCCGCGCGTGCCCTGATCGGCCTCGTGCCGCAGGAACTGACGACCGACGCTTTCGAGAAGGTCATCGCCACGGTCAATTTCAGCCGCGGCGTCTTCGGCAAGCCGCGCGACGACGCTCATGTCGAAAAGGTGCTCAGGCAGCTGTCACTCTGGGACAAGCGCAACAACAGGATCATGGAGCTGTCCGGCGGCATGAAGCGCCGCGTGCTCATCGCCAAGGCGCTCGCCCATGAGCCGCGCATCCTGTTTCTCGACGAGCCGACGGCGGGCGTCGACGTCGAATTGCGGCGCGATATGTGGGAGGTCGTGCGCGGCCTGCGATCGTCCGGCGTCACGATCATCCTGACCACCCATTACATCCAGGAAGCGCAGGAGATGGCCGACCGGGTCGGCATCATCAATGGCGGCGAGATCATTCTGGTCGAGGAAAAGACCGAGCTTATGCGAAAGCTGGGCAGGAAGAGGCTCATTCTCGAACTTCAGAAACCGCTGGACGCCATTCCGTCCAATCTCCGCGATCTGAGTCTGGGAATCGCCGATGAAGGCCGGCAACTCGTCTACACATACGACACTCAGGCCGAACGCACCGGCATAACCGCGCTGCTGCAGGCGCTCAACGAGGCGGGCATCCGCTTCAGGGATCTCAATACGACGCAAAGCTCGCTTGAGGAGATTTTCGTCGATCTGGTGAAGAGGCCGGCATGAATTTTTACGCGGTCAAGGCGATCTACCTGTTCGAGATGACGCGCTTCTGGCGCACCTTCTGGCAGAGCCTGATCTCGCCTGTTGTTTCCACCTCGCTCTATTTCATCGTGTTCGGATCGGCGATCGGATCGCGGATCGCCGAGATCGACGGCGTCAGCTACGGCGCATTCCTGGTGCCTGGCCTCATCATGCTCAACCTTCTGACGTTGAGCATCGCCAACGGCTCTTTCGGCATCTACTTCCCGAAATTTACCGGCACGATCTACGAGATCATGTCCGCGCCGGTCTCGTATTATGAAATCGTGCTCGGCTATGTCGGCGCGGCGGCCACGAAATCGATGGTCATCGGCCTGATAATCCTGGCGACCGCCGGACTTTTCGTGCCGCTGCAGATCGCGCATCCGTTCTGGATGCTGTTCTTCCTGGTGATGACGTCGATCACCTTCAGCCTGCTTGGCTTCATTATCGGCATCTGGGCGGACGGATTCGAGAAGCTGCAGATCGTCCCGCTGCTGGTGGTGACGCCGCTCGTCTTCCTCGGCGGCAGCTTCTACTCGATCGACATGCTTCCGCCCTTCTGGCAGACGGTGACGCTGTTCAACCCGGTGCTCTATCTCATCAGCGGGTTCCGCTGGGCGTTTTACGAGAGCGCCGATGTCGGCGTCGGCGTCAGCATCGCGATGATCTTCGTTTTCCTCGCGCTCTGCATGACCACGGTCTGGTGGATCTTCAGAACCGGCTACCGGCTCAAGACCTGATTCCGGGCTGACCAGCCTCGCGGAAGGGTTCCGCGGGGCAAGCAGCCCGGATGGGCGCAACGTAATCCGGCATCCTCTGGCAAACATTCCCCGGGTTGCGTTTCACTGCGCCGTGGCTACCGGTTCTCAAGCCGCGAGGCGTAAGCCTTCATGGCCATTGTCAGATAATCGGTGAAGCCGGCTGCGAGCGCTTCATAGCGCGCCGAGAAATCCGGATGCGAAAGGTAGAGATCGGCCAGGCTGGCATAAGCCGCAGGCGCGCATGGCCGTCCCCACATCGTCCCGACCCATGCGCGATGGCGCTCAAGCAGAGGTTCAAGTTCTTCTGCCTCAGCCAGCGCGCCGTCACGCATCCGGTTCACCAGCTCGCTTTCGATCGCGGCCAGTTCGCTCATGAAATGCGTCTGTTTGCCTGCCGGTAGACCTGCAAGGTATTTTTTGCTGGCCTCGATATGCTCCTTCACAGGCTCGCCATAATGTTCGACGAGCCAGGTTTCGTAGTCTGCCTGACGCTCCGGTGAAAAGCCTTTGTACAAATCGTCTGCGTTCATGACCTGATCTCCATTCAGTCTGGCGATCGTGCGGTCGATCGTCCTGATGAGCTCGCGATAACGCTCCGCTTTCCCGGCGAGCTTCACTCGATGTTCCGACAAAGCCCGGACATGGTCGAAATCCGGCTTGTCGAGCAGCGCGGCAATTTCGCCGAGCGGCAGCCCGAACTCGCGATAGAACAGGATCTGCTGCAGGCGCAGCAACTCCTTCTCGCCGTAATAGCGGTAGCGGTTATCGCCGATATATGCAGGCTTGAGCAGGCCGATCTCGTCATAATGATGCAGCGTCCGGACGGTTACGCCCGAAATCGCCGCGATCTGTTTGACTGTCAGTTCCTTGTTCATGCCGTGCCTCCGCAGGACATGAGGAATAGTCTCTCACGTTGCGTGAGGGTCAAGAGGCGGAAGGAAAAAATCAGGAAGACATATGAAATGTCATTCCCGCGCTTGGCTAACCCGCCTCGCGGAAGCGTTCCGCCGTCTGCAGATCGACCGAGACGAGCTGGCTGACGCCTTTTTCCTGCATGGTCACGCCGAACAGGCGGTCCATCACCGCCATCGTGATCGGGTTGTGGGTGATGACCAGGAAGCGGGTGTCGGTGGTGCGCGTCATCTCCGCCAGCATGGCGTTGAAGCGGTGCACATTGGC
>CAYOUE010000055.1:0-17596 GCA_964407075.1 uncultured Hyphomicrobiaceae bacterium
CGCGGCACGACATGGCAGCCGTAGCAATTCTGCGCCAGCCGGTAGAGCGCCTTAGGCCTAATCATGCCTTTGGAGTCAGCGAGCTTCCAGCGCGCCGCCGCTTCCGCCTCGCTTTCCGTCTGCTCGGTCTTGCCGCTGTATTCGCTGTGCACCTTGATCCAGTCCTGCCCGGCGCTGTGGCAGGACTCGCAGGATATGCCCGCGATGGGCCTTTCCCTGTTGTCCTGCTGCTGCACCGTGAAATGGCAATTCAGGCACAGGCTTTCCGAGTTGATGCGCCGCACTCCCATTTTTTCGGCGATGTCCCTTGCCTTGTCGTTGCGCGGCATTTCGCGGAAGGTCTTGAAATGACGCGTCTCCTTCCAGGACTCGGCCTCCTGCTTGTGACATTCGGCGCAGGCGTTCGGACCGAGGGTCTTGGCCGGGTCGGACGCGGCCGCGCGCTCCGGGGCAAAGCCGAATATCGTCAGCAAGCCGCAGAAATACATCGCGGATGTCCGGAACTTGACGCTACGCCCGAACCCGGCCGATCGAAGGCTACGCGGTCTGCGGGCCATAATGATTTCTCATTCTTGCTTCCGCTTCGGCCATGATCCGGTGAGCCTGCATCGGCGGTTCCCGGCGCAATCTGTATGCCTGCACAGGCTGTTCCCGCCTTTTGCGCGGGGCTTCGAGTGCGAGTTGGCGCTTTTGCCGGCCGGCGAGCGCGATACGTTCGCGCATCGCGGCGGTCGGTGCCGCGAGCCATCCCAAGGCGCGGGACAGAACGCTTTTCTCGACCGTGTCGTCGGTGGGCGGCAGGAAAGGGTCCGCATAGCAGGCTGCGCCAAAGCGCGATGCGATCGACCGGACCGATTCGACCATCGCAGGCGCGCCGCAGACATAGACCACATCGGTCGGCAGCAAACGCGTCAGATAATCGGTAGGCCGCCCCAGCAATACCGCCTTGCTCAAGGATTGCGGCGTGCTGCAGATCGGCACGATACGGACATTGGGGAAGCGGGCCAGCCGCATCAGGGCAGGCCCCATATAGAGCGACTCGATGGTGCGGCCGCCGGCGATAATCATCATTCTGCGCTCCGGATTCTCGCGAAGCGCAGCCACCGCGATCGACCAGATCGGCGCAAAGCCGGTACTGGTGGCGACGAGGATCAACCGGCCATCCACCCTGGGCCGGAAATAAGCCGCGCCATAGGGCCCGCTCAGCTTCGCCCGATGGCCCACCCGTATGCGCCTGCCGAGGGCCTTCGTGACGCGCCCGTCCTCCATGCGCCGGATATGGAACCAGACCGTGCGGCCATCCTGATTGCCGCGCAAGGGGTGGGTGAGGCTGAAGGGACGGCTCGGATAGCCGCTGAAACGCAGCTGCGCATATTGTCCGGGATAATAGGGAAGCGCGCGCTCCGTCCTTATGCCGACCTCCATGACCTCGTGCGACAGGGGGCGCAACGAACTGAGCACGCCTTCGACGGTGCGGACAGCCGTGTTCCGGCGCTTCTCTATTACTGCGTCACCGACGATCCGGCATTGACAGGCATGAACGATGCCCGGCTCGGAGCCTTCACCGCCCAGCACTTTGCCGGAAAGGAGACGCACACAGCACGTGCCGCAATGTCCGGAGCGGCAATCGAATGGAATGTCGACGCCGCTGCTCAGCGCAGCGTCGAGCAGCAAATCGCCGCGGCGGGCGGTAAAACTTTCCCCATCGATGGTAATCTGGTGGCTTCTTGCCATTTTCTCATCCCGGAAGGCTTCGAGTTCCCATCTACGGCCAGCGCTGGCGGCCTGCCGTCATTGCGCTTCCAAGAATGCTCGGCAAAGCAAGCGCTCCGGATCTGAAACGCCCATCATCATGGTTTTGCGGCGCAAACGCGGATCATCCGCACGATCCTTCACCATGGCGCGCCTTTGCGAAAGCCGGCGTCGAATGCGGACGCAAGACGTTAATTTGAATTCCAAAACGCTGCTGCTCCTGCCGGTCGAATCATCACGCATCTCTGATTTGTGGCATACCAAGACAATCAGGCGAAAAGAGTGAGACATTCTGGCGAGAGAGTGATTCCAACGCCTTGCGGCGGATCGGGTCGGATGCGCCGCTGGCCAGTTGCGGGTAAGGCTGATAGGCTTTGGCCTGCTCCCGCATCCGCTCCATGCGGGCGCGTCGCCGACGAAGACAGACAGCCGGACCATGATCGCCCGATTCTATCCCATTATGCCCGACGCGCACTGGATCGCCAGGATCGTTCCGCTCGGCGTCAGGACCGTGCAGCTTCGGGTGAAGGATGCGCCGCAGGCCGAAATTCAGCGCCAGATCGCCTCCGCCATGAAGATCTGCGCCGCTCATGGCTGCCAGCTCATCGTCAACGACTACTGGCGCGAGGCAATCGGGCAGGGCGCGGATTACGTCCATCTCGGTCAGGAAGATCTGGCCGAGGCCGATCTGGGCGCGATCCGGCGCGCAGGCGTCAGGCTCGGCGTTTCGACGCACACGCCTGAGGAACTCGACATTGCGCTCAGCGCGCAGCCCGATTACGTCGCTCTGGGTCCGATCTACGAAACGCGGCTCAAAGCGATGAAATATCCGCCGCAGGGGCTTGATCGGATCGGCCTGTGGAAGAGGCGGATTTCCTGTCCGCTGGTGGCCATCGGCGGGATCACCGTGGAACGCGCGGCTGGCGTTTTCGCCGCGGGGGCTGATAGTATTGCGGTCGTTACAGATATCGTGACGCATGATAATCCTGAAGATCGCGTCCGCGAGTGGCTGCAGCTGTGACGCACTGGCGTAACAATCCCGGCGCGGCCGGATAGTTTGCGGGGGAACGGCAAGCACCTTCGTCATGGCTTTTCAATTCGATCCAACCGAGAGCGTCACGGCCAATGTGAGGCGTCTGGGCGCGCGCCAGATCGACCTCGCTCTCAAGCGTCTCAGCGCCGGCAGCAAGCAGGCCCGCGCAGTGCATGAAACCCGGAAGGCCACCAAACGTCTTCGCGCGCTGCTGCATCTCGTCAAGCCTGCCCTGGCCGAAGACGATTTCAAACGCGAGTCGGCCAGGCTGAAGCGCATTGCGCGCTCCCTGTCCGGCGTCAGGGACATACAGGCGATGCTGGAATGCATCGCGAAGCTGGAGGCGGCCAGTCCGGATGCGGCGCAGCACCCGGTCGGGCAGGCGTTGCACGGATATCTTAAAGCGAAGCGGAAGGACGCCGAGAGCCGGATGCAGAACGGTGCGGACCGCATGTTGCACAAGCAACTCGGCGCGGCCCGCAGGACTTTCAAGTCGCTCGAACTCGACGATGCTGGCTTCGGCATGATGGCGGACACGATCCGGCGCGATTACCGCAATGCCCGCCGCGCCTTTCGAAGCGCCTACGAGTCGGGTGAAGATGAAGACTTCCATGAATGGCGTAAATACGTCCAGCGCCACTGGCGGCAGTTGCTTCTGATCGAACCGGGCTGGCCTGCCGCGCTCAGACCGCAGATCATGCTCGTGCGCGACCTCTCCGAAACGCTTGGCGACGATCACGATCTCTTCGTGCTCGCCGGGCACATCAGAGAGGCGGGCCGCGAACTCGCGCCGCAGGACGATGTCGAGACCTATCTGGCGATGTGCCGGAAAAGGCAGGACGCGCTGCGCGTTTCGGCGCGGCTGATGGGAGAACGTCTGTTCTCGGAACGTCCGTCATCCTTTGCCGCCCGGATCGCGGCCTACTGGCGGACGCAGCCCGAACTGGAGACCATGCCGCAACGCAACGGGGCCTGACGGCCTGCTCCGGATGCCGCGGCTCAGCTCTGTCCGCCGGCCAGCTTCTGCTCGGCGAATTTGAGCGGCAGTGCGGTGCTGTATTTGATCTGTTCCATCGCGAAGCTGGAACTGACGTCGGTCAAGGGTATGCGTCCGATCAGTTCCTTGTAGAAGCGGTCGTAGCTTTCGATGTCAGGTACCGCCACCCGCAGAAGATAATCGACCTGGCCGCTCATCCGGTAGGCTTCCACGATTTCAGGAAACTGCCGCAGCACGGCATGGAAGCGTTCGAGCCATTCGGTGGTGTGTTCGCTGGTCGTGATGGCGACGAAGACCGTCACGCCTGCATCCACTTTCTTCGGGTTCAGCAGGGCGACGCGGGATTCGATGACGCCCTCCTGCTCCAGTTTCTGAATGCGCCGCCAGCAGGGCGTCGTGGAGAGCCCCACCTCCTTGCCAATGTCGGCGACCGAGATCGTGCTGTCGCGCTGGAGAATGGCCAGAATTTTGAGGTCGATAGAATCGAGCATCGCCAGTCCTTGGAAAAATTTTTCAGAAAACTATTCAAATCAGCGCATTCGAGCAATAAGAATCCGCCATTTTCTCATGAATGCATCATCTCATTTTATTTTCTGCGCGGAAACGGCCTCAAGCCGCGCTCAGCAGCCGCGCCGTCCGGTCACGGAGATATGGCAGCAACTCGGCTTCGAACCACGGATTCCGCCTGAGCCAGGCGTTGTTGCGCCAGGACGGATGCGGCAGGGGGAGGCAAGGCGTTTCCCCGGCGGCTTGCGCATAGTCGCGCCACGACGCAACCGTCTCGGTCAGAGTCGGTCTTGCGCGCGGACCCAGATGCCAGCGCTGCGCATAAAGGCCGATGAGCAGGATCAACTCGAATTGCGGCAGCGCCTTGAAAAGCGGCCCGCGCCAGCGTTCGGCGCATTCGCGGCGCGGCGGCAGATCGCCGCCCTTGGCGTCCAGTCCGGGAAAACAGAAGCCTATCGGCGCAATGGCGATCAGACTGGTATCGTAGAACCGCTCGGGGGTGACGTTCATCCAGCTTCGCAGCCTGTCGCCGGACGGATCGGTGAAGGGAACGCCCGAGGCGTGGACCCGCGTGCCGGGCGCCTGCCCGCAGATGCAGATTTTCGCCGTGCGGCTGACCATAAGCACCGGCCGCGGCTCGTGAGGCAAAGGCTTGCCGCGCGGCGCGTCCCGGCACAGGCGGCAGGCGCGGATCTCGCCGAGAAGCGCATCGAGGCGGCTTTCCGCGGAGATATATCCGTCCCGGCCCATGCCTCGCCTCAGATTTCGATCACCATCCCGTCATCGGCCAGGATAAAACGGCTCGGATCGACCGAAGCCCGCCGCGCAAGCATCGGCTCGGCCATGTGGGTCAGCATGATCCTGCGCGCGCCGATCGCATCGAACTTTTCCGCGATCGTCCGGTAGTTCAGATGCATCGGCAGGTCCATGTCGAACTGGTAGCATTCCATCAGGTACAGATCGGCTCCATGTCCGGCCCGGATCAGATTGTCCGTCCAACCGCTGTCGCCGGAATAGGCGAAGGTCCTGCCGTCCTTCTCGAAGCGAAGCGCGTAGGAAGGCGCTCCTGAAAAATGGTCGACCTCGTAAGCGGTAACGCGGAAGCCGGCGACGTCATGCGCTGTCTCGGGCCATATTTCGGTATAGGCCAGATCGAACGCGCGCCTGTTGTCCATCACGCGCGGATAAAGCACTTCGCAGGCAAGCCGGGTGCGCGCTTCAAGGCCTGGCGGGCCAATGATGGTCAGCGGCTCGGCGCGCTTTGCCGGGAAGAGGGCGTCGATCAGGAAAAACGGCAACCCCGCAAAGTGATCGCCGTGGAGATGGCTGATGAAAATGTGCGAAAAGGCGTTTCCATGCAGATTCGCCTGTTTGAGGCCCACCAGCACCGACGGACCGCAATCGAGCAGGATATTACTGTCGCCGCTGTTCAGCGCGTAGCAACTCGACAGGCGTCCGCCCGAGCTGAAGGCGTCTCCCGAACCCAAGATTGTTAACTGCATCGAGGCTGTTCATCCTCACTATTGATGGATCTGCTCGGGCCTGAAACAATCCGGTCAGTCCGGCCGCGCGGAAGGGTTATCACGAAGCCCGGCACGAGTTCAAACACGGCTTGCCGCTCAGCAGAAAGACGTCAGGATGAAAATCGTCGAGATCCGTGAGGCCGTCGTCCCGATCGCCTCCGAAATCCGCAACGCTTATATCGATTTCAGCAAAATGACGGCAAGCGTCGTCGCTGTCGTGACCGACGTGGTTCGTGAGGGCAGGGCGGTGATCGGCTATGGCTTCAACTCCAACGGGCGCTATGCAGCGGGCGGGCTGCTCCGCGAACGCTTCCTCCCGCGCCTTCGCGAAGCGCCGCCGGACAGCCTGTTGACCGATGCGGGCGACAATCTCGACCCGCATAAGGTCTGGTCCGTCATGATGACGAACGAGAAGCCAGGCGGGCATGGCGAGCGCTCGGTGGCCGTCGGCACGGTCGATATGGCGGTCTGGGACGCAGCGGCGAAGATCGCGGGGCAGCCGCTCTACCAACTCCTTGCGGATCGCTACGGCGACGGCAAGCCGGATGACAGGGTCTTCGTCTATGCGGCTGGCGGCTATTACTATCCGGGCAAGGATCTCTCCGCGCTTCAGGACGAGCTGCGCGGCTATCTCGATCTCGGTTATTCGGTGGTGAAGATCAAGATCGGCGGCGAAAGCCTCGCCGAGGATCTGCGCCGGATCGAGGGGGCGATCGCAGTCACCGGATCGGGGCGCAAGGTGGCCGTGGACGCCAATGGCCGCTTCGATCTGAACACCGCGATCCGCTACGCCGGGGCGATGGCGCCCTACGATCTGTTCTGGTACGAGGAGGCGGGCGATCCGCTCGACTATGCACTACAGAGCGAACTGGCGAAACATTACGCCAGGCCGATGGCGACGGGCGAGAACCTGTTCTCCCATCAGGATGCGCGCAACCTGCTGCGTTACGGCGGGATGAGGCCCGACCGCGACTGGCTGCAATTCGACTGCGCGCTGTCATACGGCCTCGTCGAATATCTGCGCATCCTCGACCTGCTGCCCGGCTTCGGCTTTTCGTCGCGCAACTGCATCCCTCATGGCGGACATCAGATGTCGCTGAACATAGCGGCGGGCCTGCATCTGGGCGGCAATGAAAGCTATCCCCGGGTGTTCGCTCCTTTCGGCGGCTTTGCCGATCATATCCAGGTCGAGGACGGCCATGTCCGGCTTCCCGACGCGCCCGGCATCGGCTTCGAGCAGAAATCCGAACTCATCCGGACCATGCGTGAGGCGACCGGAACCTGAAACGGCGCGGCGGGATGAGGCCAAAGAGTCTCAGTCGATCTTGCTGACCCTGGCGGCGAAGCGGGGCCGGAAATAGGCGGCCTGGCTCATTTCGAAGGAACCGAGAAAACTTCCGACTGCGGGCGTGAAATCGTAGGTCGTCTCCACGGCGATCAGGCTGGAATTCTCGTTGATCAGATCTTCGTCGGGGAGAGTGTAGGGAGCGCCCTGCGCATAGGCGCTTGAGGGAAAGCTCCAATCGACCGTGACGTTTCCATCTGCGTCGGAAACGACGCTGACGATGACGACCTGCAACGGCCCGGTGGCGTGCGGCTTCATAAGTTCCTCCGCAAGCGAGCCGATATCCATCAGAAAAGCATTGTTCACCGACGCCTGCTGCGAAACCAGATCCGACACCGCCCCCGCCGTCGTCGCCAGCTTGCGGTTGACCGAGAAAGCCTCGGTGAACTCGGCAAGGCCAAGAAAGAGCACGAGCAGGATCGGGAGCACAAATGCGAATTCGATGAGGACCGCGCCCCGGTCCTCGCGTCCCACCCGCACGAGCAGCAGCTTCAGACCCTTGCGTTTCAGCCGGAGTTTCGGAAATGCCGGGCGCATCGGAAATCTCCTAATTCTGGCTCCACGGCTCGTTCCGGAACGCAACCGTCGAACGGAGCAGCCGGTCGCCGTCAGCCATGTTCGACATGGCCAGACTGGTGGAGAGATTGAGCAGCGGCCATTGATAGAACGTGCTCACCAGGACGATCGACTGCGGCCCGCCAGTATCCCATGTGAACGTGCCGTTGAGATGGCCGTCGCCGTCGAGCGGTTCGGGCGGATTGCCCAGCATGTCGGCCATCGTCGGATAGCTGCGCACATCGACTTGCAGCCGGCTGTTGCAATCCGGCAACAGGCTCACACGCGAGCAGATGTCCGTTCGGAAGTCCTCTGCGGACATTGCGCCGGACTGCATCTGTCCCGTTCTGATGCCGCGCGCGGAATCGTACGTGGCGTTTTCGAGGTCATAAGTGCCCCAGAGCACGAAGCCGAGTTCGAGCGTTCCGAAAAGAATGAGAAAAAACGGCACGATAACGATTGCGAACTCGACCATCGTCGCCCCGCGCTCGCCACGGAGCTTCCGTCTGCGTCTGAAGCGGAACCAACTCATTTCCGCCGATCCCCCAAAACTGCCGCAGGCGAATGCTTCGAAGACAACACAGCCGCCGCGGATATACAAAAATATCCTTTCTCATAGCAGCATGACACATTCAAGCCAATGCACAGCTTGTCCGCCGTAAAGCGTATAATGTAAATGAAATGCGCTACGGTTTCGGCTATGTAACCTGAGTAGATATTCGCGGCCTTCTGCAAGGCTGCCGAATGGGGGACGGCATGTCGAGTACGGTCTGGCAAACAATCCGGCGTTTGCGCGAAGAAGAAAAAGGCGTCGTCCTCATCATCTTCATACTTGTCGTCGTGCCGTTATTGCTCGTTATCGCGGTCGGCATAGACTTCAGCCAGACTCTGGTTGTCAAACGGCAATTGACCAACGCTGTCGATGCGGCCGCCCTTGCCATCGGCACGCAGCGCGACCTGACCGACGAGGCGGCGCTCGAAGCGGAAGCCGAACGTTATATCCGCGTTCACTATCCTGAAAGCGGGCTCGGGACTCTGACGAATTTCAGCGCTCAACGTATCGGCGACGACCCCAGGCTATTCGAAGTGCAGGTGACTGCGACCGCGGAAATCCAGACGCTGTTCATGAATATCGGCGGCATCGACACGTTGACCGTCACGGCCGAAGCGATGGTTCTGCGGCAGGAGAAGGAACTGGAAGTCGTTCTTGTGCTGGACAACAGCGGCTCGATGGGGTCCGGCGGCAAGCTGCAGGCCATGAAGGACGCCTCCAACAAGCTGGTCGACATCCTGTTCGGTGAAGAAACGGAGCCGGAGAGCATACGCATCGGCCTTGTGCCCTTCACGGCTGCGGTCAATGTCGGTGTCCCGCACACGGCGTCATGGCTGGACTATGGCGTGGAAACGCCCGCATCCATCAACAGGCAGTATCTCACGCTTGCCCCGGAACAGAGCGCATTCGACGTTCTGGCGACAATGGACGGCGGCATTTCCTCCAGATGGCGCGGCTGCGTCCGCTCGCGTTACCGCTATGACGAAGGCGTGGACGATCTCGATCTGACGGACGAGCCTCCTACTTCGACCGATCCGGACACGCTGTTCTCGGCCTATTTCAGGCCGTTCGCCGGCGCCGATCCCGCCAGCTATGAAGGCTCCACCAGCAACGCCCAGAACGACAATTGTCCGGCCACTCCCATCCAGCCGCTGACAAACGTCAAAAGCACCATAACAACTGCCATCAACAATCAGATAGCGGACGGAAACACGAATATCACCGAGGCGCTCGCATGGGGCTGGCGCGTGGTTTCCCCGGGCGAGCCTTTCACGGAAGGCAAGTCCTACAACGAAACCGGCATCATCAAGGCTGTGATCCTGCTGTCGGATGGGCAGAACGCACTAAGCCCGTTCAGCTCCTACGGCCAGTCGAGCGGCAACCCGCAACTCGGCTCGAACGTGAACCTGGGGCTGGATAACAAGCTCATCCAGCTCTGCCAGAACATCAAGGCGGACCAGAACGGGGACGGCTCCCCGAATGACATCCTGCTCTACACGATCATGTTCAACCTGACTTCGGGCACGATCATCGACATCATGCGCAACTGCGCGACCGACCCCAACAAATATTTCAACTCGCCCAGCGCCGCCGATCTGGAAGCGGCATTCCAGACCATCGCAGCAAGTCTCAACCAGCTCAGGCTCAAGGAATAGCGGCAGGCCGGGGGGCTGGCCGCTTTATCCTTGGCGAAAACGAGGGTGTTCCGGCATGGACTTCAACACGTTTTTGGATTTCCTCGATGAAATCAGGGGCTTCTTCATCTTTCTCTACACCCAGTTCGTCGGATCGGAGACGCAGGACCCTTATTCCGAGAGCTATATCTGGATGGCCAACCAGTTCGGCCATTTCTTCATAGGTTTCGGCGGGCTGTTCATCCTGACCTGGCTGGTTTCCTTCATCCGGCGCAAGCCCGCGCCAAGCTACGGTTTCGGCGCGACGCTCGCCGATCCGACCGGGCGGCGGCCGACGCTGTCGCGGAAGATGATCTGGACGCTGGCGCTTTTGTGGCTGACGGTCTGGATGACGAAGGAATGGCTTTTCGACTTCTACCTGATGAGCCAGGAGACGTCCCGGCTGGTCTCGCCCTACAAGGCAGACCTGCTCTACGACACCGCCACGGACAGCTTTTTCTATCTGGCGGGGATTGCGGTCGCGCTGGCGCATTTCGGGATGCTCAGAATTTCGCCGCTGCCTGTTCTCATCTATGTGACGCTTGCGGCTTTCGGCCTCGCGATCTACTGGCTGCCGATCCGCGAGAAGATCGAGACAACCGGAACGCCGTATTTCATCAGGCTGAACGGCCCCGATCTCGGCATAGACATCAATTTCGACGCTCCAGGCGCGGATGATTTCCTGTCCAAGCTTACGCGGCAGGATGCGGCGAGGAGCGGCGTGCGCCCCGTCATGGGAGACGAACCCTACCCGTTGGAATACATGATGGAGACGCCGCTCGGCGCGAAACAGCAGATCATCGCTGTCGCCAGCAGCAAAGTCGTCAACCGGCTTGGAATGGCCCTGACGAATGAGCGCGTGGTCCGCCAGAAGCCCGCCATGCCCTGCAATTCGCGCTACATCACGTTCCGCGACCTGATGGAGTCCCGGATCAGCAACGAGGGAACGGCCGCAGAGCCGAAATGGACCATAGCGTCGCTCGAACCCCAGCCGCCCGCCAGCGGCGAGGGCGGTGCGATCCTGAACGGCTTTCCCGATCCGCGCTGCCCGCTGGAGCAGACCGAGTTTCTCGTCGTCGATCAGGTGCCCTCGGTCGAGATCGCCGCGACTCTCGTTACCGGTCTCGTCGCTTTTCCCGATACGGGATGGAAGCAGATGCAGGAACGCCGGGAGCCCTTCGTCCCCGAAGGCTTCCCGCCGACCGCGCGCCAGCTCATGAACTCCCTCGCGCAGATCGTGGAAGCTCAGGGGGAGCGGAACATGGAGATCTTTCTGCGCGCGCTCGACGGCAGGATCGTGATCTGGCTTCTCGACAATGAGCGTATCGCCGGCGACTGGCAAAGGCTGCTGTTGCGCTATTACCGCCCTGACGACATCCGCATCATGGACCCTTCTGCGCCGTGAGCGCATCGGACCGGCCTTGAAGCGGGCCTTGGGGGCGAGCGGGGCGAGGCGTCCAGCAATCCTCGGGCCAGGCATACGCTCCACCGGTTTGCGGACTCTGACAGCAAAATTGCGAGGAGAACCTGAAGCCTCTCTGCCTTCCACGGGCAGGACTCCTTGCACTCGGGTCAAAAAACAGCTACTTAAAGGGCGAGGAACCTCCATTCATCGTCAGGATATTCTATGGCTCGCGTCACAGTCGAAGATTGCGTCGACAAAGTCCCAAACCGGTTTGAGCTTGTTCTGCTCGCCGCACACCGCGCGCGGTCCATCTCCGCGGGCGCCCCGATTGCGGTCGAACGCGAAAACGACAAGAATCCGGTGGTCGCGCTGCGCGAAATTGCGGAAAAGATCATCGACCCCGAGGACATCAAGGAAGACCTGATCCATTCGATGCAGCGTTACGTCGAAGTGGACGAGCCGGAACCCGATGCCGTTCCGATGCTGTCCGGATCGTCCGACCGTCCCTATTTCGGCAGGGACGATCAATCCTCCGATCGGGTCATTGACCGGATGACCGAAGAGGAGCTTCTGCGCGGTATGGAGCGCAGCATTCCCACGGATCAGCACCAGAACAGCCGGATGCGGTAAGGGCCGCAACGTCGTTCCATCACCAACAGGAGGCGGGTGGCGCCCGCATGGTTCGGCAATTCGAGCTCGTCGAAAAAGTCCAGAGTTATAACCCGCGGTCTGACGAAGGTTTGCTGAACCGCGCATATGTCTATGCCATGAAGGCGCACGGGAACCAGACCCGCGCCTCGGGCGATCCCTATATTTCCCATCCGCTTGAAGTCGCCTCGATCCTATCCGATTACGAACTTGACGACGCGACCATCGCCACCGCTCTGCTCCATGACGTCATCGAGGACACGGAGGCGACGAAAGCCGAGATCGTCAACACATTCGGCGAGGAAATCGGCAAGCTCGTCGACGGCCTGACCAAGCTCGACAAGCTCAATCTCGTCAGCAAGCGCGCCGAGCAGGCGGAGAATTTCCGCAAGCTGCTGGTCGCGATATCCTCCGACATCCGCGTCCTACTCGTGAAGCTCGCAGACCGTCTGCACAACATGCGGACGCTGGAGCACATGCGTCCCGACAAGCGCCAGCGCATCGCCCAGGAAACGCTCGACATCTATGCGCCGCTGGCCGGACGCATGGGCATTCAGGACATGAAGGACGAGCTGGAGGAACTCGCGTTCCGGTGGCTCTATCCCGAAGCCTACGAAGCGCTGATGAAGCAGCTCGCAACGCTGCGCGCACGCAACAGGAATCTGATCGGCGTCATCGAAAGCGAGATCAAGGCGAAACTGGCCGAATACGGCATCGAGGGCACGGTCACGAGCCGCGAGAAGAAGCCCTATTCGATCTGGCGGAAAATGGACAACAAGCAGATTTCGCTGGAGCAGCTTTCGGACATTTACGGGTTCCGGATCATCGTGGACAAGGTCGAGGACTGCTACCTTGTCCTCGGCGCGATCCATACGACCTGGGCGACGGTGCCGGGGCGTTTCAAGGATTATATCTCGACGCCGAAATTCAACAGTTACCAGTCCATCCACACGACCATCGCCGGTCCCAGGCATCAGCGCGTCGAGTTGCAGATCCGTACGGCGAAAATGGACGAGATCGCCAATTTCGGCGTCGCCGCCCATGCCCTCTACAAGGACGGCATGATGAACGGCGCAAGCGCCGCGGAGGCGGAAAAGCTGGCGCCGTTCCAATGGCTCCGCAAGCTGGTGGCCAATCTTCTCGAAGGCGACAATCCGGAGGAATTCCTCGAACACACCAAGATGGAGCTGTTCCAGGACCAGGTCTTCTGCTTCACGCCGAAAGGCAGCCTGATCGCCCTGCCGCGCGGCTCCACGCCCATCGACTTCGCTTACGCCGTTCACACCAAGATCGGCCATAGCTGCGTCGGCGCCAAGGTCAACGGCCGTCACATGCCGCTGACGACGGAACTGAAGAACGGCGACGAGGTCTTCATCATCACCGCCGAAGCCCAGACCCCGCCACCGGCCTGGGAAAAGATCGCGGTGACAGGCAAGGCGCGCTCGGCCATCCGCCGCGCGACCCGCGAGGCGATCCGGAAGCAATATTGCAATCTCGGCCGCGACATTCTGACCTCCGTCTTCGCAAAACACGACAAGACCTATTCCGATGCCGCACTGACGCAGGTTCTTGGCCGGCTCTCCCAGCGCACGCTGGATGACGTCTTCGCCCAGGTCGGCCGCGGCGAACTTCCTGCCGCGGAAGTCTATGCTGCAGTATTTCCGGAAGAAGCCGCCACGCCGGAGCCGCACAGGCGCAAGGCGATCAAGCGCTCGGACGAAGGCTGGTTCAATCTCCGCCGCGTTACCAATCTGCGCTTCCGCTGGCCAGGCCAGACGCCGGACGACCACAGGCTCGAACAGATCAACGGTGTTCCGATCCGCGGCGCCAGGCATGACTTGCCGATCAAATTCGCTCCCGGCGGCGCCGTGCCGGGCGAAAGGATCGTCGGCATACTCGTTCCCGGCGAAGGCATTACAATCTACCCGATCCACTCTCCGCTCCTGAAGGACCATTTCGACCACAGCGACCGCTGGATCGACGTGACCTGGGACATAGACGAAAATTCGCACGAGCGGTTTCCCGCCCAGATCCGGGTCACGGCCGTCAACGAACCGGGCACGCTGGCGCGCATCGCCACCGTGATCGGCGACCATGACGGCAATATCGACACGGTGAAAATGGTTGGCCGCAGGGCCGACTTCACGCGGATGCTCATCAGCCTGGAAGTCCTCGACCTTAAGCATCTCAAGGACATCCTGGCCGGCCTCAAGGCGCTTCCAGCCGTCAGCTCGGTGGAAAGGGTGGTCGCCTGATGCCGCTCCGCTTCCTTCATCCGCATACATGCGCCGGCCGGACCGCCCCATGACCGAAGACGAAGTTCTGCAGGAGTTCCGTGACTCCGGTGCGCTGCTCACAGGACATTTCATCCTCACCTCAGGGCTGCGCAGCGGCGCTTATCTCCAATGCGCGCGGGTCATGATGGACCCGCGCCGCGGCGAAAGGCTTTGCGCAGCGCTCGCTGACAAGTTGCGCGCGACGGGCGCAGGGCCGTTCGATATCGTGGCTTCCCCGGCGATGGGCGGCGTCGTCGTAGGCTATGAGATGGGCAGGCAGATCGGCGCGTCCGCAATCTTTTTCGAGCGCGTCGAAGGAGAGTTCCAGCTCAGAAGAGGCTTCGACCTTGCTCCCGGCGCGCGTGTTCTGATGGTGGAGGATGTCGTGACGACCGGGCTATCCTCGCGCGAATGCATCGCCGCAATAGCCGCGCTAGGCGGGAAAACCGTCGCGGCCGCGTGCCTCGCCGACCGTTCGGGGGGAACCGCCGATGTCGGCGCGCCGCTGACGGCTCTGCTGAGCCTGAAAATCGAAAATTATCCGCCCGATGCGCTTCCGCCGGAGCTTGCCGCCATTCCTGCCGTCAAGCCGGGAAGCCGCAGCATGAAATAGGCTTCGGAACGACAACTCACGGTAAAATTGACCGGTTTCAGGGATTTTTTCCTGTCAGGTGATTTTATGCGTCTATGAATACGACGCTTCCGGCAAGCGCATCTTGAAAGCAGGCTGCACACTTTCGATCTGATACTGGGCGCCGCGCAAATAACCCAATCCCATGCCAGGATTGCCGGACATGGGTTGAAACGTCGCCGGTAACACAGAGATGATTTTTTTGCGGCGCATGGTTTCACGATCTGGCATAAGTGCAGCGCAACAATGAATGGCTTTTCAGGAACATCCCGCCTTTCATTCAGACGCAGCCGGAGTTCCAGACAGGCCTAAGGACCTTAAATGCTGTTTAAAAGTAGCAGATCCCCAGGCTTGCTGGAGCGCCTTCGCCTTGCACTCTGGCCGCGCAGAAGCTGGGGCAGATCGCTGCGCTATGTGTATTTTCGCATGAAGCGGCTGCCGACTTCCCCCCATCGCATCGCTGTCGGCGCGGCGATCGGCGTGTTCGCCGTGTTCACGCCGTTTCTGGGCTTTCAGTTGGTTCTGGCGGCTATCCTTTGCCTGATCCTTCGCGGCAGCATCGTTGCGTCCTTCCTTTCGTCATTCGTCGGAAATCCGATTACCTATCCCATGATCTGGTTCTCGACCTACCATCTCGGGCATCTGCTGCTCGGAACGTCGGCCCCGGGGCAGTTGAGCGCCTTCAGGAAGGAAGCCGGCGAACTGTGGAACAGCGTCGTCTCCTTTTCGCCGAACGCATTCATGGACGCTGTCGACAGTATCTGGCCGATCCTGAAGCCGATGATGCTTGGCGCGCTTCCGCTCGGCGCTCTGGCGGCGATACTCACATATCTGGGCGCGCGCAGGCTGATTGTCGCCGCGCGCAACTCGAAAACGCTCCGGAGCCGCATTCCGGCCGCTGCGCATCTGGTTTAGACTGGCCGCATGACACTTCGAAAGCCCCTGCGCCTCGGCGTCAACATCGACCATGTCGCGACCATCCGCAATGCGCGCGGCGGGAGCTATCCCGATCCTCTGCGCGCCGCGGAAATGGCGATCGAAGCCGGCGCAGACGGCATCACGGCTCATTTGCGAGAAGACCGCCGTCATATCGCCGACGAGGACATTGCGCGGCTGAAGGCGACCATAACCCGTCCGCTCAATATGGAAATGGCGGCGACGCGCGAAATGCTGGCGATCGCGCTCAGGACCAGACCGAACGCCTGTTGCCTCGTTCCGGAGCGCCGCGCCGAGCGCACCACGGAGCACGGTCTTGACGTGCGCGGTCTGGGAAACCGGCTCACCGGCTTTGTCGAGGAACTCCGTCAGGCCGGTATCCGCGTTTCGCTCTTCGTCGACGCCGATCCGGCTCAGATCGAGGCGGCGGCGCACGCGCGCGCCGACATCGTCGAATTGCATACCGGGGTCTATTGCGAAGCCGTCATCGCGAACGACGATGCGGCGCGCGACGCCGAACTCGACAGGCTGAGGCGGGCGGCGGAGCTTGCCGAAGCCAGCGGGCTGGAGGTTCACGCGGGACATGGGCTGACATTCGGCACGGTCGGCCCGGTCGCCGCGATCCCGCAGGTCGTGGAACTGAACATTGGGCATTTCCTCATCGCCGAAGCCGTGTTCATCGGCCTGGCTGAAGCCGTCCGGCGCATGAAATCGCTCATGAACGAGGCGCGCGGCGCATGATCGCCGCGGCCACGCCCGGAAACGAGAGGCGGCGATGATTATCGGCCTTGGCAGCGACAGCATCGACATCAGGCGCATCGAGAAGACGATCGAGCGTCATGGCGAGCGCTTCCTGTCCCGCGTCTTCACGGACATCGAGCGCGCCAAATCCGACCGGCGCAGGCTGCGCGCCGCGTCCTACGCAAAACGCTGGGCGGCCAAGGAAGCCTGCGCCAAGGCGCTCGGCACCGGGATGAACCAGGGCGTTTTCTGGCGCGACATGGGCGTGGTCAACCTGCCGTCCGGCAAACCGACCATTGCGCTGACGGGCGGGGCCGCGAAACGTCTGGAGATGCTCGTGCCCGAAGGGTATAAAGCCCAGATAGACGTCACCATCACCGACGATTTCCCTACGGCTCAGGCGATCGTCATAATCTCTGTGACGCCGGCCTGAAGACAGAAGGTCCGCGCTGCAGCGCCCCGACCTTGCGGCCGGCGGCAAGGACTGAATTGCCTTTGCAGGCCATTGGTATTATGTCAGCCTTACTTTGGCGTATCGAAACAGGACAAACGTGATGAGCAGCGATGCGAATGTGAAGGATAAGGACGCGCAGAGCGGAGGTTTCATGGATACGCTGCGCGTCATCATTCATGCGCTGCTGCTCGCCGTGTTCATACGTATTTTCCTTTATCAGCCGTTCAACATACCGTCCGGCTCGATGATCCCGACCTTGCTTGTAGGCGATTACCTGTTCGTCTCGAAATTCAGCTACGGCTATTCCAAGCACGCCTTCCCCTGGAGTCCGGACCTCTTCGAAGGGCGCATTTTCGGCTCCGAACCCGAACGCGGCGACATCGCCGTCTTCAAGCTGCCGAGCGACGACTCCGAAAATTACATCAAGCGCGTTGTCGGCCTGCCCGGCGACACAATCCAGATGATCGGCGGCGTGCTGCACATCAACGGCACCGCCGTCAAGCGGGAGCGCATCGAAGATTTCACCGGGCCGCGCACCGCCTGCGAGCCGGGCACGAGCCTGGCCCA
>CAYOUE010000056.1:0-17292 GCA_964407075.1 uncultured Hyphomicrobiaceae bacterium
TCGTCGGCCGGATTTAGAGGCGCGGCGGGGCGTGAGGTTGGGCGGACTGACCAAGGTTAATTTTATTCAAATATATCAAAATATGTACGCTTTACGTTTGCAAGTTCATGCTCAAAAGGTTCCTTGCCGAAAAATGTTTCGTGATAATGCTATCATCATTGAAATAAAAATTGTTCTCGCGAATCACTTCAGAAGTGAAATAATACCACATAAATTCATGATGTTCCGTATACGGTCTGTTTAAGCTGCACGCGCATGGGGGCTGTTGCAGCCTTAATCTATTTAGGGGGAATACATGTCAGAATCCGGCAACGGTGAAACTGTTCAAGAAGACTTCGAAAATGATCGCCTGACGGAAAATCTGACGCCTGAACAATTCAGATGCACAATCGGAAATTGCCCCGCCGTCTATCGCACGGCTACCGGCAAGCTGCTCATCATCGGCAAGCGCCCCGCTGCAACTCTGGACTCGGAATTAGCCGATATCGTCGGTGAGGACGAATGGGCAGTCGTCGTGGATCCAGCAATGCTTGTTGACGCCGTTCAGCGCGATTAGATCTGCTGCATAATACGAAATAGATCAATCATCCGCCAGATCTAGGCATAAGCTTGTTCTGCCTCACAGAACAGATATAATGGGACACTGAATATCATTTAAACATAAATGTTGTTTCAGTGTACCCTCCACTATTACAGCTTGAAGATACGAACCTAAGATCGCGGATTCAATTAACGAAATCTCTTTCAGTCCGGCATGGCGTACGTATGGCGTCCAGTTCTGGCGAAGATGCTTCTGTCGGGTGCCGCGCGATCGCCTTCTTTTACGCCTTGGATCCCTGGAGGACCTGCTGGCGGTTTGCGCCGGGCTCGATCCGTTATTTCGATGCGGCGGAAAGACAGGGCCTGATATCGCGCGAAGAGGCCGAGAGTTTATCCAAGACGGTTATAGACATAGGCGCAGACATTGCGGCGAAATATAAAGGATGCTTTGCATCCTATTTTTTTGAGACTCGCGTCGAAAACATCCTCAAGAATTCCGAAGATCTGGAACAGCTCTCCGAAACCGGGCTGGCTATCGCGGGAGCATGGGTGGACCGGCTTTATGAAGCCTGCCCGGGGCCTATCATGCCCGAGCGGCAGTTCGCCGTGAATTCGTTTCGCAATGTTTTTCCTGCCGAGGAGGTCGAATTCTATGCGGAATCGCCATGGCTCGCATGGGCGGCGATTCTGGACCTGAACTGCCTTGGTCCCTGGATAGGCCTCAAGTCCAATGACATAGCCAAGATCAGTCAAGCCTTACATCACAGAACAGTGAACAGTGAGCATCGAAGCATCGATGTGCCGCAGGACATATACGGCCAGAAAGTCACCGTGCCGATCCTGTCGCGGGGTCTGCAGGGCATGGTCTCCGGCCTTTTCTACAACGTCCCGAAGGAGCGGCGCGAGCCGATTCTGACGACGCTTCTGCAGTTCGGGGAGACGATGGGCGATGTCTACGCCAATCTGCGGATACGCTATTTTCTCGATGCCCTCTCGAACGATCTCCCCGACGATCTGATGGCGCGCCACCTCATCAAGATCGTGTCGCCCGTGGACAAGCTCATCCTGCAGCGCAACGGCGCCAGAACCGGATACAGGCTGATGCGCGAAAAGAACTACTTCGCGGGCTATGCAGAGCTTAAGGGCAGGGAACTGGACGCTGAGCCGGCCGCGAGCGGTTTTTTCACCGACGGCCCATATGGCGCGCGCATCTATATCGAGCCACTTGCGGACATGCCCAATCTCGACGCGCTGTTCACGCGCATACAGCTCGAAAATCTGCTGAGCCACACGATCCGGGCGGTCTCGCCACCCCAAGACGTAGCGCTGTTCTCCCTGACAGAGGCGCAGAACCTGCTGGAAGAACTGGAGACCGCTTGCGCCAACGGGGCAGGCTCGTTCGCCAAGCTCAGGCAGCTTTTCGCCGTGTCCAGGATCTGCAAGAACTGGGAGAAAGGTTCGGTCAGGATCGGCAATAACGAACTCAAGGGCTTCATCGAGGACAGGCTGGGCCGGGAGATCAACAACGGCTATCAGGCCACGTCCTTCACCGGCGAATTCGGGAAGCTCTTCTCCGGGAAACTCACCGTCGCCAAGGCGACGCGGAACGCCATTTCCATATCGTGGACGAAGACCGGCTGACCGGCGCAAAGCCTTCGGATATGCATAGAAGCCGGATTACGCCGGCTATTGCAGCCGCTCCAGATAGGCGCCCGCGGTCGTCGCGCCCAGCTCGATCGCCCGCCTGTACCATTTCGCCGCCATGTCAGGCTCAGGTGCAACGCCGATCGCGCCGATCTTCTCCAACTCCGCCGCGTCATAGGTGCGCGCCAGCGAGAAGGCGGCGTCGGCCCAGCCCTTGTCGGCGGCGCGCGAGTAGAACAGCCGTGCGACGTCGATCCGGCCCTGCTGCATGTGCTCGCTCCCTTTCCGCATCAGGAGCAGGATGCTTTCCATGTCTTCCTCGGAAATCACCGGTGGCGACGCCGCGACGATTTCACGGTCGGTCTTGGGCGTCTGCGCGGCGGGATCCGGCTGCGCAGCCTGGGGCGCGGCGACTGTCGTTGTGATCTGAGTTTCAGGCGCGGCCTGCTGCGGTTCCTCCACCGGCTCGGCGTTGACGGGCGAGATCCGCAGGCGCGCCCTGACTTCGGCGAGAACGTCCCCTTCCAGCGTCTTCAGGGAAAGGAGCAGATCCCGCTCCTCTTCCGAATTGACCATCGCGACGATCTTGAGTTCCTGCAACTCCGACACCTTCACAGCCCACACGCCCGACTCGAAGAGCCGCCCCGTCGACAGGGCGACCGTCTTGGGAAGCCCTTCGATAAGAATGAAAGCGTTCCGCTCCGGCGTAATCACGCGGATCGGCAGCCCGCTTTCCGTCGCGCTGCGTATCGAGAGCACGGTGGGCGCAATGATCTGCGAGGGCTCGCCGGAAGACTGGGCGGATGCGCCCCCGGCAAGTGCGCATGATCCCGCCAGAGCGAGAAGCGCGCCACAGGCGAAGGACCGGCCGGCGCGCGCAAGGCGCAGAGCCGGCAGGTCCCTGTTTCGTTGCTGCTTTTTCCCGCTTTTTGTCATCGTCCGCCACCAGCAGCAATTTATGTTGAGCGCGTAATGTTCAAGTCTCGCTCTTTATTCCAGTCTCGAATTATTGAGACTGCTGCTGTCTCCATCTCATGAATTCCGAAAACAGCTTCTGCTCGTCTTCGGTTTCTATGCCGAGCGCGCGGGCGAGTTCCTGTGCGGCCGTGACCTGGGTGGTCGCTTCGGGCTGGCCGGTTCTGGCTTCCGCGGTCATCTGATCGAGCATACGCTGGGCCGGCGGGAAGCGGGTCCATCCGGGAACCGTCGCGCCGAGATTGATGCCTTTCCATTTCGGATGGTAGGGCGGCTTCCTCAGCGTATCGAACCGCGTGAAGTAGTATTCGATGAAACGCTCGACCTTGCGGTAGCGCGGCGTACCTTCAGGCCAGTTGTAGACGGCGAGCACGACGGGGATGCCCAGCGTCTCTATGCTCTCGCCTTCCTGGAAAAGGTTGGGATAGTCTTCATGGCCGAGAGAGGACGGCACGTAGTAGTCGGCGAATTTTTCGCTGTAAGGGATAGGCAACAGCTTGAAGCCGGGCTCCGGCTGCAGGTCGCGGAACAGCGGGTTCGGCTTTCCGCCATTATGCACGATGGCGGAGAACTCGCCGGTCTTCATCTTCTCGATGCCGATCTTGTTGTTCACGAATTCGAAGTTCGGCTTCACGCCGAAGCGTTCGAACAGGATCGGTCCCGAAGTCGTCTGCCCCGCGCCCTTGACGTGCAGGCCGACTGTCTTGCCTTCCAGATCCTCGATCGAATTGATCTCGGGGCGGACATAGAGATACATCTCGCTGACATACATCTGCGAAATGTAGTTGACGCGCTTGTCGATGTTGCTGACGTTGCGGCGGACCTTGAATTCCTCGAAGACGTCGGCGTGCGTGATCGCGACGTCGATGCCCTTGAGGTAGAGCAGGTCGGTCACGTTATCCGTCGCGCCATAGGTGACGATCGGCAGGACGCGCAGTTCGTCGCCGTCGTCCAGCGCGGTCGCCAGTTCCGCGGCGTACCGGCTGAAGGTTCCGGAAAGCTGCCCGCCAGCGACGCCGACAGTCCAGCGGTTGATGCGCTCGACCCTTTCGGCTTCGCCGGACGTTTGCGCCGTGACCCGGGTCTGCGCCTGAACCGCGAGAGGGAGCAGGCCTGCGAAGACAAGCGTGACGAGTAACCGGGATGGGGTGAGAAAAGCGGTTGATTTTCGCATAGCGAAGGCTCCGTCGTGGAATTTTCGTTGATGGTGGACAACAGGCTTGGGAAAGCGCTTACGTCCAGTTCCTTGAGTAAACTCAGTTCCCCAGGCGATATTGGATTGTCGCGAATTTCTGGCTTTTAGCAGGCAATTTCATATCCCTCCAGCGATAAAGCTTAACGTGAATGGCTCTAATTGCCTGTCCGGATTCACCGTGCCGGGGTGAACCGCCGTCAAAGCTCTATGATGCTTTTATTATTTTTGGGAGCCACGGACAAGTGTTGAAATCTTTTCTTGCAGTCGCATTGGTTAAGAGAATGGGTTGCATACAATTCAATTTCATTTATTTATCATGAAAACCTGATCGAATTCATTCCATAAAATTGAAAAAATATATGCAAGGCGCAATATATGTTGTGCTGATCCACGAAAAACTACGTCAGCTTGTCAAGGTCCAAAACGCACGAGCCAGCGTAAAATTATGAATCTTCTGTTGGCGCAGACAAGGGAAGATGCTCGCGGCATCGAGCCCATGTATTGAATCGATGTTTTTGAATGATTTTTGAATGAAATTTAACGTCATTTCTTGCGGTCTGTGCGTATGCTGCATTCATGTTTCGCCATGTTATTTATACAAGAATTACATGTGCAGTTCAGCTTGAATTCAATATGCGTTTTATGATGGGCGTCATGCCGTTGCCGTTATTTTTGCATCGCCTGCCGGAACATTTTTTCTTCAATTTTTATGAAAATGCAGACTTTCCAGACGCGGTTCGGATTGATTATTCGAAAATCCTGCAATGGACATGAACCGATTTTCGAATTCGGGCCGCATAAGTATAACCCCGTATGCTTGCGGCGCTCGTCTGCGTTTTTCGAGCGCGCTGTTGCTTGCTCAGGGTTTCGCGCCCTCTCGTCGCCGGAAAGCGGACGAGGAAACTTCACGCCGCGGTCAAAAAATGGTCGCGGCCGCCCCCTATACGACGCTTGCTGCGGAGCGTGTACGTCCTGCTGCGCCCGTGAGTGACAATATAGATACAGTCTACATGAAGCATATGGGAGCAGGCCTCTTCTGCCGGCGCTTGATTTCACATGGTCAAATCGAATTCGATGATAGCGAAAATGCTTTGACCTCAGCGCTAATTCATGTTCCCTATTCAGGACAAAATGACCGACAAGCGACAGGCGCTCAGCCGTCTGCGGAATGAATGATGGAAACGACGACCGATCACACCGTTGAACAGATGCGGATGGACTCACTTGCGGGCGAAGTTCAGGCAGCGCCCGTAAAGCAGGTCCGGACGATCCAGTCGCTCGAACGCGCCCTCAATCTGATCGATATTCTCGCGGCGTCGAAAGTCGAATTGCCGCTGAACGAACTCGCCGGCAAGGCCGGGCTGAACGTCTCCACATGCCATCATCTGCTCGCAACGCTCGTGAAACGCGGCTATGTCGGCCAGAATCCGCGCAATCGCGGTTATTATCTGGGCAGCCGCATCACCGAATTGTCGAACGCGAGGATCAAGCAGTTCGATCTCACCGAAATCGCCATGCCCGAGTTGAAGAAACTCAACGAAAACACGCGCGAAACCGTGCTGCTGTCCGCGATGCAGGGCTATACGCTGGTCAGTCTCGCCAAACTCAATTCGCAGATGCCGGTCGGCGTCGGCCCCGACGAGAACGGACGTGCGCGCGCCGCCCATGCGACCGGCGCAGGCAAGGCGATCCTCGCATGGCTTCCTGATGCCGAGATCGCAAGGACCATCGCCGACGCCGGACTGACCCGTTTCACCGACCGCACCATCGGCACGCTGGCCGATCTCATCGAGGAATTCCGGCATGTGCGCAGAAACGGCTACGCGATCGACGACGAGGAGTTCCAGCCAGGCGTCGTCAGCGTCGGCGCCGCGATCCGCGACTTTTCCGGCGCCGTGATCGGGGCCGTGAGCTGCCTGATGCCGAAAATGCGCGCGGAAGAGGCGCACAGAAAGCAGGTCATGGATGAGGTGAAGGGGTGCGCCGCAGCCATATCCGACCGCCTCGGAGCCGCCGGACGCGGCGCGGAAAAGCCGGATCTGTGAATACACGACGGACCGGTCAGAATGAAATCTCTAGGGTGTCATGCGATTGAAGAAAGAAAACGCCAAGCTTCGGTTGTCTATCGGTGCGAGCCGCTTGGAAGTCGATCGGAAAATAAGTAAAATTGCGTATACAGCGGAACATCGAAAGAGGAACTTCGGCGGCCTTGTGGTCAACGCGCGAAGTGAGGGCTGAAAGTCGGGGTTATGGAAAAAGCCCCGCCGGTCGATGTATTCGATCTGTAACAGACACTCGCAGTAGAATATATGCCGCAATCTATATTTATAACGTCAACAATAAACATTGTTATTACAACAAAAAAATAGACAAAATGTAAAAAATCGTATAATTTTTCACGTATTAGGAAGCATAATGTTCAACGAGGAGAAGAGGAAATGGCAGTGAAAAGTTTGAAATATATGGCAATCGGCGCGTCGGCCCTCGGCCTGGCCCTTGGCGCTGCGTCCGAAAAGACCTATGCGGATTATCCTGAAAAACCCGTCGAGATGACCGTTCTCTTCGGCGGCACTGCGAACAGCATCGGCCAGGTGCTCGCCGATCTGATGTCCAAGAACATGCCGCAGCCCGTCGTGCCCGTAAGCCGCACCGGCGGCGGCGGCGCCGTCGGCTACACGCACGTCCAGTCCACCCCCGCGGACGGATACAATATCGTCTGGAACTCGAACTCCGTCAGCACCTCATATTACGCCGGCAACATGCAGTTCAATTATGAGGCTTTCACCCCGATCGCCCGCGTTTCCACAGAAGTGCCCACGCTGGCCGTCCGCAGCGACTCCGGCTGGAACTCTCTCCCCGAAATGGTCGAGGCCGTCAAGAACGCCAGCGAGCCGCTGAAGGTCGGCATCTCCGGCAACGGCTCCTTTACGCATCTGACCTCGGTCGCGCTCTTCCAGGCCGCCGGCATCGGCGACAAGGTCGTCTACGTGCCGTATGGCGAAGGCCGTGCTCCGGCCGAGCTTCTGGGCGGACGCATCGACGCCGCGCTGCAGTGGGCCGGCCAGTTCGCTCCTCATGTCGAGGCCGGGACGCTGCGGGTTCTCGCGGTGACGGGCGACGAGCGCATCGCGCTGCTCCCTGATGTTCCCACAGCCATGGAACAGGGCGTCGACGTGAACATCACCATGTGGCGCGGCCTGGCGGCTCCCAAAGACACGCCGCCGGAAGTCGTCGCAGCGCTTGAAGAAGCCGCGAAGAAAGCCACGGAAGCTCCCGAGTTCGTCGAAGCCTCCGAAAAGCTGGGCTTCAGCCCCGCCTTCATGCCAGCTTCCGAGTTTGCCGAACTGATCGCAACCGACGACGCGAAGATCGGCACGCTCATGGAAGAACTGGGCATCAAGAAGCAGTAAGCATACGTCAAGGCAAAGCCGGCAATGGACTCCAAACGACAAGACCGCATCACGGCCTTAATCATGCTGGCTTTCGCGATCGTCTGGTCGGCGACCGTATACATGACGGTCCCGACCGCTTCGATCGAAGGCCAGATCGGTCCGCGCGAATTCCCGCTGATGCTTGGCCTTATCCTGGCTTTCGTATCTATCCTGCTGCTGCTCAAAAGCCTCGTGCCCGGAACGGGCGGGAGCCAGACTGAGCCTGACGCGGACTCTCAGGACAGTCCGCAACGCGTCGAAGGCGCTGCCTTTGCGGCCTGGGTTTTCGGCCTCATCGTTTTCTACGGCTTCCTCATGGATAAAACCGGCTTTCTGATCGCGACGCCCGTTGTCGTCGCCGCGACGCTCGCCGGGGTGCTGCGCGTTCGCAATCCGGTCCTGATCCTGGGATTTGCGGCTGGCATAACAGCCGGGTGCTGGCTGCTTTTCAACAAGCTTCTGGGAATCTATCTACCGTCCGGAAGCTGGGTCACTCTGTTCTGACTGGAGTTGCGTTATGGACGCGCTACTGACCGCTGTCCAGGTTTCGCTGACAGCCGAAGCCATCTTCGCCGTCGCGATCGGCACACTTCTGGGGCTTGTCTTTGGCGCAATCCCCGGCCTTACATTCTCCGTAGCCCTGGCGCTCGTTCTGCCGATGACCTTTGCGCTGGACACGGCGTCGGCGATCGGTCTCCTGCTTGGCACCTATATCGGCGGCATGACCGGCGGCTCGGTTTCAGCGATCCTGCTCGGCATTCCGGGGACGCCATCGTCAGCGGCGACGGTCGTCGACGGTTATGAAATGTCCAAGAAGGGCAAGGCTTCCCTTGCGCTCGGAACGGCGGTGATCGTCTCGACATTCGGCGGCCTCGTCAGTCTCATCATCATGATGGTCTCGGTCGATTTCGTCGCGCGGATGGCGCTGCGCTTCGGCCCCGCAGAGATCTTCGCCCTGGTTCTTTTCGGACTGTCCACGATCTGCGCCATGTCCGAAAAATCGCTTCTGAAAGGCATGATCGCCGGGCTGATCGGGCTGATGCTCATGACGATCGGGCTCGACGATCTGGATGGCGCGCAGCGGCTCACTTTCGGCTCGACCGACATGCTGCAGGGCGTCAATCTGCTGGTCGCCATGATCGGCCTGTTCGCAGTGCCGCACATCATCCAGGTTTTCCTGACCTATTCGCGCGGCGAGCAGAAACAGATCGACGCCAGGGCGGTCAGCGTCCAGTTACCCTCGTGGCGCGACCTGAAGCAGAATTTCTGGCTCATGCTGCGCTGCGCAGGGCTGGGCACGGGCATAGGCGCAATTCCCGGCACCGGCGGGCCGATCGCGGCCTTCATCGCCTACGACCATGCGCGGCGTTTCTCGAAAACCCCCGAGGAGTTCGGCAAGGGCTCGATCGAAGGCGTCGTCGCTCCGGAAACCGCGAACAACGCCGTGACCGGAGGCGCGATGATCCCGCTCCTGTCGCTCGGCATTCCGGGCGATCCGGCGACTGCGATCGTACTTTCGGGCCTGCTCATCCACGGCCTCGTGCCCGGGCCGATGCTGTTCATCCAGCACCCCGACCAGGTCTATATGATCTATATCGCCATCGTGCTCGCCTATGTCGCGATACTGGCGATCCAGCTTCTCGGCATCCGCTTCTTCGTCCAGGCTCTGCGGATCCCTCCGCATCTTCTGGCCGTCATCATCATCGTATTGTGCGGCGTGGGCGCGTTCACGATCCGCAACAGTTTCTTCGACGTCTACATGATGGGCGTGGTCGGCCTGATCGGCTACATGCTGATGCGGGCGCAGATTCCGCTGACGCCGATCATTCTGGGCCTCGTGCTCGGGCCGACACTGGAGCGGGAGTTCCGCACGGCGATGATCCTGTCGCAGGGCAGCCTCGACATTTTCTACACATCGCCCACGGCGCTCGCCTTCTTCGGGCTGACGCTGCTCATCATCGGCCTGCAGCTCAGGGGCAATCTGAAGACGAGGCGGAAATCGGCGGCTCCCCAGCCTGTCGGCGCGGAGTAGAACGAGGCTGACGGGGCAGGCCGCAGACAATAAAACGCGTGAAGAGCGGTCAGGCCCTGCGCGCCATCGACGCCAGCTTCGGCAGCATGGCGGAGAAGTCCTTGCCCCGGCCGTCCTCGGCGACGAAACGCTCATAGAGCGCTGCCGCCAGCGCGCCCATCGGCGTCGCCGCTCCGGTCTCCTCCGCAGCCTGCTGGGCGAGCAGCAGATCCTTCAGCATCAGCTCCGCCGCGAATCCGGGCTTGTAATCGTTGTCCGCAGGGCTTTCCGGCCCGATGCCGGGCGCAGGGCAATAGGTGTTGATGGACCAGCACGAGCCGGAAGACGAGGAGACTACGTCGAACATCTTGCTGCGGTCGAGGCCAAGCCGGTCGGCCAGCACGAAGGCTTCGCAGACCCCGATCATCGAAACGCCGAGGATCATGTTGTTGCAGATCTTGGCGGCCTGCCCTGCGCCGGATGGGCCGCAATGCACCGCCTTCCGCCCCATGACGGCAAAGAGCGGCTCCGCTTTTGCGAAGGCTTCCCCGGTACCGCCCGCCATGAAGGTCAGCGTGCCCGCTTTCGCTCCGCCGATGCCGCCGGATACCGGCGCGTCAACAGGGTGAAGCCCGGCCTGCTCCGCCACCGCGGCCATCTCGCGCGCAGAAGCGACGTCCACGGTGGAGCAATCGAGGAAAAGCGTTCCTGGCCGCCCCGCCGGTACGATCCCGGCATAGACAGTGCGCAGCGCGGCGCCGTCGGGAAGCATGGTGATGACGGCGTCCTTCTCCGCCGCCGCCTCCGCAGCGCTTGCGGCCTGCGCGCATCCCTCGACGCTCACGCCGCTGATGTCGTAGCCGGTGATTTCATGCCCGGCGGCGGCAAGGTTCGCCGCCATCGGCGCTCCCATGTTCCCAAGGCCGATAAAGCCGATCTTCATCGCGTCTTTCCTCCCGCTCGAATGTCTTTAATTCCGCCGGTACGGCTCGGCGGCCGATGGAAAGCATGGCCCGCCTTCGGCCCGATGTCTACAGAAGGCATGGGCGCGCGTCGCGCCGATCAGCGTACGGGGCGGCTGTAGATCGAGGAGGTCGCATCCGAAGCGGTCGCGGCGGTTTCGCTCTGCCATTGCCTGCGCCGCCAGTTCATGCGGTAGACGGTCTCGAAGGCTTCGCGCAAGCGGGACTGGGAGATCCGGCCGCTGTCGGCGGCCAGTTCCAGCACTTCGACGACGGGGCGGATGGACCAGCCCGGCGCCGGGGTGAAAAGCAGCATGTCGGCGCCGCTGCCGAGGGTCCTGACGAGCGCTTCGGCGGTCTCGCCCGGAGAAAGCGGGTCCGACCGCGTATGGATGATGACGCCGCCGAAACCGGCGCGCCGGAAATCGCGCTGCGCTTCGGCCGTCCGCTCCGAAATGCCGCCGGCCGCGGCATCGAGGTCGATGACGAGCGCATCCGGCGGCATTCTCGCCAGCATCAGATCGAACACCTGCCGGCTCGACTCGCCTCCGTCCTCCGCGTCGAAACGCAACGCCGTCAGAACCTTCTGGTCGCGATGGGCGAAGTTGAACGCGCTTGCGAAGGCCGCCGCGTGACTTGGTTCTTCCCCGTAACACAGGTTCCGGTCTCTGCGCGATTCGGGTCGGCAGACGTCGATGACCGGACCGATATTCATCGAGATCCCGCTCGCAGCCAGTTCCTTCGCCATACGCTGATAGGCGTTGAACGCGTCGAGCGCGTCGCCTTTGTCGCCCAGCTCGCGCGGCGATGGAAACAGGCTGAAGCCGGGTTTCGCCGCCGAGGTCAGCGAACTGGAGCCGGGGCGCTCGATGATGATGAGCGGCTTGCGGTCATTCGCGTCCGAAAGCAGATCCGAGAGCGTTTTCAACTGGCTGGAGCTGACGACATTCTCGGCCCTGACAAGGACGCCTGCGGCCTCGAACGCCTTCAGCCTGTCGATGATGCGGACCAGGCCCGCCTGGGGCGGCGACTGTCCCTCGAACGTCATCAGCAGCAATTGCCCCGCAACCGTGCGCAGATAGCGGTCGTCCAGAAGCGGGTCTTCATGACGCCCCAGCACCGGCCTGCCGGCGTCGCGGCGCAAGGGAACCGTCTCCGGCTCCACCCTTCTTGCCGGATAGCTCCTTCGCGTGACGGGCACGCCCGGATCCGAATGCGCGTCGCTGAAATAGTCCGGATCGCCCAGATCGTCACTCCCGGAATCGAGCATGGCGCAATCGGGATGGCGAGCGGCGGGATATTGCGCGCAGTCTTTCGGGCTTAGGCGGGTGAATTCGGAATAGGCGTCCTTGGGATGACGCCATTTGTTTGTGTGCAGCGCGCCGCTCTGCGCTTCGATCAAGGTGTCTGCGCCAATATGCGGCGCAGGCACATGCGACAGCGCCGCCGCGGCGGACGCGCCGCAACAGACGAGCAATAGAGCTGCAAGCAACCGCAAGGCCGTATCAAACATAGGAAAACCCGGCTTCGAATCCCGACGCTATAGTGCACGGAGTCGAAAACCTATTGCAATTCATAAATATGATCCGGCGCAAAAGCCGGGCATTACCAGCCCGTTATCAAAATATTTCCCGGACGGACCAGACCGGCCGGAAGCATAACAGACATATCCGTTGCAATCCAAGCGGGAAACGACTTGCTTCACTCCCGGAATATCGAAGTTTCTCTTTCACTGATGGCGTAACCCGGCGCGCAAACCTCGCAGGGCGGTAACATTCATGAGAACCTCATGACGGCTTGCCTATCGGCTCATTGCGGCAGGAAACAGGCGTCGCTCCGGGGTAACGCTCCTGCCATGAGCGCCGGAGTCTGCGTCCGGGAGGCCGGCGGCGCGGGTACATCGGCGCGGCGCGGCTTCCCGATGCGGCAATGAATCACCCGGAAATTGCCTGCATCTCGCCTTTATATCCACAGGCAAAAGCCCTAAGTTCAACCGGAAACGGCAAGGGCCGGCAAGGAAACGACCCATGATAGCAGAACTCGGACATTTTGCGCTGGTCCTTGCGTTCATGCTCAGCATTGCGCAGTCCGTGGCGCCGATGATTGGCGCGCATATCCGCGAGCCGAGGCTGATGGAGTTCGGCGGCGCCGCGGCGAACGGGCAGACGATCTTCATCGCGATCGCCTTCGCCGCGCTGACCAACGCCTATGTCACGTCCGATTTCTCGCTGCTGAACGTCGCGGAGAACTCCAATACCGCCAAGCCGATGCTCTACAAGGTGACGGGCGTCTGGGGCAATCATGAAGGCTCGATGCTGCTCTGGGTGCTGATCCTCGCGCTGTTCGGCAGCGCGGTCGCGGTCTATGGGCGCAATCTCCCTGCGACACTGAAGGCCCGCGTGCTCGCCGTTCAGGGCATGATCGGCGCGGGGTTCCTGGCTTTCATTCTCTTCACATCCAACCCGTTCTGGCGGATCTTTCCCGCGCCTGCCGACGGACAGGATCTCAATCCGCTGCTGCAGGATATCGGCCTCGCGCTCCATCCGCCCTTCCTCTATCTCGGCTATGTCGGCTTCTCGATGGCCTTCGCCTTCTCGGTCGCGGCGCTGATCGAGGGGCGGATCGACGCGGCCTGGGCGCGCTGGGTGCGCCCGTGGGTGCTGGCCGCCTGGTGCTTCCTGACGCTCGGCATTACCCTCGGCAGCTTCTGGGCCTATTACGAACTCGGCTGGGGCGGCTGGTGGTTCTGGGATCCGGTCGAAAACGCCTCGTTCATGCCGTGGCTGGCCGGAACGGCGCTGCTGCACTGCGCGCTCGTCATGGAGCGGCGGCAGTCGCTGGTGAACTGGACCATCCTGCTCGGCATCGTCACCTTCTCGCTCAGTCTGATCGGCACGTTCCTCGTTCGCTCCGGCATTCTGACCAGCGTGCATTCCTTCGCGCTCGACCCCGAACGCGGCGTCTTCGTGCTCGCCCTGTTCGCCATCGCGACGGGCGGGGCGCTGATCCTTTACGCCTGGCGCGCGCCGTCGATCAGGCAGGGCGCGCCTTTCTCCGCCGTCAGCCGCGAAAGCAGCCTGGTGCTCAACAACGTCATCCTGATCTCGGCGACGGCGACGGTCATGCTCGGCACGTTCTATCCGCTGCTCGTCGAAGCGGTGACGAACGACAAGATCTCGGTCGGCCCGCCATTCTACAACCTGACCTTCGTGCCGATGATGATCCCGCTCCTTGCGGTTCTGGCGATCGGGCCGATGCTGAAGTGGAAACGCGACCGTCTCTCAGAGGCGCTGCCGAAACTGAAATGGGCGGCGGCTGCCACCGTCGCCGGAACGCTTGCGGTCATGGCTGCGACGTTCGGCGCGCATATCTTCGCCGCGCTGGCGCTCGGCCTTGCGATGTGGGTGGTGTTCGGCTCGCTCGCCGTCCTGGCCCATCGCATCCGGCTGTTTCATGTCCCGCTAGCGCGAAGCTGGGAAATGCTGCTGACGACCCCCCGCGCCGTGATCGGCCTGGTGCTCGCCCATGCCGGGATGGGGATCACCGCCGCCGCGATTACCGTCATGACGGCCTGGGAGCATGAGGAGCTTCGCGCGCTTCCGGTCGGCGGGCAACTCGATCTCGGCTCATATCAGGTGACGCTGACCTCGATAACGAGGCCGCCCGGCCCGAATTACGAGACCGAGCGCGCCAATTTCGACGTGACGTCCGATGGAAAGTTCGTTTCGTCGGTGTTTTCGGAGCGGCGCTTTTACAATGTCAGGGGGATGCAGACGACCGAAGCCGGGATCTACACCAACGGCCTGGTGAATGTCTATCTGGCGATCGGGGAGCGTAATGACACCGAACAATGGACCGTCCGCGCCTATTACCACCCCGGCGCGCCCTGGATCTGGCTCGGCCCGTTCATCATGACGCTTGGCGGCTTCGTTTCGCTGTCAGACCGGCGGTTGAGGATCGGCGCGCCGCAGCGGGCGCGTCATGGGCCGGTTGTTGCGCCCGCTGAGTAGGAGGCAGGAATGAGGCTGCGCGATATCGCCCTGATACCGGTTCTGCTAGCGTTCCTAGCGCTGCCTGCCGGCGCTATGGAGCCTGATGAAGTGCTCGACGATCCCGTGCTGGAGCAGCGGGCCCGCGATCTCGGCAAGATCCTGCGCTGCGTCGTGTGTCAGAACCAGTCCATCGACGATTCCAACGCGCCGCTTGCGCGCGACCTGCGCATACTGGTTCGCGAGCGGCTCACCGAGGGCGACACGGATCAGGAAGCGCTCGACTACATCGTCGCGCGCTACGGTAATTTCGTGCTTCTCAAGCCACCGGTGCAGGTGAGCACCCTGCTGCTCTGGGCCGGGCCTTTCATCATTCTGCTGCTCGCCTGCCTTGCATACTGGACGCTGATCCGGCGCGGAAACGCCTCATCGGAACCGGACGCCGCCGCGCTCAGCGATGAGGAACGCAGGCAACTCAGGGACATTCTCGGCGGAGGTCGTCCGCAATGATGCTCGCAGCGGTGCTCACCGTACTCGTCATTCTCGCCGTGCTGGTCGTGGCCGGGCCGTTCCTGCAGGGCAGAGGCGGCGAAGCGGACGAAGTCACCGGCATGGACGTGTACAAGGACCAGCTCACCGAGATCGACCGCGACCTCGAACTGGGCATGATCGGCGAGGCCGAAGCGAAGCTCGCACGCGCCGAGATCGAGCGCCGCCTGCTGCGCGCGGCTCGCGACGCAACTGCGGACACGCAGCCGCTCAGCGCCGCATGGCACTACCGCATCGTGACAGGGCTGGCGGCTATCGTGGTGCTCGGCTCGATCGGCATCTATGCGGCGATCGGCCATGCCGACCGTTTCTTCGCCCAGCAGGCCCGCGACACGGCGGGGCTGCCTCGGAGCGATGCGGAACAGGCGGCTGGAGGGCAGACCGGAACGGACGCCGCGCAGCAGTCGAGCGAAGTCGAGACGCTGGCGAGGCGGCTGGAGGAACGGCTGGCGGAGAACCCCGACGACGCGGACGGCTGGCGCGTGCTGGGCTGGACCTATTACAACATGGGCGAGTTCGGCAGGGCGGCGAACGCCTATCGCCGCGCGGCGGAGTTGCGCAGAGACAGTTCCGTGATCCGCGCGCTGCTCGGCGAGGCGATGGTGCGCGCATCCGGAGGCCGGGTCACGGAAGAGGCGCTCGCCGTCTTCGAGGAGACGCTCGCGCTCAATCCGAGGGACGAGCGGGCACGGTTCTACAAGGGCGTCGCGCTGGAACAGGGCGGCAATCCGCAAGGCGCGATCGAGGAATGGCTCGCGCTCTATCAGGGTGCGCCGCCGGATGCCGAATGGACCGCCGATCTGCGCACGCGCATCGAGGCGCTCGCCGAGGCGCACGGCATCGACGTCGGCGGGCGCATGGCGGCGCGGCAGGGGCCGTCCGGCGGCGGCGGAGAGGAAATGAGCACGGCGGACCGCGAGGCGATGGTGCGCGGCATGGTTGACGGCCTCGCGGCAAGGCTGGAAGGCGCGCCCGACGACCCGGATGGCTGGATCATGCTGATCCGCTCGCATATGGTTCTTAACGAGCCGGAAAAGGCGCGCGCGGCGCTCGAACGCGCCGAAAAGGCGCTTGGAAGCGCGCCGGACAAGCTGAAGCAGGTTGCGGACGCGGCGAAGACTCTCGGCCTTCAGGTCAGCAGCGAATAGGCTAGTGTGATGATCCGGAAGTTCGTCACACGTCGAGGCGTGCGCCGAACGAACTTCAGGATCTAAATCACACTAGTTGAATCAATGTTCCAGTGTCCCTTGAGATTCCGAAGTTCGCTTCCGGAGGGTATTGAAATGATGAGGCGAACTTCGGAATCGGGACACTAGCCGCGCGCGTCTTTTTTTCCTTGCACGAACGATCTGCCGCCCTCAGCATTCGCCTGCAAATCACGGCATGGGGGGGCAACCTCCAGGAATACGGGAGGGAGACGGCGTCATGCAGGAACGGACTGTTGCCATGGAGACGGAAGCGGCGGCGCTCGAAGGCGAGTACGATTATATCGTCGTCGGGGCGGGGTCGGCCGGATGCGTCGTGGCGAACCGGCTGTCGGCCGATCCGCGCAACCGGGTGCTCCTGCTCGAAGCGGGCGGCAGGGATAACTGGATCTGGTTCCACATCCCCGTCGGTTATCTGTTCGCCATCGGCAATCCGCGTTCGGACTGGATGTTCGAGACCGAGAAGGAGCCGGGCCTGAACGGGCGCAGTCTGAAATATCCGCGCGGCAAGGTGATCGGCGGGTCGTCCTCGATCAACGCCATGATCTCGATGCGCGGCCAGATGCAGGACTACGATCACTGGCGGCAGCTTGGCCTTGCGGGCTGGAGCTGGGACGACGTGCTTCCGGTTTTCAAACGGCTGGACGATCATTTTCTCGGCGACACCGAGCATCACGGCGCGGGCGGCGAATGGCGCGTGGAGGAGCCGCGGGTGAGCTGGGCCGTGCTGGACGCAGTCGCGCAGGCCGCCGCGGAGATGGGCATTCCACCGACGAGAGACTTCAACACCG